>CACFCI010000046.1 GCA_902564785.1 uncultured Pelagibacteraceae bacterium | reverse complement strand
AATCTGTTTCAAATAAAAAAAAACAATTAAAAACTGAAATTCCTATAGCTGTAAAAATTTCACCAGATATAAGTGAAAATCAAATTGACTTAATTTCAGAAATACTTTTAGAAAATGAAATAAGCGCAATAATAATTTCAAATACTTCCGAAACTTCTCGGGAAACACTTCAAAATATACAGAGACATCAAAAAGGTGGTTTATCTGGGAAACCTATTGAAAAAAAATCAAATCTTTTAATAAGTAAATTCTACAAATTAATTAAAGGTAAAATTAAAATAATTGGAGTAGGCGGCGTTGACTCTGGTAAAGCAGCTTATGATAAGTTTTTATTAGGAGCAGATTATGTTCAGTTGTATACCGGCATGGTATTTCAAGGACCCAATATTGCTGGCATGATTAAAAAAGACCTAAAAGAATTATTAATAAGAGATGGTGTCAAAAATTTCACAGAAATTGTTGGAAATAAAACTATTTCTTAAATGTATTAAACTTGACGCCTTCAATATCTCCCCTTATATAGGCACTGTTATTATGCCAAAAAAATGTGAACTTACCGGTAAAATTCCTATGAAAGGTCATAATGTTAGTCATGCTAACAACAAGACTAAAAGAAGATTTTTACCTAATCTTAAAAAAGTAAAATTTACAAGTGAGCTTACTGGAAGAAGTTTAAAACTTACTGTAAGTAATTCTGGTGTAAGGTCAGTTGACAAAAAAGGCAGTTTTGATGAATTTTTAAAAACTGTAAAAAATAAAAATTTATCTCCTAGATTAAAAAAGTTAAAAAAAGTAGTTTTGATTAAATCTCCTTTTAAAAAGAAACCTGTAGCTAAATCAGCTTAATGAACAAATTATTTATCACCTTGTCTATAATGATGGGGGTTGTTGTACTATCTTCTAATTATTTAGTTCAGTTTCCAATAAACTATTTTGGATTAAATGAGATTTTAACTTATGGAGCTTTTAGTTATCCAATAGCTTTTTTAATAACAGATTTAGCAAATAGGTCGTATGGAAAATTATTAGCAAGGCAAATTGTATATTTGGGCTTTTTAATAGGAATTATATTTACATTGTTATTCTCAACAGATTTTGCAAATTTAATCTCTGTTAGAATTGCAATTGGATCAGGGGTAGCTTTTATTACTGCTCAATTGTTAGATATTCAAATTTTTGATCGATTAAGAAAAAAAGAGTGGTTTGTTGCCCCACTTACTTCATCTTTGATTGGATCAACAGTCGACACATTTTTATTTTTCTCAATATCATTTTATGCAACAGGGGTACCTTGGGTTACTTTATCTCTTGGAGATTTAGCGGTAAAAATTTTAGTTGCTATAATAATGTTGATACCATTCAGAATGTTATTGAAAATTATTAAACCAATTAAAGTTTAATATAAAAATTTATAAGACAAAATTTTATAAGCTAATTTTGCAACAAGAAAATTATAAGAATTAAATCCTTTAATTGGAGATAGTTCATTAATATCTGCACCAACAATTTTTGAGTTTTTAGCTGCAATTCTTATTATATCTAATGTTTCGTCCCACAAAAGTCCTCCTGGTTCAGGTGTACCAGTTGCAGGCATAATACTTGAATCCAGTCCATCTACATCGAATGTTAAATAAACATTTTTGTTTTTAATCAGTTTTTTAAATTTAGACAAATCCCATTTTTTTTTATCTTTTGCCCAAAAAATATTTATTCTTGAAGAATTCTTTTTTAAAAATGGGATTTCACTTTCCGAAATGTTTCTAATCCCAAATGAAATTAAAGAAATATTTTTATAATCCAAACATCTCCTAATTGCTGAGGCATGTGAAAATTTTTCCCCATTATAACTTTGACGTAAATCTGCATGGGCATCAAAATGTAAGAGGCAAATATTTTTATATTTTTTAGTAAAAGGAACAATGCATCCAGGAGTTATTGAATGTTCTCCACCTAAAGTCATTGGGAAAAGTTTTTTATCTAAAATCTCTTGATTAATTTTTGAGATTTTATTCAGGGCTTTTTTAATATTTTTGTCTATTTTAAATGGTTTTAAAGTTTTAATACCTATTTTCTTAT
>CACFCI010000045.1 GCA_902564785.1 uncultured Pelagibacteraceae bacterium | reverse complement strand
CCAAGAAATTAAATTTAGAAGAAACAAATAAACTGAGGTAAAAACGTAATGTCAAAAGAAAAATTTGTAAGAAATAAACCCCACTGTAACATTGGGACTATAGGTCATGTCGACCATGGTAAAACAACTCTTACTGCCGCGATTACAAATGTATTAGCACAAGCGGGCGGTGGAACAGCGGTTGCTTATGATCAGATAGACAAAGCACCTGAAGAAAAAGAGAGAGGTATAACAATTTCAACTGCACACGTTGAGTACGAAACCGAGAAAAGACACTATGCTCACGTTGACTGTCCTGGTCATGCTGACTACGTGAAAAACATGATCACAGGTGCGGCACAAATGGATGGAGCAATCTTAGTTGTTAACGCAGCAGATGGTCCTATGCCACAAACAAGAGAACACATTCTTTTAGGAAGACAAGTTGGTATTCCTGCAATTGTTGTTTACTTAAATAAAGTTGATCAAGTTGATGATAAAGAGATGATTGAACTTGTTGAGGAAGAAATTAGAGAACTTTTAACTTCGTATAAATACCCAGGTGATAAAACACCAATAGTTAAAGGTTCAGCTTTGGCAGCAGTTGAGGGTAGAGATGATGAAATTGGAAAAAATTCAATTTTAGAATTAATGAAAGCTGTTGATGAACACATTCCACAACCGACTAGAGAGGTAGACAAACCATTCTTGATGCCAATTGAGGACGTATTCTCAATTTCTGGAAGAGGAACAGTTGCAACTGGTAGAGTAGAATCAGGTGTAATTAAAACTGGTGAGGAAGTTGAAATAGTTGGAATTAAAGAAACTAAAAAATCAGTTTGTACTGGAGTTGAAATGTTTAGAAAACTTTTAGATTCTGGTGAAGCAGGTGATAACGTTGGAATTTTATTGAGAGGTATTGAAAGAACTGACATTGAAAGAGGTCAAGTTCTTTGTAAACCTGGTTCAATTACTCCTCATACTAAATTCGAAGCTCAGGCTTATGTACTTAAAAAAGATGAAGGTGGCAGACATACTCCTTTCTTTACAAAATACAGGCCTCAGTTTTATTTTAGAACAACAGACGTTACAGGCGAAGTTGAGTTACCAGCTGGTACAGAAATGGTTATGCCAGGTGATGATGCTAAATTTACTGTTAAACTAATTACACCAATCGCTATGGCAGAGAAACTAAACTTTGCAATTAGAGAAGGTGGAAGAACTGTTGGAGCAGGAGTAGTAACTAAAATTATAGAGTAACTCTATAAATAGGAGTGTAGCTCAATTGGTAGAGCGCCGGTCTCCAAAACCGGAGGCTGAGGGTTCGAGTCCCTCCGCTCCTGCCAATTTGAGCAAGTAAATTATGAGAAACCCAATTAAATTTATTCAGGAAGTTAAACAAGAAGCCTTTAAAGTTACCTGGCCCACTTGGAAGGAAACATTACAAGGTGCTTTGATGGTATTTGTAATGGCAGTTGTAATGTCTTTATTTTTCCTTCTTTTAGATCAGGTTTTGAAATTTTTCTTAGAACTATTGCTTAAAGTGAGTATTTAATGAAAAATTGGTACATAGTTCAGTCTCATTCTAGCTTTGAAAACAAAGTTGCAGCCTTGATAAAGGAGGAAGCAGACAAAGCTAAAATTGCAGATAAATTTGAAGAAATTATCGTACCAACTCATGATGTAACTGAAGTAAAAAGAGGTAAAAGAATTCAAAGAAAAAAAAAATATTTCCCAGGATATGTATTAATTAAGAGTGAGATGGATAATAATATTTATCACATGATTAAAAATATAAAGAGGGTTAGTGGTTTTTTAGGAACAAAAGGTATACCCGTTCCAGTTTCAGATAAAGAAGTAGAAAAAATATTAGGTCAGATCAAAGATGGTGTTGCTCAGCCAAAATCAGGTGTAGATTACAGTGTTGGTGAAAAAGTACAGGTTGTAGATGGTCCATTTGCATCATTTACTGGAATGATTGAAGAAATTGATGAAGAAAAAGCTAGACTTAAGGTGTCAGTTTCTATATTTGGTCGTCCTACACCAGTAGATTTAGAATATAATCAGGTTGAAAAGGTAAGTTAATGGCAAAAGAAATTAGTGGATTTATAAAACTTCAAATTAAGGGAGGTCAGGCTAATCCAGCACCCCCAGTCGGTCCTGCATTAGGTCAACGTGGCGTAA
>CACFCI010000044.1 GCA_902564785.1 uncultured Pelagibacteraceae bacterium | reverse complement strand
CCTGCAAAAGTTTTATCTGGAGGTGAGAGAAGATTACTAGAAATATCAAGAGCGTTAGTTATGAAACCTTCAGTACTTTTAGTAGATGAACCATCAATTGGACTTGAACCCAGATATATTGAAATGGTTTTTGAAATATTAAGAGATCTTCAGCAAAATGAAAAAAAAACAATCATTCTAGTTGAGCAAAATGCCAAAAAAGGATTAGAGTTTGCAGATATTGGATACGTTTTGGTATCTGGGCAAACTGCCATTGCAGGTAAAGGAGATGATTTACTTCAAAATCCTGATGTTGGTAGATTGTTCCTAGGTGGATAATGATTAAAAAAAATTTTTTCTTTAAAGGATATAGATCTATATTTACTCATGATAGTCCAGCTATTGCTCTTACTTGTTGCTTTATAGCTATTGGAGCTCTATTTAAAAATTTAGGTTTTAATATTCAGGAAAGTATTTTTTCAACTGTTTTAACTTATGCTTTACCAGGCTCACTAGTAATGGCTGAGTCCATGTTAATTGGAGCATCTTTGTTAAATATTTTTTTGGCGGTATGGATTGTTAATGCAAGACTTTATCCAATGGCTGTATCTTTATTTCCGTTAATGATGCATAGAAGTCAACCTAAGTGGAAGTATTATTTTTCATGTCATTTCATTGCTATTTCCGCATGGTTAATAATGAAAAGCAATTATAAAAACATTCCAAAGAAACATAGAATTGATTATTGGATTGGTATTGGAAGCGCAACAGTAAGTGTATCAGTAATTGGAACATTTTTAGGTTTCTCTTTCTCTGAGTATTTGAATAAAGATATGATGTTGGGTTTAGCAATTCTTAATCCAGTTTATTTTCTATGTATGATGATTGGTGCATCAAAAACCATTCCAGTTACGCTGTCTGTTTTACTTGGAACAATATTGGGACCAATTATTTATTTATTTTCACCTGAGTGGTCAATTTTGATAGCAGGTATAATTGGTGGAACCTTAGCTTATCTAGTAGGAGAGCACAGTGTCAGCTAATATTGTTTACGCAATTCTTGTTACGTCTTTAGCAACATTTTTGTCTAGATTTTTGGGCGCTCTAACATCCGAGGGTATAAAAGAAACTTCCAAGCTTTTTAAGTGGTTTAATTGTTTAGCCTATGCAACCTTAGCAGCACTTATAGCTAGAACTATAATTTTTCCTGCTGGTGTTTTGGTAGATGCTAGTTATTACAGTAGGTCAATTGTTGTGTTTTTGTCCTTGTTTGTTTTTTTTATTTCTAAGAAAAACTTTGTTTATCCAACAATTTTCTCAGCTTTTTGTATGGCAATAATTAACAATTATATCTGATTAAATTGATTTATAAAATAAGGTAAAATAAAATTTAGAATGCAAAAAATTACCGGCATAGACATTCAAAAACACGATAAATCAAATAGGATTATAAAACTTAGTTTAGAAAATGATATAATAGATAAATTAATTTTCCCTTTTAATAAATTTGATTTAACAGCATTAGAGCTAAAACCATTTACAAGATTTACTCTAGCTAAAAGTTTAGATGATTTAACAAATAATAAATTAAGCGAATTAATGAACTCAATTATTAGAGATAGATCTACAGGTTGCTTTATTATTGGACCAAAAAATATAACTGCAAAAATTAATGATACATTTTTAGTTAAATTATCAACTGCAATAGCTCATTTAATTGGCGTACCCAATCATGATGCCATGGCAGGAAAATATTACGCTCGTTTTCATGTTAAACACGAAGATACTAGCGACTCTTACCTAAGAAAGGCTTATAGGAATATGGATCTTCATACAGATGGGACATATGTGAAAGATGTAACCGATTGGTTAATTATGACAAAAATTGATGAGCAAAATGTTGAAGGTGGTGAAACAGCTATGTTACACCTTGATGACTGGGAACATTGTGATGATTTATACAATGATCCAGTTGGGAGACAAAATTTTGTTTGGGGGTCACCAAAAAGTAAAAATATTGATTACAAGGTAGAGCACCCAATCTTTTCGACTGATAAAGAGGGAAGACCAACAATATCTTATATAGATCAATTTCCAGAACCTCAAAATATGGATCAAGGAAATTTTTTACAAAGATTGTCTGATGGATTAGAGGAAAGTAAAAATAAGATAATTACAAAATTACCTGTCGGATTCTCTGTGATTGCAAATAATTATTTCTGGCTTCATGGAAGAAAACCTTTCAAAGAAAACAAGGAATTAAGCAGAGAATTACTAAGAATTAGAGGTTCTTTTTTTGTTAATTAATTCAATATAATCAATATAAAGTATCCAAAATTATGAATTTAGGTTTTATTGGTACTGGAAAAATTGCAGCTTCAGTGATTACTGGAATATGTAAATCAAAAATTTCATATAAAAAAATCATTATTTCTCCAAGAAATAAAAAAATAGCTCTTGTGTTAAAAAGAAAGTTTAAAAA
>CACFCI010000043.1 GCA_902564785.1 uncultured Pelagibacteraceae bacterium | reverse complement strand
AACATAAATTAAATTCAAATGAGCAAGCGAACTACAATCTTTTTACCGAGAGTTCTTTTATAAAAAATATTAAATTTAAATTATCTCAAAAAGTTTCTCAAAGTTTTTTGGAAAGTCTTCAAAATATTAAATTATTTCCAATATTTGTAAGTAAAAATTTATATAATCCTCCAAAAAATATATTCCTTGTTGGGGATGCATTTTTTGCTTTTTCACCTTCATTTGCGCAGGGAGCTTCCCAATCTATTGAGGGAGCTAATGAATTATATCAATGTTTAATTAATAATAATAATTTTTATGATATTAGAGTAAAGAGAGTAAAAATGATTAACAGCAGATCTAATTTCAATCAATTTGCCTTCCATTTATCAAATCCAATTATGATCTTATTCAGAAACATTTTTTTAAAACTTTTCACTAATAATAAAAAATTTTTACAAAGTTATTTGGGTAAAATTTATAAAAGTTAATTTTTAGAAATTAATCTTTGTCTTAGATAATCAATAGGATAAGTTCGCCCATTTATATCACAGTGCCAAAAAGTCCATCCATTGCAACTTTCAGCTCCTAAAATAGTAGCCGCAACTTTGTGTATAGAACCCTCTGCTTGATTATGTTTTATACTACCATCAGCCATAATTCTGGCTGTTATTTTTTTCTTATTATCAAAAATATTAGTTCCTGGTTTAATTATTCCAAGCTCAACTAATGAACCAAAAGGAATTCTTGGTTTTGATCTATTATTTTTTAGTGTATCTAATAAATCGTCCTCAATAGGCTTTGTAGCTTTTATACGTTGCCCAGCAGCTTTAAAATAATTTTTTTCTTTTTCTATTCCAAAATAATTTCTTCCTAGTTTTTTTGCTACTGTAGCTGTTGTTCCTGATCCTAAAAAAGGATCAAGTATCAGGTCATTTTTATTAGATGTAGCTAGTAAAATTCTATGTAATAGTGCTTCTGGTTTTTGTGTAGAGTGAATTTTTTTTCCATCCTTTTTAAGTCTTTCAGAACCATTGCATATTGGAAGATCCCAATTAGATCTCATTTGCAAATCATCATTTAAACATTTTAAAGATTGATAATTGAATGTGTATTTTGATTTTTCACTTTTAGAAGCCCATATTAAAGTTTCATGTGCGTTAGTAAAACGTGTCCCTCTAAAGTTTGGCATTGGATTATTTTTATTCCAAATGACATCGTTTAAAATCCAGAAACCTAAATTTTGGATTACTGTGCCGACTCTAAAAATATTATGGTAACTCCCTATAACCCAAATAGCCCCATCTTTTTTTAAAATTCTTTTACATTCAGTAAGCCATTCATAAGTGAAATCATCATATTTTTTAAAATTTTCAAATTGATCCCACTTATCATTTACCGCACTAACCTTTGATCTATCCGGTCTTGTTAATTCACTTTTTAATTGTAAGTTGTAAGGAGGATCAGCAAAAATTAAATCAAAAGTTTCACGTGGAATTTTTTTTAATTCTTCGAGACTATCTCCATTAATTATTTTATTTTTGAAATCAGTTTTCATTTGTAAAAATTAATTAGACTCCAAATGGATTCTTCGGTCAACCTGAGATTGAAAAATTTGGATTCGATTAGTGTTTCTAAATTAGAAGGTAACTAGATGTAGTGTTAATTTATTTTAGATATAGGTGAAAAAGTTTTTCTATGATGTTTAGTAATACCTAATTTTTTCAAAGCTTTTAAGTGTTGTTTTGTTCCGTACCCGAAGTTTTTATCCCAGTCATAACCTTTATTTTTTTTTGATAAGGTGGTTATAAACTTATCTCTTGATACTTTTGCAATTATAGAAGCTGCTGAAATAGAGGGGATTTTTTTATCTCCTTTAATAACTGATTTTAAATAATAATTTTCTAATTCTGGAGTTTTGTTTCCATCTATCAGAACATGTGTTGGTTTTTTCTTGAGTTTTTTGATGGCTCTTTTCATAGCCAGCAAACTTGCTTGTAATATATTCATCTTTTCTATTTCTTTGACAGAAGCTTTGCCTATGGACCAAGTAGAATTTTTTTTTATATATATACATAGATACTCTCTCTCTTTCTTACTTAATGATTTTGAATCTTTTAACAACTTCGGATTAATTGATTTTTTTAAAATTACTGCTGAAGCATAAACAGGCCCAATTAAACTTCCTCTACCAACTTCATCAACCCCAGCAATTATTTTCATCAAATTTTTAACTTCAGTTCTTTAATTTTGTCTCTAATTTTTTTTAAATCTTCCCAAGAGTATTTTTTATTTTCTGGAAAGCGGATTAGATAAGATGGATTAAAAGTTATCATTAAAGGGAATGTTTTATTTTTTAAAATCACTTCCTTCCAATATCCTCTTTCAGTAGTTATTTTTTCACTTATTCCGGTTACAGCCTCCATTGCCGAACTACCCATCAAAACAATAATCTTTGGGTTTATAATCGATATATGCTCCTTCAAAAATACTGAGTATCT
>CACFCI010000042.1 GCA_902564785.1 uncultured Pelagibacteraceae bacterium | reverse complement strand
TCTGTATCAAAAGGAATACCATTTTTATTACATGTAATATTTGCTCTTGATAAACTCTCAGCTGCAAGATTGCCTTTTACATTATAAGGCCTTAAATCTACTAACATCAAATGAGTATCTGTTCCATCTGAATAAATTTTAAATCCATTATTTTTTAAAGTTTCAGCAAGTATTTTAGCATTTGCCAAAACAGACTTAATATAATCTTGAAATTCTGGCTGTAAGGCCTCCAAAAATCCAGCTGCCTTAGCAGCAATAATATGCATCAAAGGTCCTCCCTGATAACCAGGAAAGACTGCTGTATTAAATTTTTTAGCAAGATCTTCGTGATTAGTTAAAATTATACCCCCTCTAGCACTTCTAAATACTTTGTGTGTAGTTGAAGTAACAACATGTGCATAGTCACATGGATTAGGATAACCTTTACCTGCAACTAAACCTGAGAAGTGTGCCATATCAACCATTAAATATGCACCTACTTTATCGGCTATCTCTCTAAATCTTTTAAAATCAATTACTCTAGAATATGCACTTCCACCTGCAATTATGAGTTTAGGCTTGTGTTCTAAAGCAAGTTTTTCAACATTGTCGTAGTCAATTAATTCTGAGTCCTTGTCAACATCGTACCCTATCGCGTTAAACCATTTACCAGACATTGAAATTTTCAATCCATGAGTAATATGACCACCTGAATTTAAACTCATACCCATGAATGTATCCCCTGGGCTTAACAAAGCTAAAAATACTGCACCATTTGCTTGAGCACCTGAATGTGGTTGTGCGTTTGCATATTTACAATTAAATAATTTTTTTAATCTTTCTATTGCGAGATTTTCTGCAACATCAACATGCTCACAACCATTGTAGTATCTTTTACCAGGATAACCTTCAGCATATTTATTAGTTAAAACTGAACCTTGTGCTTCTAATACTGCTTGAGAAACAATATTTTCAGAAGCGATTAGTTCTATATGCTGTTGTTGTCTGATTAATTCATCCTTAATTGCTTTATAAAGCTCTGGGTCTTTTACTGATAAACTATCTTCAAAGAAACTTTTATAGCTATCGTTTAAATAATTTTTTTCACTAGACATAATTATATTTTTTTAATTCTTTTTAAGTGTCTCCCACCATCAAATTTAGTATTTAAAAAAACACCTATAAACTTTAAAGCATTTTTTTTGGATATCAATCTTGAACCTAATGTAATGATGTTTGCATCATTATGCAATCTGGATAATTTAGTTGATTTTAGATTAAAACATTGCGCTGCACGTACATTTTTATGCTTATTTGCCGCAATATTCATACCAGTCCCAGATCCACACACTAAAATACCAACATTTCTCTTATTAAGTTTGACTTTTTTTGCAACTTTATGTGCATAGTCAGGATAATCAACACTACTATCATCTTTTGGACCAAGGTCCTCAAATTTTACTTTTTTATTTTTTAAATAATGTTTGATTGACTCTTTTAATTTAAAACCAGCGTGATCTGATGAAATAAATATTTTTTTCAAATTAATTAAATTTGTAATCTAAAACACAAGCAACTAAATGTATTCTATTTTCTTCACCACCATTAAATGCATTATGATATTTGGTATTATTTGTAATCCAAACAGAACCATCAGCAGGCATATGTTTTGCAACATTATCAATAACCATGATGCAGCCAGGGTTAGTAATTAAAGGTATATGTAATCTCGGCTCAGGATCTCTATGCCAACTTAAAGTTGATCTTGGCTCTTTTAAGAGAATTCTTACTCTCCCAAGTTTATATCTAGATGAAAGTATATCATATACTTCTTTGAAATAAGTATTTTCATAATCTTTTATGAATTCTGAATATAATGACTCATCAAGAGACTCATCTCTAACTACTTCTTTTCCTGATTTATCAGGTTTTGTCCAATATACACCTCTAGCCTTGTTACCTTTGATGGAATCTGGATCACCAGGTATTTGAGTTAATGATATCGCTCCAAAGTGAGTTACACCAGCATCTTCAAATTTTTTAATCTTAACTATTTGATGATAAGCTTCTTGTAACTTTTCAATATCAAACTTAATTTCTTGTTTCTGAAAATCGCTAAAGTCTAAAACTCTATCTTCTTTTTTAACATTTAAGTCTATTACTTTTGAATTTTCTAACGTCATCTTGATTGCTTTCTACCCTTTTTTTTGTATATGTGTATATTACATTTGTCGCAATTTAAAAGTAAATTAAAACATGATTATTGGTAAATATCCGAGTCTTAGACTTAGAAGAAATAGAAAAGAATCTTGGTCAAGAAGACTGATTCAAGAAAATACTTTAAGTCCAAATGACTTTATATTACCTATTTTTTTAATTGAAGGGTCAAACAAACGGCAAAAAATTTCATCAATGCCGGGTGTGTATAGATATACAATTAATCGATTAAGTCAAATAGTTGATAGAGCCATAAAAAAAAAGATACCAATGGTTGCTCTTTTTCCAAAAACCCAAAATGTACATAAAGATGAATTGGGAACAGAATCACTTAATGAAAAAAATTTAGTTTGTAGAGCAATTAGAGAAATTAAAAAAAGATATAAAAATCAAATAGGTATAATGTGTGACGTAGCATTAGATCCCTACACATCACATGGTCATGACGGTTTAATAAAATCGAACACTATATTAAATGACGAGACTATAGAGGTACTGATTAATCAATCTTTACTTCAGGCAGAGATGGGTTGTGATGTCATTGCCCCATCAGATATGATGGATGGCAGAATAGGAAAAATAAGAAAAGCTTTAGATAAAAATAAATTTCAAAACGTTCAAATATTATCATATGCTGCAAAATATGCTTCAAGCTTTTATGGACCTTTTAGAGATGCAGTTGGTTCAAAAGGTTCGTTAAAAGGAGACAAAAAAACTTATCAGATGGATTATAGAAATTCTGATGAAGCTTTAAGAGAAGTTGCATTAGATATTAAAGAAGGTGCTGATATGGTAATGGTTAAACCAGGTATGCCCTACTTAGACATAATAAAATCAATAAAAGAAAAATTTAAATTACCCGTATTTGCCTATCAAGTATCAGGAGAATATAGCTTAATTGAAACAGCTATAACGAAAA
>CACFCI010000041.1 GCA_902564785.1 uncultured Pelagibacteraceae bacterium | reverse complement strand
TGTGGTGTTAATGTTATCACAACTGGCAATCATGTTTGGGATCAAAAAGAAATAATGGAATATATCGATAAAGAAGAAAGATTATTAAGACCTAAAAATTTGTTTGAACCTGTGCCAGGAAAAGGTTTTGAAATTTATAATACAAAGAATGATGTTAAAATAGGAGTTCTTAATTTGATGGGGAATGTTTTTATGAAAAAGTGTGAAGATGTTTTTGAAGCCTCTCAAAAATTTTTAAAAGATTATCAACTAAAAAAACATTTTGATTTACTTGTAGTTGATTTCCATGGTGAAATTACCAGCGAAAAAAATGCTATAGGACATTTATTTGATGGAAAGGCAACATTGGTAGTAGGAACTCATACTCATATTCCAACAAATGATGCTAGAATACTCAATAATGGTACAGGATATCAAACAGACGCAGGCATGTGTGGGGATTATGATTCAGTGATTGGTATGAATAAAGAAAATTCTTTAAATAGATTTTTAAAAAAAAAATCGTTGAAACATTTTCCTGCCGCTGGTGATGCTACTTTATGTGGTGTTATAGTAGATTGTGATATAAAAACAGGATTAGCAAAAGACATCAAAAGTTATGTATATGGAGATCAACTAAAAAATATTTAAAGACCATGGCAGGACATTCACACTGGGCAGGAATAAAACATAAAAAAGGTAAGGCTGATAAGCAAAGATCAAAAATATTTTCAAAATTATCTAAAGAGATTACTGTTGCAGCAAAACTTGGTGAGAAAGATCCAGCTATGAACCCTAGACTAAGATCGGCAGTGCAGGCTGCTAGATCTGCAAATATGCCTAAAGACAATATAGAAAGAGCAATAGATAAATCTTCTGCAGCAACGGGAGTAAATTTTGAAAATTTAAGATATGAGGGATTTGGTCCAGAAAAGATTGCTGTTATAGTCGAAACTTTAACAGATAACAAAAATAGGACTGCATCAAATATTAGAACTATTTTTCAAAAAAGTGGTGGGAGCTTAGGAACCCAAGGTTCTGCTTCTCATAATTTTCAACAATTAGGTATAATCAAAATTGATAAAAAAGAGATATCTGATGAAAAAATTTTGGATTTAGCTATTGAGTCTGGAGCGGATGAATGTTTATCCCATGATGATTATCATGAAGTTCAATGTCAAATGAGCGAGATATATAATGTTAAAAAAAATTTGGAGAAAATTGTTATAAATTTTATTTCTACAGAAATTGAATGGGTCCCATTAAATAATATTGATGTAAAAAAGGATAATAAGGAAAGTGTGATAGATTTTTTAGAAACTCTTGAGGAAGATGATGATGTACAGAACGTTTATTCAAACGTTAATTTAGGTGGTATTTGATGTTGATTATTGGAATTGATCCAGGTATCTCAGGATCAATCTGTTTTTTTGAAGATGGTATAATAAAAGACGTAATTGAAATGCCAACTATGACAGATGGTAAGAAGAATAAGAGACAAGTAAATGGTCCTCAAATATTTAATGAAATAAACCAAAGAATAAACAAAATTGATAGAAAAAATATAAAGGTTGTGATTGAACAAGTTTCTGCAATGCCAGGTCAAGGTGTTACCAGTATGTTTAATTTTGGTCAATCTTTCGGAATTTTAAAAGGTATTTGTAGCGCAATGTATTTACCTGTTTATTACGTAAGGCCTACCAAATGGAAAAAATATTTTAATCTTATTAATTCAGAAAAAGATGCGAGCAGAACAAGAGCTATTGAGATTTTTCCATATTTTTCAGCACAATTGTCAAAAAAAAAAAGACAACAACAAAGCAGATGCTATTCTAATAGCTAGTTTTTTCTTCGAAACTTATCAAAAAGACGAATAATCAATTCAAATTAATAGACAAAATCATGACACATTTACGTGTGATGAGTAACCATGGAAGCAGATATAACAGCAAAAGCAGTTGAATTAGGAACTAACACTGATTTTTCATTATTTAGTTTATTTTTTAGAGCTGACATAGTTGTTAAGTCAGTAATGATTATATTAATATTATGCTCAATATATTCTTGGGCTGTAATTATTGAAAAGTTTCGTTTATTTAAAAAAATAACTAAATCTTCAGAAGAATTTGAAGAAAAATTTTGGAACTCTAAATCTGCTGAAACTTTTTATAATAGTTTACCTAGCAAACTTGAAGATCCAATGTCACTTGTGTTTCATGATGCAATGGAAGGATTGCTTAAAAAAAAATCAAGAACCAACATTACCGAAAGAATGAGCGCATCTCTTGAGGCTGGTATTGAAAAACAAATGACAAAAATTGAAAAAGGTTTTACATTTTTAGCAACAGTAGGTTCAACTGCTCCTTTTATTGGATTGTTTGGAACTGTTTGGGGAATTATGAACTCTTTTCAATCAATTGCGATATCAAGAAATACAAGTCTTGCGATTGTAGCACCAGGAATAGCGGAGGCTTTATTTGCAACAGCACTTGGTCTACTAGCAGCGATACCAGCAGTAGTAGCTTACAACAAATTTAATAATGATTCTAAGAAATATTCCGAAAAATTAGAAAACTTCTCCAAAAGATTTTTAACAATTATTTAAATGGCATTTAAATTTAATAGGTCGTCTAAAGAACCAATGAGTGAAATAAATGTAACTCCATTTGTGGACGTAATGCTAGTTCTGTTAATTATTTTTATGGTAACTGCACCATTGTTAACTGTTGGAGTTCAAGTTGATTTGCCAGAGAGTTCAGCCGACTCTCTACCTGAAGAAACAGAACCTTTAACGTTATCTATTAATGCGAAAGGTGAAATTTTCATTCAAGAAGCAAAAGTTGAATATGATAATATTATTGCAAAAGTTTTAGCGGTATCAAAAAATAGAACAGATACTAGAATTTATGTTAGAGGCGATAAAACAATAAATTATGGAAGGGTTTTAGAAATAATGGGATTATTATCTGGATCTGGTTTTACTAAAGTAGCTTTAATCTCAGAGCCTTATAAACAAAGGTAGACTAGTGAATAGAAGTATTATTATTTCTTCTGTTTTGCATTTTCTACTGATTTTAATCACAGCTATGAGTTTACCTTTTTTAACCAAAAAACCTTTAGATATTCCACCGATTATTTCTGTAGAGTTAATTCAAATAGCGGAAAAAACTAACATTCCGTTTGCACCTAAAGCTAAAAAAACAATTGAAAAGGTGAAAGAGAAAGAAAAAAAACTAGTGTCAGAACAGGCACCACCAAAAAAAGTAAAGAAAAATAAAACTAAAACTGTTGTATCTCCTGATCAGAACAATAATAAAGTGGAAAACCAAAATCCTGAAGCGATTCCTCTTCCAGAAAAAAAAGTAAAGAAAATTGAGACGAAAGAGGAAAAAAAACAAAATCCAGAAAAAATAGATGATGAAGTTAAGCAAGTATCAGAACGTGAAAAAAAAGATATTGATCATACAGAAATAAAAAAATTAATTGATAAAGCAGCAAACGATGCTGCTAAGAAAAAAGTAAAAAAAACTGATCAGATTACACAAGATCAAGACACAAGTGTTGTTAGTGGAAAACTTACAATGACAGAAGAACAAGCATTACAAGCTCAAATTTATACATGTTGGTCTATACCAATTGGTTTAGTTTATGTGCCAGAAGATATGCTTGTGAGAATAAAATTAAGTCTTAAACCTGATGGATC
>CACFCI010000040.1 GCA_902564785.1 uncultured Pelagibacteraceae bacterium | reverse complement strand
GTGGGGTTGAGCCTTCATTAATGGGATTGGGACCTATACCCTCAATTCAAGAAGCTTTATCTAAAGCAAATTGGAAAATAGATGAAGTAGACTTATTTGAAATTAATGAAGCCTTTGCAGCACAAAGTATTGCAGTAATTGAAGAATTAAAAATTCCTGAACAAAAAGTTAATGTTAATGGAGGAGCAATTGCCTTAGGTCATCCAATTGGAGCTTCTGGAGCAAGAATTTTGGTTACACTTGTCCATGAAATGGTTAAGCAAGATAAAAAAAAAGGTTGTGCGGCACTCTGTATTGGTGGTGGCATGGGAATAGCTATGTGTATTGAGAGAAGCTAAAAAGCTTAATATTCATTTATTTTTTTATTTTTTGTATAATAAAAATATAAGATTAACGAAAAAACCTTATTAATGTGATAAAATAAAATCCAATAATGTTTTTTTAGGTATATAAAACATTTTAAAAAATGAGCGAAAAATTACTTGTTCCTGACATTGGTGACTTTGAAAATGTTGAGGTTATAGAGATACTTGTAAAACCTGGTGATCAAATTAAAGAAAATGATCCAATAGTTACAATTGAAAGTGACAAATCAAGTGTTGAAATCCCTTCTACAATTGCTGGAAAAGTAGACAGCTTAGCAGTTAAAGTTGGTGATAAAGTTTCTAAAGGTGATTTATTGCTTAATCTTACATCATCATCAAAAACGTCATCAGAAAGCACTCTTCCAAAAGATACAGAAAATATAATTAAACAAGCTGAAGAGGCAATGGCTGAAAAAAAAGAGGAAAAAAAAATTATATCTGAACCTATAATTGAAAAAAAACAATCTACAATTAAAGTAGTTAACGGGGCTGATATTGATCCACTTGAAACCCAAGATTGGCTGGAATCTTTATCTGCAGTTATTTCGAAAGATGGAAATCAAAGAGCTCATTTTTTAATTAAAGAACTAATTAACAAAGCTTATCGTGAAGGAGCAAATATTCCTTATACTC
This sequence comes from uncultured Pelagibacteraceae bacterium, assembly GCA_902564785.1. Lineage (GTDB taxonomy): Bacteria > Pseudomonadota > Alphaproteobacteria > Pelagibacterales > Pelagibacteraceae > Pelagibacter. Next base: position 2,720 of record CACFCI010000040.1, on the reverse strand, counting down.
AAAATACACCATACATTAACACAATACCTCCTGAGGCTGAAGTAAAGTCTGGTGGCGATCAAAATATTGAAAGAAGAATTAGATCGCTGATTAGATGGAATGCAGCAGCAATGGTAGTTCGAGCAAATAAAAAATATCCTGAGCTTGGTGGACACATTGGTACATTTGCATCTGCTGCAACATTATATGACGTTGGGATGAATCATTTTTGGAGAGCAAAAAATAATAAATTTGGTGGAGATTTAATTTATTTTCAAGGACATAGTGCTCCAGGGATGTATGCAAGAGCTTTCTTAGAAGGTAGATTAAATGAAAAACAATTAGATAGTTTCAGACAGGAGGTAAAACCTGGGGGTCTATCGTCATACCCACATCCATGGCTAATGCCAAATTTTTGGCAGTTCCCCACTGTATCCATGGGGTTAGGTCCTATGCTTGCTATATATCAAGCTAGATACATGAAATATTTAATCAATAGAGGTTTGATTAAAGATGAAGGAAGAAAAGTATGGGCCTTTTTAGGCGATGGGGAGATGGATGAGCCTGAGTCAATGGGAGCTATTGGATTAGCTGCTAGAGAAAATTTAGATAATTTAATATTTGTAATAAATTGTAATCTTCAAAGATTAGATGGTCCCGTTAGAGGTAATGGAAAAATCATTCAAGAGCTTGAGGGAAGTTTCAGAGGATCTGGCTGGAATGTAATTAAAGTTATTTGGGGGTCATATTGGGACTCGTTGCTTGCTAATGATAAAACTGGTCACTTAATAAAAATTATGAACGAGACAGTAGACGGTGAGTACCAAGCAATGAAAGCAAGAGACGGTGCTTATGTAAGAGAAAAGTTTTTTGGGAAATCTCCTGAAGCATTAGAATTAGTTTCAAGCATGTCAGATACAGATATTTGGAGACTTAATAGAGGTGGTCACGATCCTCACAAAGTTTTTGCTGCATATGATAAAGCGATTAAACATCAAGGAAGCCCAACTGTGATAATTGCAAAAACTATTAAAGGTTATGGAATGGGAAAATCAGGAGAAAGTGTAAATACTACTCATCAAACGAAAAAATTAGATGTTGATGACTTGATGTACTATAGAGATCGATTTGATGTTCCCTTAACAGATGAACAAGTAAAAAATATTGAATACTTTAGGCCTGATGAAAAGTCTCCAGAAATAAAATACATTAAAGAAAGAAGAATTAAATTAGGTGGATATTTACCTGAACGTTCAACTTTTGCCAAACCAATAAAAGCACCTTCAAAAGATATTTTCGATTTCATGAAAGTATCAACTGGTGAGAAAGAAATGTCTACCACTATGGCCTTAGTAAGAATGTTAACAAATTTATTAAGGGATAAAAATATATCACCTAGACTGGTTCCTATTATTCCTGACGAAGCAAGAACGTTTGGGATGGAAGGATTTTTTCAAAAAATAGGGATTTATGCTCATGAAGGACAAAAATATGAACCTGAGGATGCAGCTCAATTAAGTTCTTATAGAGAAGACAAAAGTGGTCAAGTTTTAGAGGAAGGTATCAATGAAGCAGGTGCTATGTCTTCATGGATTGCTGCTGCCACTGCATATACTAATCATGATATCGAAATGATCCCAATTTATATTTTTTATTCAATGTTTGGTTTCCAAAGAATAGGAGATCTAGCTTGGGCAGCCGGGGATAGTCAGGCGAGAGGATTTTTGGTAGGTGCAACAGCTGGAAGAACAACATTAGCTGGAGAAGGCTTACAACACCAGGATGGGCATAGTCATTTAATTGCATCAACTATTCCAAATTGTGTAACTTATGATCCTACATTTCATTATGAATTAGCGGTAATTTTTCGAGAAGGTCTAAGAAGAATGCATGAGAAAAATGAGAATGTTTTTTATTATATTACAACAATGAATGAAAATTACTCACACCCAGAAATGCCAAAAGATAAAAATTGTGAGGAAGGCATTTTAAAGGGCATGTATAAAATAAAAGAATTTAACAAATACAAAAAAACTAAAATCCAACTTTTAGGATCAGGAACAATCTTAAGAGAAATGATGTCTGCTGCAGAGATTCTACAAAATGATTATCAAATTGACAGTGAGATATGGAGTGTAACAAGTTTTAATGAATTAAGAAAAGATGGAATGGAGGTAGAAAGATTTAATCTTTTGAATCCTGATAAAGAACCTAAAAAATCTTATGTTGAGCAATGTCTGGGCAAAACAGAGGGCCCAATTATGGCTGCATCTGATTATATGAGAATGAATTCAGATCAAATCAGACCTTATACTAATAAAAGCTTTTATTCATTAGGAGCAGATGGTTTTGGAAGAAGTGATACAAGAAAAAATTTAAGAAAATTTTTTGAGGTAGATAAAGAACATTTGGTTGCTTATGGTTTAAGTATTTTAGCAAAAGAACAGCTTATTACTTCCAAACATGCAAAAGATGCAATTAAGAAGTATAATATTGATACTAACAAACCAATGCCAACAAAATTATAATGTCAGAAACTGAGATTAAAGTACCTAATATTGGAGATTTTAAAGATGTTGAGGTTATTGAGGTATTAGTTACTGAAGGTCAATCAATTAAAAAAAATGATGCCCTAATAACAATTGAAAGTGATAAATCTAGCGTAGAAATACCATCAAATTTAGAAGGTAAAATTAAAAATTTAAAAATAAAAGTAGGAGACAAAGTTTCTGAAGGTGACT
>CACFCI010000039.1 GCA_902564785.1 uncultured Pelagibacteraceae bacterium | reverse complement strand
CCAAAACAACTAGTTTCAGTTGCAGCATCATTAATTCCATTCTTAGAAAATGATGATGCGAACAGAGCTTTAATGGGATCAAATATGATGAGGCAAGCAGTTCCATTATTAAAACCTGAGTCACCACTTGTTGGAACAGGAATTGAAAGCGATGTAGCCTTAGACTCTGGTGTTACTATTGTTGCTAAACGTGACGGTGTTGTTGATAAAATTGATGGTAAAAGAATTGTGATCAAGGTAACTGAAGAAACAGATTTTAGTAAGTCTGGTGTCGATATTTATAACTTACAAAAATTTAAAAGATCAAACCAAAATACATGTATTAACCAAAGACCACTAGTTAGAGTTGGAGATAAAGTTAAATCTGGAGATATTATAGCAGATGGTCCTTCAACAAAATTAGGTGAGCTTGCATTAGGTAAAAATGTAACTGTAGCATTTATGCCGTGGCAAGGCTATAACTTTGAAGACTCAATCCTAATTTCTGAAAGATGTGTTACAGATGATGTATTCACATCTGTTCATATTGTTGAATATGAAATAATGGCGAGAGATACAAAGTTAGGAGAAGAAGAAATAACAAGAGATATACCAAACGTAAATGAAGAAGCTTTAAAAAACCTTGACGAGTCTGGAATAGTCTATATTGGTGCGGAGGTTAATGCTGGAGATATTTTAGTTGGTAAAGTTACTCCAAAAGGTGACTCAGCATCTGGTCCAGAAGAAAAATTATTAAGGTCAATTTTTGGAGAAAAAGCTATTGATGTAACTGATACATCTTTGAGAATGTCAAGAGGATCAAGTGGAACAGTTGTTGATGTAAGAGTATTCAACAGGCATGGAATTGAGAAAGATGAAAGGTCAATAACTATTGAAAGAGCTGAAATCGAACAAGTTCAACAAGATAAAATAGTTGAGGAAGAGATATTAGAAAGAAGCATTAAACAAAGAGCCTCACAATTCTTATCAGGATCATCTTTAACTAAAAAAGTAAAAGATTTAACTGAGGGAAGTAAGCTAGATTTTGATGCAATTAATAAATTATCAATTAATGACGTGTTTAAAATTACAGTAGGAAATTCGAATGATGAAGCAACACTAGCGCAATTAAAAGATCAATATAACAAAGCAAAACAAGACATTACAGAGAGATTTGAAGATAAGGTTTTAAAAATTAGAAGTGGTGATGATTTATTACCAAGTGTTATGAAAATGGTAAAAGTATTTGTTGCTATAAAAAGAAGGTTGAGACCAGGAGACAAAATGTCTGGAAGACATGGAAACAAAGGCGTTGTTAGTAAAATTGTGCCAGTTGAAGACATGCCATATAGAGAAGATGGTAGACCTGTTGATATTGTTTTAAATCCTCTTGGAGTACCAAGTAGGATGAACGTTGGGCAAATTCTAGAAACACATTTAGGTTGGGCATGTAAAGAATTTGGAGAACAAGTTAAAAATTTAGTTAACGAAAATAATAAAAAAATTGAGAGAACAGATAAAATTGAGAAATTTTTAAAATCTGTATATGGAGAAGAAATTTTCAATGAAAAAGTGGACAGATTAAGCAAGAATGAATTTAAAGATCTTTGTGAAAATTTACAAAATGGTATTGCAATCTCAACACCTGTTTTTGATGGTGCTAAAGAAAAAAATGTTACAGAAATGCTTGAACTAGCAAATTTACCAGGTTCTGGACAAACTTACTTGTGGGATGGAAGAACGGGAGAAAAATTTGATAGACCAGTTACAGTTGGAATAATCTACATGTTAAAACTTCATCACTTAGTTGAAGACAAAATACATGCAAGATCTACTGGACCTTACAGTTTAGTTACTCAACAACCACTTGGAGGTAAAGCGCAATTAGGTGGCCAAAGATTTGGTGAAATGGAGGTTTGGGCTCTTGAAGCGTACGGTGCATCATATACATTGCAAGAAATTTTAACTGTAAAATCTGATGACGTTGCAGGAAGAGTAAAAGTCTATGAGACAATAGTTAAAGGTGAAGAAAACTTTGAGTCTGGAATACCAGAGTCATTTAACGTTTTAGTTAAAGAGATTAAATCACTAGCATTAAATGTGGAGCTAAATTAATGAAAAAAGAATTAACCGATCTATTTAAGAGCAGCGAAATTTCAGAGGCTCAAAATTTTAATAGTATTAAAATTTCACTTGCTAGCCCAGAGAAAATTAAATCTTGGACATTTGGTGAAATAAAAAAACCTGAAACAATTAATTACAGAACGTTCAGACCTGAAAAAGATGGTTTGTTCTGTGCAAGAATTTTTGGACCAATAAAAGATTATGAGTGTTTATGTGGCAAGTATAAACGAATGAAATTCAGAGGAATTATATGTGAGAAGTGTGGTGTAGAAGTTACAAAATCAAATGTAAGAAGAGAGAGAATGGGTCATATTAATCTTGCCACTCCAGTTGCACATATTTGGTTTTTAAAGTCTCTTCCAAGCAGAATTGCTTTGGCAGTGGACATGAAGTTAAAGGAAATAGAAAGAGTTCTTTATTTTGAAAACTTTATAGTGATAGAACCAGGCTTAACTGGCTTACAAAAAAATCAACTTTTAAATGAGGAAGAATTAGCAAAATATCAAGATGAATTTGGTGAAGAGAACTTTACAGCAGGTATAGGTGCAGAAGCTGTTCTTGAGATGCTAAAAAATCTGGATTTAGAATTAGAAAGAAAAAATCTTGTTAGCTTTATAAAAGAAACTAAATCAAAAGTTAACGAAGAAAGAGCGATCAAAAGATTAAAACTAATCGAATCTTTTATTGAAACTGGTCAGAAACCTGAATGGATGATTATGACTGTAGTTCCAGTTATACCACCTGAATTAAGGCCTTTAGTTCCTTTAGATGGTGGAAGATTTGCAACTTCTGATCTTAACGATTTATATAGGAGAGTAATAAATAGAAATAATAGATTAAAAAGATTAATGGATCTTAAAGCTCCAGATATAATTGTAAGAAATGAAAAAAGGATGCTTCAAGAATCTGTAGATGCTCTATTTGATAACGGTAGAAGAGGAAGAGTAATAACAGGAACAGGTAAGAGACCACTTAAATCTCTTGCTGAAATGTTAAAAGGTAAACAAGGAAGATTTAGACAAAATTTATTAGGTAAACGAGTTGATTATTCTGGAAGATCAGTAATCGTTGTCGGTCCTGATTTAAAATTACATGAGTGTGGTTTACCAAAAAAAATGGCTCTTGAGCTATTTAAACCATTTTTATATGCAAGATTAAATAAATTAGGCTTAGCTTCAACAATTAAACAAGCTAAAAAATTAGTTGAAAAAGAAACGAATGCAGTTTGGGATGCTTTAGAATTAATTGTTAGAGAGCACCCTGTACTTTTAAATAGAGCACCAACATTACATAGACTCGGAGTTCAAGCGTTTGAACCAAAGTTGATTGAAGGTGACGCAATTGAATTACACCCTTTAACTTGTGCAGCATTTAATGCTGACTTTGATGGTGACCAAATGGCAGTTCACGTACCATTAAGTTTAGAAGCACAATTAGAAGCTAGAATTTTAATGCTTTCTACAAATAACATTCTATCACCATCAAATGGTAAACCAATTATTGTGCCAAGTCAGGATATGATTTTAGGAATTTACTATCTTTCACAAGAACCTATATCAGATAAACCAGCTGGATACTTTACAAATTCAGATCAAATTGAATTTGCATTATCTTCTGGTCAAATAAATGTTCATAGCACTATAA
>CACFCI010000038.1 GCA_902564785.1 uncultured Pelagibacteraceae bacterium | reverse complement strand
TATCAATTTCGGATGAAAATAATTACTCAACCGCATTTGCAATTATACAGACATCATGAAATTAGATAAAAATTTTTTTTCAGAAAATATAAAAACTTTAATTTATGCATTAATAATTGCAGTTATAATTAGATCGCTTTTAGTACAACCATTTTATATTCCATCCTCATCCATGGAGCCTACTTTATTAGTAGGCGATAGGTTGTTTGTAACAAAATATACCTATGGATATAGCAAACATTCATTTCCTTTTAGCCCACCAATATTAAACAAAAGAATTATTTTTAGCAGCCCAGAAAGAGGTGATGTAATAGTATTTAAAACACCAGCAGATAATCGAACAGATTATATTAAAAGACTAATTGGTTTACCTGGTGATAAAATTCAATTTATAGACTCTAATTTATATTTAAATAGTTTGTAGTTCGTTTTTGTTTCCATTAATTTCACAACCAACTGCTGAATTACCAATTTTAGTATGAACAGCATATGCAAAATCTATAGCTGTTGCATCTTTGGGTAATTTTATAACTGAACCTTTTGGTGTAAAGCAAAATACATTTTCTTGAAACATTTGTAGTTTTGTATACTCATATGAGTCCTCAGGGTTTTCATTTTTTTCTTTTTCTCAGGTGTTTTTTTAGCTTCTTCAGCAGCTGCTTGTTTCTCACCAATTGTCATTTTGCTTATATTTTTTACTGATTTTTTAACCATTACTTCAGAATTTTTTGAACCAGGTATTGATCCTTTTAAGTAAAGAAGTTCGTTTTCTAAGTCAGTTTTTATTATTTCAATATTTTGCATTGTTCTTAGCTTGTCACCCATATGACCAGCCATTTTTTTTCCTTTAAAAACTTTTCCTGGATCTTGGCTATGTCCTGTTGAACCATGTGCTCTGTGAGATATGGAAACACCATGACTGGCTCTTAAACCACCAAAATTATGTCTCTTCATAGCACCTGCAAAACCTTTACCAATTGTTTTTGATCTTGTGTCTACAAATTTAATGTCTTTGAATATTTCTAAACCAAACTCGTTTCCTTCTTTGTAAACAGATGTGTCGTTTACTCTAAATTCTTTTAATTTTTTCTTAGCTTCAGTATTTTTTTTAGCAAAAACACCTTTCATAGCTTTTGTTAATTTTGAATTTTTAATTTTCCCATATCCAAGCTGAACAGCCTTGTACCCTCTTTTTTCTTCTTCAATAACCTGAATAACTCTAGCTTTTTCAACCTTAAGCACAGTAACAGGAACTAATTGACCAGATTTATAGAATTCTCTCGTCATACCTATTTTCTTTCCTATTAAAGCTATCTCGTTCATAATTAAATTTTTATCTCCACATCTACACCTGAAGCTAAATCAAGTTTCATCAATGCTTCTACAGTTTGTGGTGTTGGTTCAATAATATCGATTAATCTTTTATGAGTTCTTGATTCAAATTGCTCTCTACTTTTCTTATCTATGTGAGGTGATCTTAATACTGTGTATCTTTCAATTCTTGTAGGTAATGGAATTGGTCCTTTGATTGTGGCTCCAGTTCTTTTTACTGTATTAACAATCTCTTCAGTTGAAGCATCTAAAACTTTGTTATCATATGCTCTTAATTTAATTCTAATATTCTGTTTTTCCATGATTAACCTGCAATCTTCTTAGTTACTTCGTCTTGAACATTTTGAGGAACTTTTGAATAATGATCAAAAAACATTGAGTATTGTGCTCTACCTTGAGACATTGATCTTAAATTATTTATATAACCAAACATATTTGCTAAAGGAACCATTGCTGTAATTACAGTTGCATTACCTCGTTGTTCTTGAGTGCTTATTTGACCCCTTCTGCTGTTTAAGTCACCTATAACATCACCCATGTAATCTTCAGGTGTTACTACTTCAACTCTCATTACAGGTTCTAATAATTTTAATCCACCTTTTGTACAAGCTTCTTTAAAGCAAGCTCTACTTGCTAATTCAAATGCTAATACACTTGAGTCAACATCATGATGTAATCCATCTAAGATAGTTACTTTATAATCAATCATAGGAAAGCCGGCTAAAATTCCAGTATCAGAGACTGTTTCAATACCTTTTTCAACTCCAGGGATGAATTCTTTTGGAATTGCTCCACCTTTAATTTTGCTCTCGACATCTCTACCCTTACCAGGCTCTTGTGGCTCTACTAAAAGTTTTACTTTTGCAAATTGACCAGCACCACCACTTTGTTTTTTGTGAGTGTATTCAACCTCTGAAGCAGCTTCTATAGTTTCTCTATAAGCAACTTGTGGAGCTCCAACATTAGCTTCTACTTTAAATTCCCTCTTCATTCTATCAACAATAATATCTAAGTGTAGTTCTCCCATTCCTTTAATAATCGTTTGTCCTGACTCTTCGTCTGATGTAACTCTAAAAGATGGATCTTCCTTAGCCAATCTTCCTAAAGCTTCACCCATTTTTTCTTGGTCCGCTTTTGTTTTTGGTTCCACTGCAATTTCAATTACTGGATCAGGGAATTCCATAGGTTCAAGAAGAACAGAATTTTCTTTGTCACATAAAGTATGTCCTGTAATCGTATTTTTTAATCCAGCTAAAGCTACTATATCACCTGCATTAGCTTCTTTAATGTCTTCTCGAGAGTTTGCATGCATTAAAAGCATTCTTCCAACTCTTTCCTCTTTCTCTTTAGAAGAATTGAATACTGCTGTACCAGTTTTGATTGTACCAGAATAGATTCTAATAAAAGTTAATGATCCTACAAATGGATCATTAGCCACTTTAAAAGCTAATGCAGAAAATGGAACACTGTCCTCAAATTTCATTTCCATTTCATCATCACTACCTAATTTAGTTCCTTTGATAGAACCAATATCTACGGGACTTGGTAAATAATTAACAACAGCATCAAGTAAAGGTTGGACACCTTTATTTTTAAATGCTGAACCCGTCAAAACAGGAACAAAACTGAAATTTAGAGTTCCCTTTCTTATACATTTAACTAAATCTTCTTCTTTGATCTCATCACCATTAAGATAAGCTTCCATTAACTTTTCATCTTGTTCAACAGCTGTTTCTACCAATTCTGTTCTATATTTTTCTGAAATTTCTTTTAAGTCTTCTGGTATTTCTTTATATTCCCATTCTGCTCCTAGTGCTTCATTTTTCCAAACTTGAGCTTTCATTTTTACAAGGTCAACTACACCAGATAAAGAAGCTTCGGCGCCTATTGGAACTTGCACTACCAATGGTTTGGCACCCAATCTATCTCTGATCATATCCACACATCTAAAGAAATCAGCACCTGTTCTATCTAATTTGTTAACAAAACAAATTCTTGGTACTTTATACTTGTCAGCTTGTCTCCATACAGTTTCAGATTGAGGCTCCACACCTGCAACACCATCAAAAACAGCAACAGCACCATCTAAAACTTTTAAAGATCTTTCTACTTCAATAGTAAAATCAACGTGACCAGGTGTGTCTATAATATTAATTCTATGATCATTCCAAAAACAAGTAGTAGCTGCAGATGTAATTGTAATTCCTCTTTCTTGTTCTTGCTCCATCCAATCCATTGTTGCAGCACCATCATGTACCTCACCAATTTTATGGCTCTTACCTGTATAGTAAAGAACTCTTTCGGTAGTAGTTGTTTTACCAGCATCTATATGGGCCATGATCCCAATGTTTCTATATTTATCTAATGAATGAGTTCTAGCCATATCTTGTTACCACCTAAAATGAGCAAATGCCTTGTTAGACTCTGCCATTTTATGCACATCCTCTCTTTTTTTAACAGCAGCACCTTTTTTTTCATAAGCATCATAAAGCTCATTAAAAATTTTATCTGCCATGTGTTTATCTTTTCTTTTTCTTGCTGACTCAACTAACCATCTGATCGCTAATGCTTGTG
>CACFCI010000037.1 GCA_902564785.1 uncultured Pelagibacteraceae bacterium | reverse complement strand
GAAGAAACTTTTGAAGAAAGGATTAAAAAAAGAAAAGAACAATTGTTAAAATTTAACAGTCAAATAAGTCCTATTTATACTACATATAAAACTACTCCAAATTCTTTAAAAAAATTAATTAATATCTTTAAATTTAGGCCAGACTACAATTTTAAATCTAAAGATAAATGTAGGCATGAACTTTGGGTTGTTAAAAAGAACAATATAGAAAAATTACTTAGAAATTATCTTAAAAGTATAAATAAAATATATATATGCGATGGACATCATCGAATTCAAGCAATGCTTAAGAGTAAAAAGAAAATTGCACCTATGATAATTGCTTTTCCTTATAAACAAGTAAATATACTGGATTACAATAGAGTGGTAAAAACTAACTTGAAATTTGATAAAATTAAAAAAATAATTTCAAAACATTTTTCTTTAAATATTTCTAAAAAAAATAAAATACTAAAACCAAATCAAATTGAAATGTACACAAATAAAAAATGGTATATTCTAAAGCCATTTAAACAATCAAAAGAATTAGATGTAACAATATTAAGGAAATTAATATTAAATAAAATTTTAAGAAATAAAAAAAATATTAAATTTGTATCAGGATTTAAAGGTAAAAAAGTTTTAGAAAAATTTGTAGATTCTAAAAAATATAATTTAGCCTTTAAGTTATATCCTACTAATATTACACAAGTTTTATCTTTTGCTGAAAAGAAAAAATATATGCCACAAAAATCAACTTGGTTTCATCCAAAACCACTAGATGGATTGATTTCCTCTAATATTATTTCTTAAATAATTGTTTTAAAGCATCAGATGAGGCTTCCGAAATCCCTCTTTCTGTAATCAAACCTGTTACATATTTTGCAGGCGTAACGTCAAAAGCTAAATTTTTTGCCTTACTTTTATTAGGGTAGATTAAAACTTTTTTAATTTCATTATTCTCATCCATACCTTCAACGTGAGATAATTCCTCTGAATTTCTCTCTTCAATTGGAATATCTTTCGCATCTTTAATATCCCAATCGATTGTTGAGCTTGGAAGGGCTACATAAAAAGGAACATTATTATCATGGGCAGCCAATGCTTTAAGATAAGTTCCAATTTTATTGCAAACGTCTCCGTTGGATAAAGTTCTATCAGTACCTACAATACACATATCAACTTCACCCCTCTGCATTAAAATACCACCTGTATTATCAGCAATAATAGTATTGGGAATTTCTTCTTCATTTAATTCATATGAAGTTAGATTTGCACCTTGATTTCTTGGTCTTGTTTCATCTACCCATACATGCACTGGTATACCTTTTTTATATGCGTGATAAATAGGTGATGTGGCTGTACCCCAATTAATTGTTGCCAACCAACCTGCATTACAATGTGTTAAAATGTTTACTGTGTCTTTCTTTTTATTATAAATTTCTTCAATAATTTTTGATCCATTAATACCAATATTTTCACAAAACTTTTCATCTTCATCACATATTTCTTTTGCTTCATTTAAAGCTATTCTTAATATTTGATCACTGTTAATTCCTGCTAATTTTTGTATCGTTCGGTCGACTGCCCATTTTAAATTTATTGCAGTAGGTCTTGATTGGATTAACTCTTCTGCACTTTTTTTAATAAATTCAAGATCATTACTCTCTTGAATAGCCAAAACGATTCCATAAGCTGCTGTTGCTCCAATTAGTGGGGCACCTCTTACCTCCATTACCTTTATTGCATTAATTGCGTCTTTTACTGTCTTCAATTCTTTAATAACAAAATTGTGTGGTAACTTAGTTTGATCAATTATCTTAACAACACTTTCCTCATACCATATTGTTCGATATTCTTTTCCTTCTATTCTCATATCAATAAATTTTATTTAAATACTTGATTATCTCTTTACTTCTAGGATCCTCGTCTGCAAAACATTTTGTTAAAGCTAAACCATGATATCCACCAAGAGTATCTTTTTTTTTACATTTTGAATCTGAAATATTTACAAATTCAACATCATTGGATTTTTTAAGTAATGAATAGTCATTAGGACTGTTGTAATTATCTTTATCGTGAGTAATTATTATTGCGTTCAATTTAGTAAAATCTCCAAATCCATAGTATCTAATTTCTTCCCACCATGGCCATTCTTTTCTATTTTTCACTGTTCCTCCAGCTCCTGGATGAAGACCAATTACACCATCAATCAAATTATCATCATTTGATTGTATTTTTAAAGATTGCCAACCGCCTGATGAATGACCGGCTAAGATAATATTTTTAAAACCATTATCTGCAAACTTATTAATTGTATTTTCAATTACTTTTAATTTTTGATTTTGCTTTTGTTTGGTTATTAAAAATTCGCCCTTACTGTCCTTTAAACCTAAGTTTCCTGTTTTTTTATGGTGTTTCCACATTTTATCTTGTTCTGATTTTGACCAGCCTCTTACACCTGAACAAAGTCTGTAAATTTTAACTTCAAAATTATTTATCTTTTTATTATGTAAGTTTCTAATAACCTGAGGTACTAAGTTCCATTTACTCAAGCATTTATCTAATTTTTGATCACCCATTGCTCCATGAGTATAAATTACCAATATTGTATTTTCTTTATTATCGATTTTATCTACAGAATAAATTTTGCCTCTGTTATCGATAAATGCATTATCTTTTGAGATTTTTTTTAAATCTTTTTCAAATTTTTTATCAGCAAGTGTATTTGTGTTAATTAATAAAAAAATAATTAATATTAATATTTGTCTCATTTATTTAAAACTCTACCTGCAACAGTTTTTAATTTATCTATAGTCTTTTTCGTTCTTTTTTCTGGAGCAGTAATTATTGCTACATCTAAACAATTGTTTGTTGGATCATTTGGGTCAATATGATCCTCAAAATTATCAATCAAATTTTTAATCATTATTTTTGCTTTTTCAGCATTACCTAATAAAACTTTAATTACTTGTTGAACGTCAACATTTTCATGTTCTGGATGCCAACAATCGTAATCTGTAACCATAGAAACAGATGCATATCTAATTTCAGCCTCTCTTGCTAATTTAGCCTCAGGCATATTTGTCATTCCAATCACATCTGCTTTCCATGATCTATATAAATTTGATTCTGCTAATGTTGAAAACTGAGGACCTTCCATAACAACATATGTTCCTTTTCTTTGATAATCTATATTTGATTTTTTGATGGCATCCTCGCATGCATTCATCAAACCGTTTGAGGTTGGATGAGCCATAGAAACATGGGCAACAATCTCATCATCAAAAAAAGTTTTTACTCTAGTAAAAGTTCTGTCAATAAATTGATCAACAATTACAAACTTTCCAGGGGGTAAATTCTCTTTCAATGAACCTACTGCTGAAACTGAGACTATATCTGTAACACCTAGCTGTTTAAGCGCATCTATATTCGCTCTAAAATTAATATTTGATGGAGAAACAAAATGACCTCTTCCATGTCTTGGTAAAAAATAAATTTCTTTATTATTATAATGAGTTTTTAAAATTTGATCTGAGGGTTTTCCCCATGGTGTTTTTAAATCAATTAGCTCTCTATTTGTAAATTCTTCAACGTCATAAAGACCACTACCACCTATAATTGCTAATTTATTTGTTGTCATAATAAAAAATATATTTATTTATACTTTTATAATTAAAGTCTTATGAATTTAAAAGATTATATTCGTTCAATTCCAGATTATCCTAAAGAGGGTATTTTATTTAGAGACATAACAACTCTTATTAAGGATGAAAATGCTTTTAATGAAACTATCAATCAAATAGTTGAAAGATCAAAAAAATATAATTTTACAAAAATTGCAGCTATAGAGTCTAGAGGATTTGTTTTCGCTTCTGCTGTTTCATATTTATTAAAAAAACCATTTATAATGTTAAGAAAAAAAAACAAATTGCCTG
>CACFCI010000036.1 GCA_902564785.1 uncultured Pelagibacteraceae bacterium | reverse complement strand
TTGTTAGATTTTTTTTATCAAATATAATTTGTTGTCTGAAATTTAGACCTTTAAATTTATTAATGGTTTTAATTAATTTTTTGTAATTAAGTTTTAATCTTGGAGCAATTTTAAATATAAATGATAAATTTTCTTTATTGCCATCAGATATAAAATATTTATTAGTAATTTTATTAAATTTTTTATCTATACTTGAGGTCTGTACTCTATAAATTTTTGAACTATATTTATTTTTATTTAATTTTTTAATTATCAGTTCATCCTCTTTTTTTACGTATGCAAAAGATCCTCTAATTTGAGATTTTAATAATTTAAATTTTGCATTTACATAATTCTTTAAACTTTTATGTCTTTCAATGTGGTCTGCAGTTATGTTTAAAATTACCGCATATTTTGATCTAAATACACTACTGTACTCTAGCTGATAAGAAGAAGCCTCTATTACAAAGATTGTTTTTTTTGTAATATTTTTTTCTGATAATGCTGGATTACCAATATTTCCAATGAGCCTTGAGTCTCTTTTTTGATCAATTAAAACGTCATGCAAAATTTTTGCAGTTGTGGATTTGCCATTAGTTCCTGTAATCGTAATACTTTCATTGTTATAAAATGAAAACAAAACATCAAGATCAGTATGAATTTTTTGAAAATTTTTCTTTAAAAATTTTGACAATTTACAATTTGAAATATCAATACCAGGACTAATAATAATTCTATCAAAATTTATTTTTTGAATTTGCTCTGGTTTAATTATTTTTTTTTTGAGGTTTAAATTATAAATTTGGTTGTCATCAAACAAATATACATCAGACTTATTTTTTAAAAATTTATAGGATGAAAAACCACTTTTTCCTAAACCATAAATTAATATTTTTTTTCCTAAAAAAATATTATTAGATATTTTCATTATCTTAATTTTAAGGTGGCTAAACCAATCATTGCTAGAATAATAGAGATAATCCAAAACCTAATTACAACTGTTGACTCTGGCCATCCTTTTTTCTCAAAATGATGATGAATAGGCGCCATTCTAAAAATTCTTTTTCCAGTAAGTTTAAAGGATATTACCTGAACCATTACTGAAACTGCCTCTAGTACAAAAAGTCCACCGGTGATGGCTAAAACAATCTCATGCTTTGTAATAATACCTACAGCACCCAAAGAACCACCAAGAGATAAAGAGCCTGTGTCACCCATAAAAATTTTAGCAGGTGGAGCATTAAACCATAAGAAACCTAAACAAGAGCCAATAATCGCTCCACAAAAAATTGCTACTTCACCAGTTCCTTCAATGTATGGAATTTGTAAATAATTTGAAAATACGATGTTTCCAGTAACATAACTTATAAAGGCAAAGCATGCTGCAACTAATATTACAGGCACTGTTGCTAATCCATCTAATCCATCCGTAAGATTAACAGCATTAGATGAACCTATGATCACGAATATTGCAAATGGTATAAAAAACCATCCAAGATTTATGATTAAATTTTTAAAAAATGGAAAATATAAATTATTTAAATCTTGATAATCATTTAAATAAACAAAAAAACTTACTCCAATAATTGCAAATATTATTTGTGAAGTTATTTTAAACTTTGAAGAAATTCCTGATGAGTTGCTATATTTAATCTTCTTAAAGTCATCATATGCTCCCAATAAACCAAAAGTAATTGCAATGTAGATACAAAATAAAATATTAATATTTGATAAATCTGCCCAAAATATTACTGATACCAATAAGCCAAATAAAATTATTAAACCTCCCATTGTTGGTGTACCAATTTTTTTAACTATATGATCTTCAGGTCCATCCTCCCGGATTGGATTTAAAATTTTTTGTTTTGAAAAAAATTTAATAAAAGGACCTCCAATAATCAGTACAATAACCAGTGAGGTAAAAAATGATAAACCTGTTCTAAAAGTTAAATACTTAAATACATTTAAAAAACTAAAAGTATCAACAAAATTTAATAAAAATTGATAAAGCATTTAATGCAATCCTTTCAGGTCTTTTACTATGTCGTTGAATCCTGTCGCAAGTGAGGCCTTAATCATTAAATAATCATTATTATTTAAATCTTTTCTAATCAATTCAATAATTTGAGATTTGTTTAATAAAATTCTGCCTTTTTTAACTTTTGAGATACCTGCAAATATTATAGATGCCATTTTACCTTTAACAAATACCTTATCTATCTTGGTTTGATTAATTATTGGAGCAATAGATTTATGAAGTTTTTTAGAATGACTACCTAGCTCTAACATGTCACCAATTAATAAATATTTATTTGATTTTTTAGAGTCTATTTTGTCAAAATTTTTTATTGCTGATTTTAATGATAGAGGATTCGAATTATAACTTTGATCAATTAAATTAATTTTTTTATTATTAAATTTTATTACAGAATGGTCTCCTCTTCCTACAGGAATTTTGAAATTGAGAAATATATTTTCATTTAGTTTAAATATATTTTTATAAATACTAATAACTGCTAATGCAGCAATTGTATTATATATATTGTTTTGAAAATCATTTGATAATATGAAATGCTTTTTAGTATTATTTAACTGAATATTAATTTTAAATTTTTTCCCAAAAGTCTTTATATTAATTAATTTAATGTCTGCTTTCTGATTTTTAACACCAAAAGAAACTACTTTAATTTTTTTTTCTTTGGCAATTTTTTTATGTAATTGAAAATAACTATCATCTGCATTCAGTACAACATAACCATAAGGTTTTATGTTGTTAATAATTTCAGATTTTGCCAAAGCAATTTGTTTAATATTTTTAAAATTTTTAGCGTGTGCATAATTTATATTTGTTATTACTCCAACATCTGGTTCTATTATTTTTGACAAATAATCAATTTCACCTTTTTTATCCATTCCAACTTCTAAAATTCCAAATTCATCATTTTGTTTTAAATTAAAAAGACTCAAAGGTACCCCAAATTTATTGTTATAAGATTTTGGAGAAATACTTACTTTCGTAATTTTACTTAATACATTGCCCAACAATTCTTTAAGTGTAGTTTTGCCACAACTGCCTGTGATAGCTATAACATTTGTATTAATACTTTTTCTAAAAGTTTTTGAAATATCTGTTAAGAATTTTAAAGTATCTTTAACTTTAATCTGACGACTTTTATTTAATTTATTTTGAATTTTGTTTACTACAGCTAATGATGCTTTTCTATTAAATGATTGTGCAACATATTTATTACCGTCATTTTTTTTTCCTTTAATAGCAAAAAAAATATCGTTTTTAGTAACTTCTTGAGAATTAATTCTTGCCTTTTTTAAAAATGTGGAGTTAGAAAATTTTTTAATTTTAACTGCCTCTTTAACTACATTTAATTTTAAATTATCTGATAAGGTGTTATTTTTATTCTTAATAGCATTTAGAATTATTTTTCTATCTGAAAAGAAAATCTTCTTATTTCCAATATCTTGGGTTTTCTCATGGCCTTTTCCAGCAACTAACAAAATTTCCCCTGAGTTCAAATTATTAATAGCTTGAGTAATTGCCATTGCTCTATTGGATATTTCAGTAATTCTTTTTTTTTTAATTCCTTTTTTTATATCTCTTCTTATTTTTTGAGGATTTTCAAATCTAGGGTTGTCATTTGTAAGCACAACATTATCTGCGTATTCACTCGCTATTTTTCCCATTTTTGATCTTTTGTTTTGATCTCTATCTCCTCCACAGCCAAACAGCACTGTGATTATTTTATTAGGAAATTGTTCTCTAAGATTTAAAAGACACGTTTTTAGAGCATCAGGCGTATGAGCATAATCAAGAATTACTTTAGATTGATTTTTAATTTTACCAATTTTTTCAAATCTTCCTTCTACTGGTTTCAATTTTGAAATTGTATTTAAAATTTTATTTAAACTAACACCGCTATATTTTGCTGCAATTATTGCCATTAAAAGATTTTTTAATTGTACTTTTCCAATTAAATTTAAATTTAGATCCTTTATCGAACTATTTAATTTAATTTTGAGAAATTGACCCTCTCCTTTAAAGTTATGAGATAAAAGCTCTAGATTATTTTTCTTATCATTTAGTGTGTGCAATTTTAATTTTTTATGAATTGTAATTTTTTTTATGTTTTTAAACTCTGGTATTGATTGATCTGTAATTACATTACCTCTTTTTTGAATTAGATTTTCAAATAAATAAAGTTTTGCTTTTAGATAATTTTTTAAATTTTTATGATAATCAAGATGATCCTGAGATAAATTAGTAAATATACCCGAATTAAACTTCAGACCGTCTAATCTATTTTGTT
>CACFCI010000035.1 GCA_902564785.1 uncultured Pelagibacteraceae bacterium | reverse complement strand
AAACTTAAAAATTTAGTAATGCTATTTGATAACAATTCAATTTCAATTGATGGTCCAACAAGCCTTGCTGTTTCAGATAATTTTAAAAAAAGATTTGAAGGATATGGTTGGGATTATATTTCTATCAATGGCCATAATGAAAAAGAAATTTTTAAAACACTTAAAAAAGTTCAAAATGCTAAAAAACCTACAGTTATTTCATGTAAAACGAAAATTGGATATGGTTCACCAAATAAATCTGGAAAGGCATCATCCCATGGAAGTCCATTGGGAGCAGAAGAAATTAAACTAGTTAGAAAAGCCTTAAATTGGAAAAACAAACCTTTTGATATCCCAAATAAAAATTTAAAACATTGGAGAAAAATTGGCCAAAGAGGTGAAATTTTTGAAAAAAAATGGAAGAAAATATTAAAAAGAAAAAAAATAAAATTTAATCAAATTTTAAAAAATAACTTTACAACAGCCATTAAGAAAGAAAAAGAAAATGCAATAAAGGAGCCAAAAAGTTTAGCTACTAGAAAATGTTCAGAAATGACACTGAGCGCATTAACAAAACAAAAAAATAATTTAATTGGTGGCTCTGCTGATTTAGCGGGATCTAATAATACAAAAACTAAAAATCATAAAATAATTAAACCTGGAGATTTTAATGGAGACTACATTCACTATGGAGTGAGAGAACACGCAATGAGTGGAGTTATGAATGGTATTGCACTTCACAGTAATCTAATTCCTTATGGAGGTACATTTTTAATTTTTTCTGATTATTGCAAACCTTCGATTAGATTGTCAGCATTAATGAAAAAAAGAGTCATTTATGTAATGACTCATGATTCTATTGGGCTTGGAGAAGATGGCCCTACTCATCAACCCATAGAACAGCTTTCAGGCTTACGTGCTATACCTAACTTAAATGTATTTAGGCCTTCAGATAGAATTGAAACTATCGAATGTTGGGAACATGCCTTAAAAAGCTCAAAAACTCCTAGTGTGATATCTTTGACGAGACAAAATTTAAATCCAGTAAGAAAAACACATTCTAATAAAAACTTATGTACATTAGGTGCTTACGAGATTTTAAGAACAAATAAAAAAATTAATCTAACGATATTAGCTAGTGGATCTGAAGTTAATCTAGCAATGGAGGTTAGCCATAAATTAGCCAAAGAAAAAATATATTCCAAAGTGATATCAATGCCTTGTATGGAACTTTTCGAATTACAATCAAAATCTTATAAAAATAAAATTTTAAAAGAAACAAAATTTAAAATATCGATTGAAGCTGGATCAAGTGATTGTTGGAAAAAATATCTAGGTGATAACGGTATTGCTTTTGGAATTGATGAATTCGGCAAAAGTGCACCCTATAAAGATATTTATAAATATTTTGGACTAGAGAGCACAAACATTAAAAATATTACTAAAAAATTATTAAAAAAATAAAATGACAATTAAAATTGGAATTAACGGGATGGGGCGGATTGGTCGTATGGTTGTTAGATCAATTGTCGAAAGTAAAAATAAAAATTTAAAAATTAATCATATAAACAACAGGTCAAATTCAGAAACTACATCTAAATTAATTAAATACGACTCTATTCATGGAAAATTAAATGCTGATTTAGATTTTGATCCAAATCATTTAATAATTAATAAAAATAAAATTACATTTTCTCAAGAAGCAAAAATTGAAGACATAAATTGGAAAAAACATGATGTTGATTATGTTTTTGAATGTACTGGAAAATTTAATTCAAAAGAAAAACTTCTTGCTCATATAGACAATGGTGCAAAAAAAGTGATCGTTTCTGCTCCATGTAAAAATGCTGATAAAACAATAGTATTTGGTGTTAATGAAAATATAATTACTAAAGAAGATAACATAATATCTGCAGCATCATGCACAACCAATTGTCTAGCACCAGTAACAATTGTTCTTGATGAAACTTTTGGAATTGAAAAAGGTTTTATGACTACACTCCATGCATTTACTAGTGATCAGAGAATTTTAGATAATTCTCACAAAGATCCGAGAAGAGCAAGATCTGCGAGTCAATCAATAGTTCCTACCTCAACAGGAGCTTCGAGAGTAATAGGAGAAATAATACCAAACCTCAAAGGAAAACTAGAAGGTGTTGCGATGAGAGTGCCTACTCCGAATGTTTCACTTGTTGAATTAGTTTTTTGTACAAAAAAAGATATTAATATAAAAAAAATTAATGATGCCTTTGAACAAGCTTCAAAAAATAAATTAAAAAATATCTTAGAAATCACTCATGAAAAATTAGTATCTATAGATTTTAATCATCATCCTGCCTCTGCAATAGTAGATGCTTCTTTAACAAACGTAGTTGGAAGTAATATGGGCAAAATATCAGCCTGGTATGATAATGAATGGGGATTTTCTAATAGAATGTGTGATATTGCTGAAACTTTGCATAAAATCTCTTAATGAGAAGTATTATAAACGAAAAAAATTTAAGCAATAAAAAAATATTATTAAGACTAGATTTAAATGTTCCTTTGGAAAGAGATAAGATTACAGACACAACAAGAATTGATAAAATTCTTCCTACATTAAATTTTTTGATTAAAGAAAAAGCTAAAATAATAATTTTATCTCATGTTGGAAGACCAAAAGGTAAAATTGTTAAAGAGCTCTCCCTAAGACCAATTTGTGAAGAATTACAAAATAAACTAAAAAAAAAAGTAAAACTTATTAGTGAAAATATTAAAGAAATAAAAAGTAAAAATTTCTTCAGTGACTATAATGAAGATATTTTTATTTTAGAAAATATTAGATTTTATTCTGAAGAAGAGCGAAATGACAATAAGTTTGCTGAACAACTATCAAATCTTGGGGATATATATGTCAATGAAGCCTTCTCTTGTTCGCATAGAGCTCATGCTTCAATTTATAAAATTCCAAAATTCTTACCCTCATTTTCTGGATTACAGTTAGACTTAGAGGTGAATGCGCTTAATAAAATAACTTCTGAAATTACCAGACCAATTACTTGTATTATTGGAGGGTCTAAAATTTCAACTAAGATTAATCTTATTAAAAATTTAATTCCAAAATTTGACAATATTGTAATTGTTGGGGGTATGGCTAATAATTTTATAGAATATTTTGGAAATAGTATTGGAAAGTCTATTAAAGAAAAAAAATGTGATAAAATAATTGAAGAAATTATCTCTCTCTCAAAAAAAGAAGAATGCAAAATAATCTATCCAGAAGATGTGATTGTATCTAAAGATTTAAATGGATCTCCTCAAATGAAAGAATTAAAGGAAATATTATCTGATGATATGATATTGGATATTGGTCCAAAAACTATAGGTAAAATAATAAAAATTATTGATAATAGTAAAACTATACTTTGGAATGGACCTGCAGGATATTTTGAAAATCCAAATTTTGCTTATGGAAGCATTCAAATAGCAAAAAAAATAATTGAAAACAATAAAGCAAACAAAATTTTTTCAGTTGCTGGTGGTGGGGACACAGTTTCTTTATTAAATAATTTAAATGCTGTTAATGAATTTAATTTTGTTTCAACTGCAGGTGGAGCTTTTTTAGAATATCTTGAAGGCAAAAACCTTCCTGGTATAACCGCATTAAATTAAAATGTCTGAATTAAATAAAATTGCACTTAAAATAATTTCTAATGGCAAAGGTATTCTTGCAGCTGATGAGAGCAACGGAACTATGACAAAAAGACTTGAAGCAGTAAATGTCAAGTCAACTCAAGAAAATAGGCTTGCTTTCAGAGAAATTCTTTTTTCATCAGATGGAATGAAAGATTGTATAGGTGGTGTTATTCTTTACGATGAAACCATAAATCAAATTTCGAGCACAGGAGAATCAATACCAGATTTAATATCTAGTTCAGGTGCAATTCCTGGAATTAAAGTTGATACTGGTGCAAAAGATTTAGCAAATTCCACTAAAGAAAAAATTACAGAAGGATTAGATGGCCTTAGAGATAGATTAAAAAAATATTATGATCTTGGAGCAAGATTTACAAAATGGAGAGGTGTCTATTATATTAGTGAAAAATATCCAAGCAAACTGGCAATTAGTAGTAATGCTCATGCACTTGCTAGATATTCTGCACTAGCTCAAGAAAGTGGAATGGTTCCAATAGTAGAACCTGAAGTATTGATGGATGGAAAGCATTCTGCTGAAGTTTGTTTAAATAAAACATCAGAGGTAATTACAAAATGTTTTGAGGAACTAATTTCACACAAGGTTGATCTCTCAGGAATAATATTAAAACCAAATATGATTTTGTCTGGCAGCCTATCAGAAAATAAAATTTCTAGTGAAGAAGTTTCCATCAAAACTTTAGAATGCCTTAAAAATTCTGTACCAAATGAAGTTCCTGGAATAGCTTTTTTGTCTGGAGGACAAACTGAAATTGAAGCTACAGAAAATTTAAATTTAATTAATAAAAATAATAATACAAATTTTATAATGACCTATTCATATGGAAG
>CACFCI010000034.1 GCA_902564785.1 uncultured Pelagibacteraceae bacterium | reverse complement strand
AATTGTATATGTGGATACTCCTATATTTTTTACCAAACCATTTTTTTGAGCTGTTACTAAACCTTTATAAATTTCACCACCTTTTTTATCATAAAGATAATTAGTATTATGCACAAAAACAGCGTGGAAAAATTTTTTGTTTAAAATTTTTAAAGACTTTTTAATATTTTCTAATACCCATTTTTTTCTATTCTTACCAGGTATGGTAACTGGTAGTTTTGATAAAGTTATAAATTCATTTATTCCTATTTTATTTAGACGTTTTTCACCTTCTCCATAAGCTTGGGCCGTATCTATTGTTCTTATACCATTTGATAAAGCATATTTTTTAATTCTTTTGATTTCTGAAATTTTCACAATTCCATTTTTATTAGCTATTCCATAATTTGAACCAAATTGTGCAGTACCAATGCACAATTTACTTAAAAAATAATTTCTACACATTAAATTTTTCTTCTTATTAATGAAAATAAAACCCGATTTTTTATAAGCATTTAGTGCACCTGCATTTTTTTTGTCTACTCCCAAGAAAATTTTAACTATCCCAAAGTTTTTGTATAAATATTTTCCTATTTGATGAACAATCTCTTGTGTTAGACCCTTATTCCAGCTTTTTTGATCTCCAATTAAAATTCCAAAATATACAGAGGAATTTTTTAAATTAATGTCATAAATTCTTATATTCCCAATATGAGATTTTTGTTTATTTAAAATTTTTAAAAAAAAGGAATTTTTTTTTAAATAATTTTCTTTTATAAATTTTTTTAAATCTTTTAAGTTATTAAAATTAGATTTAGTTATAAATTTATTGACTTTTTTATTTTTTAACCACTTTAAGTAATTTAAATTTACATCAGAAATTTTAAAATTTTCTAAACTAAATGTGTTTGTATTAATGTTTTTAAATTTCATGAATATTTAATTTGATTATTTTAGTATTTAGTTCATCTAAACTTATTTTTCTCTTAATCAAGTAATTTTTTAGTATAGGTCAGTTTTAAATATAGATGTAAATGCTTTAATATTTCTTCTACTTTTTTTTCCAAGAATTTTGAAGAATTCTGATGCGCAAATACCAATTTTAGGCCTAAAAGTTTCAATGTTTTCTATAGATAGTTTTTCTCCTTTTTTAATATCTTTTTTTGAAAAAATAGACCTTCTTACATAAATCATTTTTTTTATTCTTTTTTTTCTTTTTTTGAGACTAAAAAAGATATCATCTAAATTATTTTTTAAATTTTTAAGTTGTTGCGTATCAATAGAAAACTTTGAGTCTATTGTTTTTTCTTTGGGGTTTAATTTAAAGTGTTTTTCAATTGCAACAATTCCTAGAGTAGATGCGATTAGAGATGATGTGTTACCATTTGTATGATCAGATATTCCAATTAAGTAATTTTTAAACGTTTTTTTTAGCTCTTTGATTTTATATAATTCAGTGTTTTTTAGGGCTGTAGGATAGTCTGATACACAATGTAAAATAATAATTTTTTTATGAAATTTATTTATTTCTTTTATGGCAGATTTTACCTCCGACATTTCAGACATCCCTGTTGAAATAATTATTGGTTTTTTTTTTACTCGCGATATAATTTATCAATTTAAGATCTGTTATTTCAAAAGAAGACACTTTATAAATTGGAACTTTCATTTTTTCTAACAAATCAACTGCCCTCAAACTAAATGGTGAACTAAATATAATTTTATTCATTTTATTCGCTAGTTTAAAGGCATCTTCATGCCAGGCAAAAGGAGTATGGGCAGATTTATAAATTTTCCATAAAGATTTATTTTTCCAAATACCGTTTTTAATTATAAATGGTTTAGAATTTGAATTAATAGTAATGTCTTTGGGTTCATAAGTTTGTATTTTTACCAAATCTGCGCCTGCTATATATGCTTCTTTAATTAACTTAAGAAATTTTTTTTTATTACCAGAATGGTTCCCTGAAATTTCAGCAATTATTAATGGTCTTGAATTATTATTAAATTCTATAGAATTTTTTATTTTTATTTTCATTTAAAAATAAATAGTATATAGGACTTTACTGTGCATCAAAAAATAATTACACAAATAGAGAAAATAAGAAGAAATAATAACAAAAATTGGATGAATCTTCTTAGAATTGCGTTTAAACATGCCCCAAAACAAACAGCTGCTGTTATGAAAAAAATCAATAAATGCGATATGCAAATTAATGCACTTGTTGGTAAATTATCAAAAACAAATAAAAAATAAATGTCAGTTTTACCAATATCAAATGGTAAACCATATATTGAAAGTGACGATATAAAAGAAGTCATAAAGTCTTTAAAATCTGGATTTTTGTCACAAGGTGATTCAATCAATCAATTCGAAAAATTATTTAAAAAAAAATTTAAGTGTAAATTTTCTATAGCTTGTAATAGTGGAACCTCTGCAATCTATTTGGCTATGCATTCTATAGGTGTAAAAAAAAATGATGTTATAATTTTACCTTCTATAAATTTTATTGCTGCCGCTAATGTTGCAAATTTATTTGAAGCAAAAATTTATTTTGCCGATGTTGACATTCAAACGGGTCAATTAAGTGTTGAAAGTGTCACAAGATGTATAAAAAAAAATAAAATAAAAAAAGTAAAAGCAATTATAAATATGTATTTATCAGGTAATTTGAGACAGGTTTCAGATTTTTACAAATTAAAAAAGAAACTAAATTGTTATTTGATAGAAGATGCATGTCATGCTTTAGGATCATATTATTATTATAAAAACAAAAAATTTTTTATAGGTTCTTGTAAACATTCAGATATATGCACATTTTCTTTCCACCCATTAAAGACAATTACAACTGGAGAGGGGGGATTAATAACAACAAATGATAAAAAAATATATAATAAATCAAAATTATTCAGATCACATGGTATAATTAAAACAAATAAACATTGGAAATATAATGTAATCTCACCAGGGCTAAATCTAAGATTAAGCAATATAAATGCATCTTTAGGAATAAGTCAGTTTAAAAAAAATAGATAAATTTACTTTAAAAAGAAAAAAAATTTTTGATTTTTATTATAACAATTTAAATAAATACAGAAATGTTATTAAAATTCTTCAAACCGAAAAAAATACTTTTTCGAGTAACCACTTAGTTATTGCTAATTTTAATTTTTCAAAATTAAAAATTGATAAAGATAACTTTATAAAATTCTTATTAAAAGATAAAATTGTAATACACTATCACTATATACCAAATATAAATTTTAAATTTTATAAATCAAAAAATCTATCAAATTTTGAAGGTACATTGAATCATTTTAAAAATGCCGTGAGCTTGCCAATACACTATAAACTATCTTTGACTGAACTTAAAAGAGTTGAAAAAAAAATTAAATTAATTGTTGATCGGTATATTCTTTAATAATCTGAATTAAATTTATTTTAGGCATGTAATTTGTCATACTAAAAATTTTTCTTAAATCAGGCTCTCTATAATAAATTTCTCTATTTTTAGATCTATCAGTTTTTTTAAAAGGTATAAACTTTATCTTGCATTTATATTTAGAATTATTTCTAATTAATATGGCTAAATTTTTTATTGATATAGGTTCCTTATTATTTCCAATATTAAATATTTGATTTTTAATTTTTTTGTTAATTGTTAAAACTATTGCATTACATGCATCTTTTACATGACAGAAAGATCTTTTTTGTATACCAGAGCCATATACAGTTATTTCTTTTTTTTCTTTTATATCTTTAAAAAATTTTGAAATTACAAAATCTTCTCTCTGACCGTAACCACAAACGTTAAAAAAACGGAAAATTAAATAATCAAAACCTAAAAGATTAGAATAAGTTTTTACAAGGTTCTCTCCCAATATTTTAGTGTGCCCATAAAGAGATTTTGGTTTAAGATCTAAATTTTCAATCATTTTTTTTTTATTATCACCGTAAACTTCTGAAGACGACGCAAAAATAAATTTTTTTACTTTTGTATTTGTAATAGCTTTTAAAATATTAAGAGTGCCTAGAAAATTTATATCTATAACTTCACTCGGTTTTTTTTCTGTATTAGAAACTCCAAGACTTGCAGCTAAATGTATAATAGTATCGATTTTATAAGTTTTTAAATTTTCATTAATTTTAGAACTATTAAGTATACTGCCCTTAATAAATTTACACTTATAATTAGGTTGAACTTTATCATAAATAAAAATATTTTTATTTTTTAATTTTTTGGCTAAATTTCTACCTAAAAAACCTGAACCACCTGTAATTAAAATATTTTTCATATCAAACTTACATTTCTATATTTTTTTTTGTAGACATTTCTTGTATCAAATACCATTTTTGAATATTTCCTTATAATCTCATAATTAACATTACTGTGATCAGTTACGATTAAACAAAAGTCATATTTACTCAAATTTTTTTTGTTTATTTTTTTTTTGCTAATAAAATTGAATTTATTAAAGTTAGATTTCGCTTTTTTTGAAATTTCATCATCCAATATATTGATTTTATATTTTTTACTTTTGTCCAATATATCTATAATTTTTAAAGCTGGTGATAACCTTAAATCATCACAGTCTTTTTTGTAAGCAATGCCAATTATTAGACATTTTATATTTTTGTATCTTTTATTTTTTATTAAATACCTATTTAGTTTGTTAGTAATTAGCTTTGGTCTTTGATCATTAATTTGTCCCGATAATTTAATAAATTTAGTGTCAATTCCAAGTTTTTTAGCCTTCCAGGTAAGAAAGAAGGGATCAACTGGTATACAATGTCCTCCAACACCTGGACCGGGATAAAATGGCTGATATCCGAAAGGTTTAGTTTTTGCAGCATTTACGGCGTCAAATATATTTATATTCATTTTATCACTTACTTTTTTCAACTCATTAATCAGTCCTATATTAACTGTTCTATAAATGTTTTCTAATATGTGCTGATAAATCTGATTGTAATATAATATCCTAGTTAGGTCTCCTCTAGAAAGTGTAAGATTTGATATTTGAG
>CACFCI010000033.1 GCA_902564785.1 uncultured Pelagibacteraceae bacterium | reverse complement strand
TACAAAAAGAAAAAAGCCGCCGATTATAGTATTTGTGGATGGTACTTCGTTAATACCAAATAATGGCAACCAAACCCAAAAAATTCCACCTACAACTTCTGTTAAAGATAATAAAGTCAATTCTGCTGCTGGTATCGCTTTAGATCCAATTGAATATAAAATTAAACCAAAACAAACTAGTGTCCCATGCAAAGAAAATAAAGCTCCGTTATAGCTTGAAGAAAAGAAAACTAAGTTGTTTGATAAAATCATAATTGTTGCAAACACTAAACAAAAGAAACCTGCAAAAGCCACAGTTGTGAATTTTGGTGTTTCTTTTCTCCATCTTAGAGTTACAGAAAAAACAGAGAAACCAATTGAAGAGGTTAAACCAAATACAAAACCAATTAATGATTTTTCACCAGTGTTTCCAAGTGCCATAATAATGATACCAATTGTTGCAATTATTATTGATATCCACACATTGAGAGAAATTTTTTCTCTCAAAAATAAAAATGCCAATAATGCTGTAAAAAAAGGCATTGCTGCCAAACAAAGCAAAGTAACTGCTGCGCTTGTATTTGTAATTGAATAAATAAATGTAATCATAGCGATCCCCAATCCAGATCCGCCGATTACTCCTGATAAACCTATTTTATAATAGTTTTTGTAAAAATTTTTTCCTTCTTCGAAAAATAAATAAAGATTTAATAAGATAAAAATTGTTAAACCTCTGCCAAAAATATACTGCCAAGGTACAAATTGAGGATTATCCATATATCGAACTACTAATGGACCAAACGACCACAATAGACCAGCAAAAAGCACAACTGGAATTGCTATTCTTGGATTTCTCAACTCTAACATATTCAGAAATCTAATTGTAAAAAGAATTTTCTACAACAAAAATAAGTTTCTAAACTAAATTTTGATTTGAAAGGTTAGGGAAAAAACAATCAACGATATCTCCTTTTTTAAATTTTGATTTACCCGCTGGTAACAAAACCCAAATATTTGATTTTACAAATGATTTAATTCTAAAAGACTCTTGACCTTTTAAAATTTCAACATTTATTTTTCCATTTTTAGTTGTGCTTAATTTACTCTTTACAAATCTTGTGAAGTTCTTTTTTTTATTAAAACCATTTATCAAAATAGCTTTGATTGATTTTTCTTCTGATAATTCTAAAGCATTTAAAATATATGGAATTACAAAAAATCTAAAACATGCGGCTGAGGAGATTGGATTTCCAGGTAGTCCAAATATTGCCTTTTCTTTCCTTTTAATTTTTGCAAACATAATTGGTTTTCCAGGCCTTATTGCAGCACTTTTAAAGTAGCTTGATAACTTAAATTTTTTAACAACATCAGGTATAAAATCAAACTTACCTGCAGACACTGCGCCTGAAGTAATAATAATATCATCTTTAGATTTAATTAATTTATTTATTTTTTGTTTAAAAATATTTTGATGATTATCTCTCAATATACTCCCACTTTTAAAATTAAATAAAAAATTTTGATTTAAGTTTTTAATATAGTGTGTGTTGGAATTTCTTACCATCCAATTTGGAATATTATCTTTGTCTGATATTTCGTTTCCTGTTGAAAAAAATAATATGTTAATTCTTTTTTTTACTTTAATTTGTTTAATACCTAAACTTTTAAAAGCTAAAATATGGTTTGGTTGGACAATTGTATTTTTTTTTATTACAACCTCACCTCTTTTGAAATCTGAACCTGCAAATCTGACGTGATTATATTTTTTAATTTTTTGATTTATTAAAATATATTTTTTATTATTTTTATTTGGATAGAAATTAATTTGCTCAATAGGAATAATTGTATCAAACCCTTTTGGAATAATCCCTCCTGTCATTATCTCTATTGCATCAAATTTTTTAATTTTTTTCTTTAATGGTTTAGAACCAGCGGCAATTGAGCCAATTATCTTGAATTGTTTTTGGGAATTTTTTTTAATCTGATTTGTATCTTTTGAATTAATCGCATAACCATCAAAAGCAGCATTATCTCCTGTTGGATAATTTATATTGGAATAAACATTGCTAGAAACAACTCTATTTAAGGAATTAATACTATTAATTATCTCATCTTTAATTTTAATTTTTGCTTTTTTTAATATTTTCTTGGATTGATCGTAACTAATCATTTCAATATTTCTTTAGCTTTTTCTAAATCCTCTTTTGTATTTATATTAAAGAAAGGATCATTATTTGGAAACTCCATATTAATTATTTTAACTCCAACATTATTTGCCCATAACTCTACTTTTCTTTCTCCATCATTTAAGTCCTTTTCTAACTTGTCTAGCAATTTTATTGACCATAAGCCAAAAATATTGTGTCTAGTATTATTTGATTTAATAAAAAATAAATCACTTTCATTGAAATTAATATTTTTAATAAAGTCTTTAAGTATTTGTCTCTTAAAAAAAGGAGTATCCACAGGGAAGGTTGCTATCCACTGGTAATCTCTTTTATTTGCTTTGATCCATTTCATAGCAGATAAAACTCCACCTAAAGGACCAAGTCCTTTTTTATAGTCTTCAATTTTAGTTATTTTTTCTGAACTTTGAAAATTTATCGAATTATTTGAGACAATCAAAATCTCTTTAAATTGATCAATTATTTCTGACAATACGTAATCTATTAATAGCTTGTTTACTAAGGTCACTTGTGATTTATCTTCACCAAATCTTTGTGACTTTCCGCCTGCTAGCACTGTGCCTAAAATATTGTTATGATCCATTGATCAAAATATAAAACATTCAAACTTGAATTAAAGAAATTAAATGGACTTAAGAATTTTAGAAATTGCCTCACATACAGAAAACAACAAAGTCCTTGAAAATTACACTCATAAATCTAAACACAAAAATCCTTTATGTGGAGATGAAATGGAAATAAGCTTAATTGTTAAAGACGAAGTTGTAAAAGACATGGCTTATCAGTGCAAATCATGTGTTTATTGTCAGGCTTCAGTTAGTTTACTATCAAGAAAAATAAAGGAAAAAAAGATAGAGGAAATTAAAGGATTTATTGAAATTGGAGAGCAATTGTTTGATGATGTTAAAATAACTTTAGAGAAACAATGGAAGGATTTTATGGAAATTTTTGATAAAAAAAACCTCTCCAGGAAAGAATGTTTGTTATTACCTTTAAGAACAATTGCAAAAGCTTTAAAAATTTAAATGATTAATATTTCAAAACCTATTTTGCAGAAAGCATTAATTGCTGGATTTTTTTCAGCATTCACAATTGGAGTGTTAACAGTGCTTACTTACAAAAGTACTCTTGGCTATTTTATAGCAGGGTCTTTTGGATCTTCCATGGTTTTGTTATTTGGTTTTCCTGAAAGCCCATTTGCTCAACCAAAAAATGTTTTTTTTGGACATCTGGTAACAGCTTTAGTTGGTGTGATTTTTGTTCATTTTATTCCACTACCTATTTATATCAATATTGCAGCTGCAGTTGGTATCGGGGTATTTTTAATGATATTATTGAATGTTGTCCATCCGCCAGCTGGAGGAAATCCTATAATGGTAATTATAGGTAGTGCCTCTTACGATTATCTAATTAATCCAATAATTTTTGGGTGTATTATTATTCTATTATTGGCAATAATTGTTAACAAATACCTTTTGAAAAAAAATTATCCTTTAAAATAATTTAATGAATTCAAAATATAAAGTTACAAAATTTTCTTCAAAAAATTTTAGTGATACCGAAGATTTAATATCCATTGAAGAGCCTCTTGAAATTTCTCTAAAATATAAATCAGAAGATAAATGGATTAATCAAAATTTATCTATCACAATGAGAACACCAGGTCATGATGAAGACTTGGTAACAGGTTTTTTGTTTAATGAACAAATTATTACATCTTTAGAAGATATTGCTTCTGTTGAAAGTTATGGTGAAAAAGTTGGCCAATACAACATCCAAAATAAAATCTTAGCAACTTTAATAAATTCAGAAAATGTTAATATAGCGAAAATAAAAAGAGATTTTTTAACTAATTCTTCCTGTGGTGTATGTGGAAAATCTTCATTAGATGCACTTGAGATTGTAAAAAAAAATAAAACTCACGCTTCTGAACCAAAAATTTCAAAAGATATTATAGTTCAATCTCCTGATACTTTACGAGAGGCTCAATCAGAGTTCAGCAAAACAGGTGGTATTCATGCAAGTGGTCTCTTTAATTCTAGTGGGGAACTGATAGATTTAAGAGAAGATGTAGGAAGACACAATGCTTTAGATAAGCTTATTGGTTGCACTTTAAAAAATGGTAAACTTGATCCAAAATCTCAATTTATCACATGCTCCGGAAGACTTAATTTTGAGCTGGTTCAAAAGGTTTTAATGACAGATGTTGGTATAATGATTGGTGTTGGTGCGCCAACAAGTCTTGCTATAGATTTAGCGAATAAATTTGACATTACCCTTATAGGTTTCGTAAAGAGGGATAGTTTTAATATTTACACAAATAACAAAAAAGTTATTGTGAAATAAATAATAAAGAAAAGGGTATTTGTGTCAAAAAACATAAGTAATTTATCTGGTAGAATTGGCTTAAAAGACAATTTATTTAAGCAAATTTCAGAAAATACATTAAGCGAAAAACCACAGGATATTAAGGAAATTGCTAAAAAACATAACCTTGGGGTTTCAACACTTCATGGAGCTGAATCATTTTATGAATTTTTAAGACCATCTCATAGAGAAAAGAAAGCTTTTGTTTGTAATGGTAGTGCATGTATGTGTGCTGGCACACAAGAGAAGTTAAAAGATACTTTAAAAGAAAAACTTGGTGACGATAAAGTTGGAGAAATGTTTTGCTTAGGACATTGTTATGAAAACCATGCATTCCATTATGATGGAGAAAATTATGCTGGGAAGGATATAGAAAAAATTGACCAAATAATTAAAGGTGAAGAGATTAAACAAGAGAAATTTTTCTCAAAAAGTTTTGCAACAACAAGTTTCTTAATGGATGATAAACTTTCATCAACTGACCAATTTAAAGATCAATTAAATAAATTTTTAAAAACTGATAAAAAAGAAATTGTTAAATCACTCTTAGATTCTAATTTAACTGGTAGAGGTGGTGCGGGATTTCCCACAGGAATGAAGTGGGATTTTTGTAGTAAAGCTAAAGGAGAAAAAAAGTATGTAATCTGTAACGCAGATGAAGGTGACTCTGGTGCTTTTTCAGATAGATATTTATTAGAAGACCAGCCTCTGAAAGTTATTTTTGGAATGGTAATGTGTGGATTTGTAATTGGAAG
>CACFCI010000032.1 GCA_902564785.1 uncultured Pelagibacteraceae bacterium | reverse complement strand
ACCTTCAATAGCAGCAAGTGCTATAACTATTTATAAGGGAAATGAATTTAATGAGTGGAATGGAGAAGCGCTCATTACTTCTTTAAAAGATAAATCAATGAGAAAATTAAACTTTCAAAATTCATCTAAGATTGAAGAAACAATTATTTTCAAAGATAAAATTGGGAGAATAAGAGATATACAAATTCACCCAGTTAATGGAAAAATATATTTTCTTGCAGGGAATAGCTTATGGTTAATGGAGAAAAAAAAATAATATGAAAGAAAGACCTTATCATCATTTGCCTGATGGTACTTTCAGGAATCCAAAAGGATCTCCAGTTATAATATCTAGGTCAGGAAAATTTTCTTATAGAACTTTCAGTAAATTAAGAAAAAAAGTTAATTTATCATATCCAAAAGAACATGTGATTGAAAAAGGAAAAGTATTAGCTGATTTAGAAAAATATAAAGATCATGATTATATTGCTTGGATAGGTCACGCAACATACCTAATAAAATTAGGTAAAACCACTATTATAACAGATCCTGTATTTTCAAAGAATGCTGGACCACTTATCTTTGGTCCAAAAAGATTTACTAATCCCGCAATACAATTAAATGAGATACCCCAAACAGATATATTTTTACTCACTCATAATCATTATGATCATCAGGACATGTCAACAATTAGAAATTTTCCTTTTAAAGGGGCAAAAGTATTAACGCCATTAAACCTCGGTAAATATTTTAAAGGATATAAAGATGTAAATGAAATGGATTGGTATGATCAAATAATTATAAATGAGGATTTGAAAATTTCTTTACTTCCTGCAGTTCATTGGTCAAAAAGAAGTTTAACAGACACTAATAAAACTTTGTGGGGTAATTTTTTAATAGAACATAAAAATAAAAAAATTTTATTTGCATGTGATACTGGATATGGGGAAATCTACAAAGAACTAGGTGAAAAATATGGTCCTATAGATCTGACAATGATTAATATTGGGGCTTATAATTTCAAACCAATGTTTGACAAAACTATTTATCATACTACACCAGAGGAGGCCCTGAATGTTGCGCAAGACCTAAAAAGTAAAAAAGTATTAGGAATGCATTGGGGAACATTTGTTTTGTCATTAGAGCCGATTATGGAACCCCCGATTAGATTTAAAGATAGTGCTGAAAAATATGGTTTTAATAAAGAAGATGCAATTATTTTTAAAATTGGAGAAGTTAGTCCTCTAGATAAATTGTTATAGGGTTAAATACTTAATTGCAAAAAATATAGTCCCTATAGAAGCAATAGTAGAAACAAAAATTGCTTTAATTATATTTTCGGGACTTACATTATAAGCAGCACATAAAACTATAGAAGTGACTCCACAAGGCGCAACACTCACAAAGAAAGCACCTGGTATTTCAGCTGGCAATCCCGCATTAAAAATCACTAATCCAATTAACAATAAAATTATCGGGGAAATGACTAATTTTAAAACTGAAATAGAAACAGATAATTTATTAATTACATTTTTAGTATAAAACGAAAGAATTATACCAATTGCAAACAATCCAACTGGTGAAACACATGCTGCAAGTTTAGACAAAGTGTATTCAATCGGTGTTTGATCAATATTAAAATTTAATAATAAAAATAATAGACCTATAATTATTGAAAGAATAAATGGGTTTAAAAATAAATTTTTAATAAAATTAAATAAATTTACATTTTGTTTTGTAGATAATTCAAGAAAAAAAGCAATTATAGATAATAAAATTATCCCATCCATTAATATGATACTTGCAACTTGTGTAATTACATTTTGTTGAAAATAAATTTCTGTTATTGGCAAAAGCAAAGTCACATGGTTTGATAATGCAACTGTTAAAGCCCAAATAATTGACTCTGGGATTGATCTTTTAAAATATTTTGAAGTAATTAAGTACGCGATAATTCCACATATCGATTGCATAATTAAATAAGAAAAAATTTGTTTGAAATCTACTTGTCCAATTTCATTTTGTGCTATTAGTTTAATTATCAATGCCGGAACTGCAATATAGAACAAAAAAAGATTTAAAATTTTAGCATGACTAAGGTCTAAGACTTTTAACTTACCAAATACAAACCCTAAAAAAGTAATAAATATAAATGGAGTTAGTCCTAAAAAAATTGTGAACATAAATTATTTAATTGTTATTCTATGCATTATTCTATTTCCTTTGAAGGGTGTTGCCTGATGGAGCATGGATCTGTTATCCCATATAGCCAATTGATTTTTTTCCCAAGACAATGAAAATTGAAACTTCTTCTTAATTTGATGATTAAATAAAAATTTTTTTAATTTTTCTTGATTTTTTATCTTTGAACTAAAACCAACAAAATGTCCTGGGCTGCAATAAATCGAATAATTTGTACTGATTTTCCTAATTATTTTATGTGAAGATTTAAGTTCTTTAATATTTTTTCCTTTTTCTTTTACTCTTTCTTTTGTTGTAACCGAAATCGGACCCTCAGAGGAATATTTACCTTTAATATTTTTAAATTTTCTTTTTATTGGATTTGGTAATTCTTTATAAGCAAGATATTGAGAACAAAATTCTGTATTAGCTTTTCCTTTTTTTGGAACAAGTTTAGAAAGTAACATTGTAAATCTTGGCGGCTTTATTGTATAAATCGAGTCAGTATGAAATTGTTCACCAAAACTTGGTCCTTTATCAGTTGATTTTCTTTGCACCACTGTAATTTGAGGAAATTTTTTATTTAAACCCTTTAGTCTCGGATAGTTGGCTAAATTTCCAAAATATTTTGCAAACTTAATGAAAAGTTTAGAAGTTAATTTTTGTTCCTTAAAATATAACATTCCATATTTATTCAGTGCTTTTTTGATTTTTAAAATATCTTTGTTTGAGATATCTTTTAAATTTACAATTATTTCTGCTCCAATATTTTTTTTATTTGGAATTATTTTTAACATTTTTTAGAAAAAATTTTTTTAGGTGGTTTATAGTTTGTTTAGGACTTTCCTCTGGAATGAAATGATCTGAATTAATTTCTGCACCATAAATTTTTTTATTTGTATATTTTTGCCAAATTTTAGTCGAATTAAATTGCTTACCAACTAGTCCTTTTTTTCCCCACAAAACTTGAATAGGAATATTTAATTTTTTATTTCTATCTTTTCTATCGTGCTCTAAGTCTATAGTTGCCGCAGCTCTATAATCTTCACATGTTGCATGAATTCTTTTATTTTGTTTAAAGACTCTAAAATATTCATCTTCAACTCTTCCAATCGCACGTTTAGATGACCTATTAAACCGACTATGTAGCCATCTTTTAGGGTCTGCCATTATCATTTTCTCCGGTAAAGGTGCAGGCTGTATTAAATAAAACCAATGAAAATATCCTTTTGCAAATTTCATATCTGTATGCTCGTACATATCAAGAGTTGGACAAATATCTAATACACTTAAAGCAATAATTTTATTTCTATAATCTCTTGCCATTCTGTGTGCAACTCTTCCGCCCCTATCATGTCCAGCAACAAAAAACTTTTTAAAATTTAATTTACTCATTAACTGAACCATGTCTTTTCCCATTTCTCTTTTAGAATAATTTTTATGATTAGTTCCGCCTGGCAAAACTAAACTGTCCCCGTATCCCCTAAGATCAGCGACTATTACTGTGAAATATTTACTAAGTTCAGGGGCAGTCTTGTGCCACATTACATGTGATTGTGGATATCCGTGAAGTAGCAATAAAGGAGGACCATTACCTTTAAATCTACAAAATATTTTACCCTTGTTTACCTTAACAAATTTTTTTTTAAAACCCTTGAACATTATTAAACTATTTAATTATTTAATAGTTT
Organism: uncultured Pelagibacteraceae bacterium; assembly: GCA_902564785.1. Taxonomy (GTDB): domain Bacteria; phylum Pseudomonadota; class Alphaproteobacteria; order Pelagibacterales; family Pelagibacteraceae; genus Pelagibacter. The sequence goes on along the minus strand of CACFCI010000032.1, from coordinate 2,197 downwards.
GTTTTTGGCCTTTTCAAATTCCTCTTGAGAAATAATTCCTTTTTCTTTTAAATCATTCAATTTAGTAAGTTCATCACTTAAATTGCTGCTTTGTTCAGCGGAAGTCTCGCTTGTTTCCATATTTTCAGTTTCAGCTTTCTCTTTCTCAACTCTATTAGCTTCCTTAGATTTAAAACCATTCATAATTGCCATTCCACCTAAGTATAAAACATACGCCATAATAGGAATAACCAATCCAAAAAAAATTATTTTTTCCATAATTTAATCTTCATCTTCTTCGCGCCATTTTTTTTCATACATTAAATATGCAGCATAAATTACTGAAACTGTTCCTACAATCATACCATAATCAAAACCAGTTTGCTTGTCATGCAAATACCAACCTAATTGTGTTGCTCCAATAGGTGGAACAGTAAGAAGCAAAAAAATTATACCAAATCTGTATGGTCGCTTAGGTTTTTTCATCCTAATAAATTAACAGATTACAGCTTTAGGTTTAATTATTAAATTTGCGATCTTTTGAAACAGTCTATAGTATTTTTAAGTAAACAAGCAATAGTCATTGGTCCAACTCCACCTGGAACTGGCGTAAGTGCTTTTGCATTTTTTGAAACTTCATCAAAATGCACATCACCAACTATACCTTTATCAGTTTTATTTATGCCAACATCAATGACGATAGCATCTTTCTTAACCCAATCTCCTCTAACAAGCTCGGGTATACCCACAGCTGCAACAATTATATCTGCCTCTAAACACTCAGCTTTTAAATCTTTAGTTTTGGAATGAGTTATAGTTACAGTACAATTTTCTTTTAAAAGAAGTTGTGTCATTGGTTTACCATTTAAATTTGATCTACCTACAACTACAGCTTTTTTACCATTTAAATTAGGTTCAAATTTTTTAATTAACAAATAGCAGCCAAGTGGCGTACAAGGAATAGAGCTTTCATAACCAGATGAAAGATTGCCAACATTCATTGGATGAAATCCGTCTACGTCTTTAGAAGGATCAATAGCTTCTATAACTTTCTGTTTATCAATGTGCTTAGGTAAAGGAAGTTGAACTAATATTCCTGAAACAGTTTCATCACTATTTAATTCTTTAATTTTTTCTAAAACAGTCTTTTCTTCAACTGAGTCTGGATATTTTATAACTTCAGATTTTAATCCTACCTCATTTGCCGATTTCTCTTTATTTCTTACATAAATCTGACTGGGTGTTAAATCACCAATAAGTATAACAGTTAAACCTGGTGCTTTATTATGTTTTGCTTTTAACTCTGTAACTTCTTGCTTTAACTCTGCTCTTAATTCTGCAGCTGCTTTTTTTCCATCAATTAAAATCATAATTTAAAATAATTATTAAGTTAAAGGTTACTACACATTTAAAATAAAATTTTCAATGCAATATTAAGATTAACTAAAATATTCAAACATTAAGTTTCTTATGAAATAAAGCAAAAAAATTAACAATACAGGAGAAATATCTATTGATCCAAAATTTGGTAAATATCTTCTGATAATATTTAGCGGAGGTGCTGTAATTTTATAGGAAAATTCATATACCAAATAAACTAGCTTATTTTGAGCATTTAAAATCCTAAATCCTATTAACCAACTTAGGACTACGTTTATTATGAGTATCCAAATAAAAAAACTAATTAAATTATCGAATAAAATTAATAAAGATTTCATTATTTTTTCTCAACATAAATCGACTGACTTGGGAAAGCAAATGAAGCACCATTTTTTTCAACGATTTCTTTAATCGCAATTGCTAATCTTTCTTTTACATCAAGCCAATTATTCCAACTTCCTGATTTTGTAAAACACCTAACATACATGTCTATGGAACTATCTGAAAATTTATCGACTCTTACCGCAACTCCAATTGAAGTATTATAATCCTCACTTGAATTAATATGACTTTCGATTTCATCTCTAATCTTTTTCAACTGATCTACAGTAGTGTCATATTGGAGCGTAATTATCCAACTGATTAACCAATTTGAGGTTTCACTTACATTTACAACTGCATTTTCTGCAAATTGAAAATTTGGAATAATAGCAAGAGATTTGTCAAACTTTCTAATTGTTGTCGATCTAAATCCAATCTTTTCTACTACGCCTTCAATAATACCCTCAACCATAATCCAATCACCAATCTTAAATCTCTTTTCAACTAAAACTAAAAT
>CACFCI010000031.1 GCA_902564785.1 uncultured Pelagibacteraceae bacterium | reverse complement strand
TACTTCTTCGTTATTAATCTCTACTAGCGCATTATCAATTCCTAAGCAAAATAATGCCCCCATTAAATGCTCTATGGTTGAAACTTTAGTGCCAAATTCATTTTCTATTGTTGTATTCAGTGATGTATTTGACACATTCATAAAATTTGGATAAACCAAATTATTTGTTTCCAAATCAACTCTTTTAAAAACAATTCCAAAATTTGGATTTGCTGGTTTTATAGAAACATGAACATCTAGTCCACTGTGCAATGCAATGCCACTAAATGAAATTTGATCTTTTAAAGTTTTTTGAGTTAAGTAAGCCACATCTAATACTTAGGACGTATTTTGAAAAATTAAAAAACAACTAATATTACCAGAAAAAACAAAATTAACTGAATAGTTGAAAAAATTTCTCGAAAAAACCTTTTTTTTTAGGGTTTTTAGGAACTATAGAAACCTCATTCTCATTATAACCGGACAGAATTTTATTTGCCATTAATGAAAGCTCAATATCATTTTCTTTAAACATGCTTCTAATATAATTTTCTCCTATAAAATTAATTACTTTTATTTGATATCTTTCCATAACTTTTTCAATTTCTAAAATTAAGTCGTTGGAAATAGATATAAATTTTATTTCTAAGCATATGTTATCACACCTAAAATTATTTATAAATTTTTTATATTCATTTCCATCTATCAAATACTTTTCAATAACTATATGCATAATTTTTTGTTGTTGATAATTTTCTTTAAATAAATCCTTAGCTTCAGTTACTATATTCTTGATATACGGTATACTAAGATTTTTTTCATAATTTTTTTTTTTAAGACAAAAATTTAAATTAGAAATTTTTTTGTTATCAACAATTAAAGAAATATTATTTACAAATTTACCAATTGATTTTTCAATTCTAAAAATGTTTTCTTCAATAAAACTTATTAAAATTTCAAAATTATTTTCTTTTTCAATTTCGTAGTTTTTCTCGTCAAAATATAAGTTTTTAAGTTTTTTTTTATCAAAAACATAAATCCCTATAACTTTTGTGGAAATTCTTATATAAGTTTCAAATTCAATTTCTTCAGTCATTTAAAATAATTTGATTTTTAACACGCGCATCAATTGATCTAAAATTAGAAATATTGTCATTCTTTAAAAAAATAAATATATCATCTAAAGAGCTGCTAACATTTTCTTTTGGTAATTTTATAATAATTTTATTTTTTAATTCTATATCCCATCTTTTTGAAGGAAAAAAATATAAACTTTTTATTTCCTCATAGGAAAATCTTGATTGATCAATTTTTTTTTTAAATTTTAAAATTTCCTCAATATTTGGTTTACCAAATATGAAAGGTAATTTTTCATCTAAAATTTTTTTTTCAGACAATTTTCCATTTGTACCAATATAAAAAATTTGTCTATCTTTATTAATTTTAGCTATTAACTTAGTTTCTTTTATTTTTATATATAACGTTGATGGATATTTTTTAAATATATCAAAACTTTCAACTAAAGGATAAGAATTAATTGTATTTGATAAATTTGTTTTATTTAAAGAAAAAATATTTTCTAATTTTAAATCTTGAATTTCTTTTTTTACCTGCTCTGTATTTATATTATTTAAACCTAATATTTCTATATGTTTAATTTTTTCAAATTTATAATCTCTTATTGTTAAATTATTTATTGAACCAACTATTAATAGTAAAAAAAAATATAAAAAAATTTTTTTACTTTTTCGTTGATGCATCTTTTATCATCCACTCAATTAGATTTTTAAAACTAATACCTTTGTATGCAGCAATCTCTGGTACAAGTGAAAGTTTTGTCATTCCAGGTTGTGTATTTATCTCTAATAAATAAAATTTATTTTTAAAAAATTTAAAATCTGATCTTGTTACCCCTTTGCAACCAATAATTTTATGGGCTCTAAGTGCTGTGTTCATTACTTTTTTTAATTTTTCTTTACTAAGATGTACTGGGATTATGTGTTTAGTTTTTGCATTAGTATTATATTTTGCCTCATAATCATAAAATTTTCTTTTTGGTTTTAACTCAATAGCACCAAGTTTTTTATTTCCCATAATTGCCACTTGTATTTCTCTACCTGGTATAAATTCTTCAATCATCACTTTTTTGTAATTCTTTAATTTGTTCAAAGTAATAATAATATTTTTTTGGTTACAAATATAAACATTTACACTTGACCCTTCATTTAGTGGTTTTACTACAACTGGAAATTTTAATTTTTTGTTTATTTTTTTGAATAAATGATCTTTTGTATAATCATAAGAGTAAGTAAAAAACTTTGGGGTAATTATATTATTTTTTATAAATAATTTTTTTGAAATCTCTTTATCCATTGCGATTGATGAAGCGATAACCCCAGAATGCGTATAAGGTATTTTAAAACGTTCAAGAATTGTCTGTATATATCCATCCTCACCAAATTGACCATGTAAAGCATTAAAAATTACATTAGGCTTAAAAATTTTAATATTTTTTTCTAAATTGTTGTTTGGTTCAGATATTTTTATTTTATAGCCATTTTTTTTTAATTCTTTAGCAACTTGATTTCCTGTATCAAGACTAATTAACCTCTCCTTAGAAATTCCACCTGAAAGTATAAGTACTTTTTTTTTCAATTTATTCTAAAATTTTAATCTCAGTTTCTAATTTAACTCCAGTCTTTTGAAAGACGCTGTCAGATACAAATTTAATTAATTTTTTCATATCATCAAACTTAGCATTACCCTTGTTTACAAAAAAATTACAGTGTTTTACAGAAATTGATGCATCACCAAATGATTTTTCAAGGGGCACGGACTCTTTAATTAATTGCCAAACTTTCTTATTAGATTGATTTATTGGATTTTTAAATGTACTTCCGCTTGTTTTAATTCTTGTAGGTTGGACTTTCTCTTTTTTTTCTTTAAGAATTTTTGTTTCATTTTTAATGAAATTTTTATCTTTTTTAAAACCTTTAAATGATGCACTTAAAAAAATTAAATCATCGGATAATCCACTATCTCTATATTTAAAATTTATTTCTTTTGCAGGAATCGTTATAATTTGTCCAGTTTTATCTATAGCCTGAATAGACACTATAATATCTTTAAACTCCCTTTCAAAACAACCTGCATTCATTTTGATACCACCCCCAACAGTTCCAGGTATACAAGATAAAAATTCAAAACCACCTAAATTATTTTCCATTGCAAAATCTGCTAATGATTTATCAGTTACAGCACTTCCTGCTATAATGATTTCATCATTAAGCAAAGAAATATTATTAAAATTATTTGAAAGCTTAATTACAACTCCATTAAATTGTTTGTCAGTAATTAAGGTATTTGAACCAGCTCCTAATACAAATATTTTTTCACGATTCCGAATTTTTTTTATAAATTTAATTAATTCTTTCAAACTATCTGCTTTATAGAAAACTTTTGTTTTTCCACCTATGTTAAACCAATTTTTTTTTTTTAAATCATAATCTAACTTTAAATTATTTTTAAATTCTGGCATCAAATCATTTAAATCAATTTTCATGATAGTAATTTAGGTAATTCTCGCATCCAACTTGAGATAGTCCCAGCACCCATACCTATAACAATTTTTTTCCCGAATATGTTTGCTTTAATAAATTTTGCTAATTGGAATTTATCATCCACTAAAAAAAGCTGAACTCTTGAGTTTTTAATTATTCCCCTTGCAAAATTTATATAACTAAATCCGAGCTTTAATTTTTCTCCAGCAGTGTAAATTGGGAACAAAATAACTTTATCTGCATTTTTAAAAGCAAAAGTAAATTCTTTTTTTAAATCTTTTAATCTTGATATTCTATGTGGTTGAAAAATACATATTTTTTCATAATCTTTATAAACATTTTTTACCCCATCAAGCACTTCCTTAATTTCGGTAGGATGATGAGCGTAATCATCATAAAAATCTACATCATTAAACTTAAAAATTTTGTTAAATCTTCTTTGAACCCCTTTAAAATTTTTAAGTCCCTTTTTTATATTATTTATAGGCAGACCTACTGTTAAACCTAATGCCGCTGCAGCTACAGCATTTTTAATATTATGAATTCCTAATAAAGGAATTTTAAATTTTTTAATTAAGTGATTTTTTTTATTAGGTAATTTAATGTTCAAGTCAAACTCTGAAAATTCTTTTGATTGTTTTATATTTTTTATACAAAAATTAGATTTTTTATGTAAGCCATATGTATAGAAGTTTTTGTTTTTGATATTTTTAATTAAATTTTTGTTATTTTTATCATCTATACAAATAAATGATTTTCCAAATGGAGGAACTTTATTAACAAAATTTTCAAAATATTTATTTAATTTTTCCATGGTACCATAATAATCCATATGCTCTCGATCTATGTTTGTAATAATTGAATATGTTGGGGGGATAAAAACAAAACTCCCATCAGACTCGTCTGCCTCTAATATAGACCAATCACTTTTACCAAGCTTAGCAGAATTATTAATTGAATTTATTACTCCACCATTGATAATAGTAGGGTCAATTTTTGTCTCTTGAAATATAGATGCTATCAAAGATGTTGTTGTAGTTTTACCGTGTGATCCAACTACTACAATATTTTTGGTTAAGGATACGATATTTGCAAGCATTTCTCCTCTTTTATAAATTGGTAATTGTTTTTTTTTAGCAGCAACAAGCTCAGGATTATTTTTTTTAATAGCTGAAGATACAACTAGAATAGTTGCGTTATCTATATTTTGTTTTCTATGTCCAATTGAAACCTTAATTTTTTCTTTTTTTAATCTTTCAATATTTTTATTATTTGAAATATCACTTCCTTGAACTTTAAAACCTTTCCCTTTCATTATTAATGCTAAGCCACTCATGCCTATTCCACCTATTCCAACAAAATATATAAGTTCTGATTTTGCTAATTTAATTTTCATTAATAATTTTTAATATTTTCTGATTAACATTATTCCATGTATTTTGATAATTTAATTTCTGTAAATTATTTTTTTTTGTCATGTAATCTTGACTTTTATTTGTCAATTTTAGCAAAAATTTCTCAAATTTTTCATCATCAAAATTTTTTTGATCAATTATCCAGCAACAATCTTGTTCCTCATAATATTTTGCATTTTTATACTGATGATTATCTTTTGATGATGGAAGTGGTATTGCTATAAATGGAATATTTAAAAAAGATAGTTCGGCTAAACTAGATGCTCCAGCTCTCGTAATACATAAGTCTCCTTCTTTTAAAACCTCACTAAGATTATGATCAAAACTGAAAACTCTACTTTCAATATTATTTTGAAAATAAAAATCTTTTAAAAAATTTATATTTTTCTCGCTTGTTTGATGAATAATTTTTATAGATGCTTGTTTTGCTACACTAACAAATGATTTTTTTAAAAGCTCATCAAAGATTTTTGCACCCTGGCTACCTCCTATGATTATAATTGTGAATAAATTATCATATTTTTGACATGTACTGGTTTCATAATATTCTTTTCTTATCAAAGGTTTAATAGTGGTCAATTTCTGATTAATTCCAGATGGTAAATTAATTAAATTCTTTGAATAACATATTAATTTTCTTGAAAAGTTTAAAAAAAATTTATTTGCTCTTCCAAGAACCATATTTGGTTCAATTAAAAAAATATTAATGCCCAACATTTTTGCTGCCAAACAAAGCGGTAATGACATATAGCCACCTGTAGAAATCAAAATTGAAATATTATTTTTTTTTAAAAGAAATAAAGATTTAACTGTTAAAAATAAAATTTTAATAAACGAAAAAGGAAGTAGGAAATAATTATTTAATTTTGGGGTATTGATTACTACTGTATTATAATTTTTATCTAAATATGAAAGACCCCTTGCATCAGTAGAAATCAAAGTTTCATGATCATTCTTTAAATGATTGTAAATTGTAATTGCTGGTATCACATGACCTCCGGAGCCACCTGTGGAAATCAAAACTTTTTTTTTCATTTTTTAAGTTATTTTTCTTTTTGTTAGATTTAAAATTATACCCGACAATATAGATGTGCTTATTATAGATGAACCTCCGTAACTTAAAAAAGGTAATGTCATTCCGGTGGTTGGAAATAGTCTTATATTTACCCCAATATGAATAGTAGCTTGCATTAATATTAAACTAATAGATCCAATTAAAATAAGTTTAGCTTTATCATTTGTCTCAAAACTTATCTTTTTAAAAACCATATAAATTAAGATCAAAAACAATAATAATATTAACATTATGGCAACAACACCAAACTCCTCAGAAATTACTGAAATAATATAATCAGTATGGGCTTCTGGAACTCTATTTTTGAGAACTCCTTCACCTATACCTTTTCCAAAAAAGCCTCCGCTTGTAATTGACTCTAATGCTTTATCGGATTGGAAATTATGAGTACCTGTTTCTCTGTTAAAAAAAGAAAAAATTCTTCCTTGTATATAGTCAAACTTAGGAACATAAATAATTAGATAAGCAAGCAAAAATGAACCAATAAAAATTATCGCCAAAAGAATGTATATATTAATTCCTGATGTGAAGATTAGAACTACCCAAGAAAATACCACTAATAAAGTTTGTCCAATGTCTGGTTGAACTATTAATAACAAAGAAATAGCAGAAATTAAAATTGTCGATGCTATATATTTAAATAATATATTTGATCTACTGCTACATAAAATAGTTGCTAAAATTATTACCAAAAATGGTTTTAGAACCTCTATGGGCTG
>CACFCI010000030.1 GCA_902564785.1 uncultured Pelagibacteraceae bacterium | reverse complement strand
ACAACTTTGAGAGATGAGCTTGATAAGGAAAAGATAAATGGAGATTATGATCATATGCGTCAATTTAAATTTGATCATAAAGATATAAAAGCTTTTGGAATATTGGGGGTTTCTGTTGGTTTAAAGTGGAAGAAAATACAAGAGAAATTCAAATTACTTGTGAAAAAATTTCACCCTGATATGAATTCTGGAAATAAAAAATACGAAGAAAAACTTAAACTTATAACTTTGGCTTACACTCAATTAAAAAATACCTATAGAGAAAAAATTGACACCAAATCTTAATACAGAACCGGATATTAAAGTTTCATTAAAACAAACTTTTGGAATTGACTCGGAAATGGAAGTAGACGCATTTTCAAAAAAAAATGAATATGTTCCTGAGATTGATAAAAACTACAAGTTCGATAGAGACACTACATTAGCCATTATTTCAGGATTTGCGTTTAATAAAAGAGTTTTAGTTCAAGGATATCATGGCACTGGTAAATCTACTCACATTGAACAAATTGCTGCAAGATTAAATTGGCCTTGTATCCGTGTAAATTTAGATAGTCATGTAAGTAGAATTGATTTAATTGGAAAAGATGCGATCGTTCTTAAAGATGGTAAACAAGTAACTCAATTTAACGAGGGAATTTTACCATGGTCTATTCAAAATCCAGTTGCACTTGTTTTTGATGAATATGATGCTGGTAGACCTGATGTAATGTTTGTAATTCAAAGAGTTTTAGAAGCTGAGGGAAATTTTACATTACTAGATAAAAATAAAGTAATTAAACAAAATAAATTTTTTAGATTATTTGCAACTTCAAATACTGTAGGGTTAGGTGATACAACAGGTCTTTATCATGGAACACAACAAATTAACCAAGGTCAAATGGATAGATGGAATATTGTAACAACATTAAATTACCTTAGCTTAGATAGAGAAATGGATATTGTTTTGTCTAAAAATAAATACCTAAATAATGCAAAAGGAAAAGAGAAGGTTGCTAACATGATAAAAGTGGCATCTCTAACTCGTAAAGGATTTATTGCAGGAGATATTTCGACGGTAATGAGCCCAAGAACTGTAATGCATTGGGCAGAAAATGTTGAAATTTTTAAAGACACTGGTTACGCCTTTAGAGTAACTTTTCTTAATAAATGTGATGATATTGAAAAAAATACTATCGCGGAATATTATCAAAGATGTTTTGGTGAGGAGTTGCCTGAGTCTTTGATTAATATTCAAATCTGATGAGCACTAAAGAAAATAATTTAAAAGAAAAATTCAAAATTGCTTTAACTTCTACAGCAAAAGTAATTGCTGATGATTTTGAAATAAAAAAAAAAAATTCTGAAGAAAAAAAAATAAAAGAATTTAATTTTCTAGAAATTGAAAATTTGACCAGTCCAGCTGATTTTATAAGGTTACGTGCCGAAACTGATTCCTCTGCTTTGAAAAAAAAATTTTGTAATGAAAAAATTTTTAAAAAAAATCTACCTACAAATACTTCATCTAGATCTCTTTATAATATTGCTGAAAAAATACGTTATGAGACTTTAGGAGGAAAAATGCTAAAAGGTATTGAGAAAAATTTTCAAGAGAATTATGCCCAAATAATAAATCGTAAAAGAAAAGATCAATTAAAAACTAAAGAAGATGTTTCTGTTTCAGAGGCATTTGAGCTGTATATGCTCAAAAACTTTCATAAAATTAAGCTTAATCCTCTAACAACTAAAATACTTAATTTTTGGGAAAAAGACTTTGAGAACGCTATAGAAAAACACAAAGAATTTTTACTTAAAAATCTTGAAGATCAAAACGTTTATAGCACAAAGTTTTCTGAAATTTTAGAAGAAATGGATATTTTCCAAAGTGAAGATGAGGATGAAAGAAAAGAAGAAAATCAAGATCAAGGTCAAGACAATCCATCAAATGAAGATGAAAATAATGATAAAGAAGACAATAAAGACGAAAAAGAAGAAAATGTATCTGAGGCTTCCTTAGATGCAGATTATAGTATTGACGAATTTAACTTAGACGAACAGCTATCAGACACAGAGTCGGATGAACAAAGTTTAGAGCAAGTAGCTCAAAAGAAAACAGATAATGTAAATTTGGATTATAAGATATTTACAACTCAATTTGATGAAATTGTAAAAGCTGAAAATCTAGAGAACGCAGATGAAGCAATAAAATTAAGAAAAAATTTAGATCAACAATTAATAGGCTTTCAAGATATTATAACAAAACTTGCAAATAAACTTCAAAGACAATTGCTAGCAAAACAAAATAGAGCATGGGAGTTTGATTTAGAAGAAGGTTTATTAGACAGTTCAAAACTTCCAAGAATTATTATGGACCCATATAATTCCTTATCTTTTAAAAAGGAAAAAGATTTAGATTTTAAAGACACAGTAGTAACTTTGCTAATAGATAATTCTGGATCCATGAGAGGAAGACCAATAACTATTGCAGCTATTTGCGCAGATATTTTATCTAGAACCCTAGAAAGATGCGCTGTTAAAGTTGAAATTTTAGGTTTCACGACTAAAAATTGGAAAGGTGGGCAGAGTAGAGAATTATGGACCAAGAATTCTAAGCCCAAAACACCAGGAAGATTAAACGATTTAAGACATATAATTTATAAGGGTGCAGATACCCATTGGAGACAAGCAAAAAATAATTTAGGACTTATGCTTAAAGAAGGATTGCTTAAAGAGAATATTGATGGAGAAGCTATATCGTGGGCTTACAATAGAATTAATAAAAGAAAAGAAGAAAGAAGAATATTAATGATCATTTCCGATGGGGCCCCTGTTGACGACTCAACTCTATCTGTAAACTCAGGAGACTTTTTAGAAAAACATTTAAAAAAAATTGTTAAATTTATTGAAACTAAAACAGACATTGAAGTTTTAGCTATAGGTATTGGTCACGATGTTTCAAGGTACTATAAGAGAGCTATTAAGATTACTGACGTAAATGAATTAGGAGATGTAATGATATCTCAATTAAGCTCATTATTTGAAACAAAGAAAAAATATCACTAAATATTAAATAATTCTTTATTCTTCCATCTAATAATAACTTCTGCACCACTGCGTGTTTTAGAATTTCTAAAATTTACTGATGCAAAATTTTTTTCTAATAGAGTTTTTCCAATGAATAGTCCTAGTCCCAATCCTTCTTTTGACTTGTCTTTTGAAAAATTTGATTTTAGATATGGTTCTCCTATTTTTGATAAAATATCACGGGGGTAACCAGGGCCATCATCTTCTATTATAATTTCGGTTACTTCACTGTCACTTTTTAAATTTATAAAAATAGAATTATTAGAAAATTTATTCGCATTTCCTATAAAATTTCTTAATCCATATACAATTTCTATTGATTTACTTATTTTTTTTGAATTTGAGTCCTGATCAAAATTAAAGACAAAGTTTTTTTTACTTATTTCTTTGAATGATGAAATAATCTCATGCAAATAATTTCGAATATTAATATCTTTATCAATAAATTCATCCTCTTCTACAGGATTTAATGTTAACCGTTTTAAAATATTATTACATCGCTCGACTTGACTATTTAGTAACTCTATATCTTTTTCTAAATCTTTTTGCCCTTTAAACTGTTTCATTAAATCATGTGCAATAATTGTTATTGTTGAGAGTGGTGTGCCTAAAGAATGTGCTGCTGCAGCAGCTTGGCCACCTAATGATAAAAGCTCATGCTCTTTAGCCATAACTTCTTCCATTTTTCCCAACGCTTCTTTTCTCAATCTAGATTGTGTTCCAAATGTCATTGCAAAATAATTTAAAAAAACTAATGCAATAATCAAAGATGTTGGAATAGAATAATAAAAATAATGATTATTATGGAAATCACTATTTAAATTAATTGGTAGATCTTCATAGGTAAAAGTCAAAAATATAATTATAATTACAGTTAAGATTACTAATAAAGTATTAGTTCTTAAGCTTAAATTTGATGAGGAAAAAACACTTGGTATTAAAATAAAAATTACAAAAGGATTTGTTATTCCACCAGATAAATAAAGAAGAACACCTAATTGTAAAATATCTATGAGTAAGAAAAGAAAAGCAGACCTATCTGATAGTTGAGTTTTCTTGTAAATAAAAATTAAATATAAATTACTTAATATTCCGAGAAAAATAACTATATTCGATGTAATAAAATCAAAACTTGAATTCAGAAAAAAATATACAAAATTAACTGCAATTAATTGTCCTATAATTCCAATCCATCTTAATGTTATATAGGTTGATTTTTTAAAAGAATGATATTTCGAAGTTTCAAAAAACTTCATTATTAAATATCAAGATTTTGGACATTTATAGCATTTGAAACTATAAAATCTTTTCTTAATGCAACATCATTACCCATCAAAGTATGAATTAAACTTTGATCTTTTTTTAAATTTTTAGAGTATTGGACTTGTAGCAAATTTCTTGTCTCTGGATCTAGTGTAGTGCTCCATAGCTCTTCAGGGTTCATTTCACCCAATCCTTTAAATCTTTGAATATTCATTTTTGATTTTTCTAATTCAAGTGCTTTTAAATATTCTTTAGAACCTTTTTTTATTTTTTTTAATTCTTTATTATTGTTTAATATATAATTTTCTAGCTCCATCTCATCTTTAATATAAATTCCTTTTGAACCTTTATTAATTTTAAATAATGGAGGTTGTGCTAAATAAACATGACCATTTTCTATTAATTTGTTAAATGGCTTATTATTAAAAAAAGTTAAAAGAAGAGCTCTAATATGGGAACCATCTACATCAGCATCTGTCATAATAATAATTTTTCCATACCTCAAATCTTTTAGATCAATTTCTTGTGCTTTTGGATCTAAACCTAGAGCATTAATCAAAGTAACTATCTCATTTGAAGAAATCATTTTAGACAAAGCCTTAGTTCTTTGATCAGTACCATTGCCATTACCATTTTTCTTGAAATTAAAATCTTCGACGTAGGTATTTAGTATTTTACCTCTTAAGGGTAAAACTGCCTGATTTGCTCTATTTCTTCCTTGTTTAGCAGAACCACCTGCTGAATCACCCTCAACAATAAACAATTCTGTTCCTTCTTGTTTACCAATTTGACAATCAGCTAATTTTCCAGGAAGACCGCTTAATTCAAGAGCTCCTTTTCTCCTAACATTTTCTCTTGCTTTTCTAGCAACATCTCTTGCCATTGCTGCTTGAATAACTTTGGCTAAAATAATCTTTGCAATCGAAGGATTTTGATCAAACCAAATAGATAATTTTTCATTTACTAGTGTCTCTACTATCATCCTTACTTCTGATGAAACAAGTTTATCCTTTGTCTGAGATGAAAACTTTGGATCAGGAATTTTAGTCGAAAGAACACAAGTAAGACCTTCCTTAATATCATCTCCCGAGATTGCTAATTTATTTTTCTTGAGTAAATTATTTTCATTAGCATATTTATTTACTACTCGAGTTAACGCACTTCTAAAACCTAATAGATGAGTTCCACCATCTTTTTGATAGATATTGTTTGTATATGGAAATATATCCTCGGTATATCCAGCATTCCACTTTAAGGAACACTCTAATTCAATATTATTTTTTTTACCTTCTATATAGATAGGTTTTCTAAATAAATCATTACCATTTTTGTTTTGTAGTTTTTCTCTTTTTTCATCTAAAAAATCTACAAATTCAAGAACACCTCCATCAAACTTAAAATCTAAAATTTTTTCTTTTTTTTGGCTAGCGTCAGTAAATATTATTTTAATTCCTTTATTTAAAAATGCTAACTCTCTCATTCTTTTAATAATAATATTTGCGCTAAAATTTATTGAGGAAAAAATTTCTTTAGACGGTAAAAAAGTTATTTGAGTACCAGTATGTTTTGCTTTTCCAACTACTTTTAAAGGTGCTTTAGCTTTACCATTTTGAAATTCGATAAAATGTTTTTTTCCATCTCTATATATCTCTAGATACAATTTTTGTGATAATGCATTTACAACTGAAACTCCAACTCCATGTAGTCCACCTGAAACTTTATAAGAATCATGATCAAACTTTCCACCAGCATGAAGTTGTGTCATAATTACCTCTGCAGCTGATTTTTTTTCTCCTTTATGGATATCTACCGGAATACCTCTCCCATCATCATTAACGGTAATTGTTCCATCAGAGTTAATTTTCACATTAATATTTTTACAATATCCCGCTAATGCCTCATCAATTGAGTTATCTACAACCTCATAAACCATATGATGTAAACCTGTTCCATCGTCTGTATCTCCAATATACATTCCTGGTCTTTTTCTTACAGCCTCAAGACCTTTAAGAACTTTAATAGAATCGGCTTGGTATATATTTTTATTTGCCATTTTTTATAATTTTGGAGAAATTTATTATATCATTTTTATTAAAAAATGCTGAATTAATTAACCAAAATACAGATACGATTTAAAATAAATCAGAAAAAATTTTATAAAGTTGTATAAATATTAATAAAAACATTATCTTATTAAAACTCAAAAAATGAATTATGTTCATCTTGGTGCTTGTATTGGAGATTGGGATAAAACAGGAATAGTTCGTTGTGGATTCACTGAATTTATAAAAAAAAATAGCAAATCTGATGACAAGATTTTTTTGGTTGAAGCAAATCCAAAAAATATAGATAAATTGAAAGAAAGTTATAAAAATTTTCATAACGCAAACATTTTCAATTTAGGTGTATCTGCAAATGAAAATGGTGAAATAACTTTTTTTTATACTGAGGATGATGCACCATACTATATGGTGTGTTCCACAAAAATTAATCATGTTTTGAAACACTATCCAAACACAAAAATAAACGAATTTAAAATTAAAAACATTTGCACATGAAGAATATTCGGGAGATGAGTTTTCATCTTTAGAAGTTATTAAAGATAAAATAAATAGAAAAATTGATTTGTTCAATAGAGGACATACTTACAAAATTATAAATATAGACAATACTTTTCCTAAATATATTTTAAGTAATTTGGAAAAATTTGAAGAGTATATTCTTTGATATATTGGAGAGGTGGCCGAGTGGTTGAAGGCGCACGCTTGGAAAGCGTGTAAAGAAGCAATTCTTTCATGGGTTCGAATCCCATTCTCTCCGCCATTTTCGTTAGATTATTCTTTAATAATAAAATAATTTAAAATATTTAAATGCTTCTTACCAACAATCCAAAGAAATTTGGAGATAAATCTATTTAACAAAATTTTTTTCTTTCTAAATAAAAAATCAAAATTGTCATTGTCATATCCAAACCCACAGTAAGAATAACCATGTTTCAACAAATGGTTCACTAATTTTTTTTTTTGTTTTTTATTTAGATGTAAATA
>CACFCI010000029.1 GCA_902564785.1 uncultured Pelagibacteraceae bacterium | reverse complement strand
TATATTTTTTGCTCCTACAGAGGTTGCTAAAATTTTATCATTTGGAAATATTGGTTTAGGATCAATAACAATAAGTTTATTAAAATTAAAATTTTTCATTCCCCTCGCACATGCTCCTATATTTTCTGAGAGTTGAGGTTTATGTAAAATAAAAGAAATATTATTAATAGACATTAATCTATGCCATGATTTCTGTTATAATTAGAAATAGTTGATGGTTTTATGTCATTTAAATATTTAGGATCTACTTTCCAAATGGAAACTTTTAAAGGATAACATTTTGCTGCATCAGATGAATGTTCAGATCCACAATCACCACCTGGACAAGCAGAAAGTGCACCTAATAAATCTGTTTCAGCAAAAAAATTCTAAATAATCACCAGGTCTTACTGGACTTGCTTTCATAAAATATTGTTTCGTATCATTGGTAAATCCAGTTAACATAAATACATTTAATACATCATGAACTATTTTTTCTGCATGATCTAATTGAATATTTTTTTCTTTAACCAAAGCTCTTGTTAAATTTGAGTGACAACAATAGTGATAATCGTTATCACTCAAAAGTTTTGATGTATAAGGATCACATCTTGTACCAATGACATCATGAACCGATCCTCCATCTTTATCATAATCATACCAATCTAAAGTATCCCAAGTTATTGTTGCTAAAGATCTAAGATAGGGAAAACTACTAAACATTTTATCTCCAACAGAAAGATGTGTTCCATAGAGTGCTCTTGTTTTTCCTGAGTAGAATTTTTCCTCTAAATTATTTAAATTAAATAAATTTAAATCACCTACTTGAGGTCCCTCTACACTTTCAATTCTAAAAAACTCACCAAATTTAACTTCAAAAGTTTTTGCATCTCTTGGAGATATTATAACTTCCTCTTTTTTAACCAAGTGTTCTCGTGCGGAGTGTAAAATACTTAAATTTTTTTCTTCAATATTGGTATTTGGGTAACAAACTATTGGTTTGGCTCCTATTCTATCTTTTAGATCAGATGGTTTTTCTGAAAATTTTTTAATTTTCATTCTTATGAACTTCCAGGAGCTTTATCCTTAAATAACTTATAATCTAAACTATCAACAAGAGCTTTGAAAGATGCATCAATTATATTTGGTGATACTCCAATAGTAAACCAATTAACACCTTTCGAATCTGTACTTTCAATACTAACTCTTGTTACAGCTTCTGTTCCAGTGTTTAAAATTCTAACTTTATAATCAACTAGTCTTAAATCTTTTAAATATTCTGAATATTTAGCAAGCTTGTTAACATTCTTTCTAATTGCATTATCTAGAGCATTAACAGGGCCGTTTCCTTGTCCTTCACACAAAATTTTGTCTCCATCTACTTCTAATTGAGCTTTTGCATATGAAACTATTTCTCCTGCATTATCTTTCTTTACTGAAACATCATATTCATTAATAGAAATATATCTTGGTATCTCCCCCATTAATCTTCGAGCTAACAACTCAAAAGATGCATCAGCACCATCATAACTATAACCAATAAATTCCCGATCTTTAACTTCATCTAAAAGTTTTTTAATTTTTGGATCACTTTTCTCAACTTTAATTCCTATTGAATTCAATCTCGACATTATATTGGATTGACCTGATTGATCTGAAACTACAATATTTCTGGAGTTTCCAACTTCTTCTGGATTTATGTGCTCATAGGTTTTAGGATCTTTTTGAACAGCTGAAACATGCATGCCACCCTTGTGAGAAAAAGCAGAAGCTCCAACATAAGGTAAATGTTTGTTAGGTTTTCTATTTAATATCTCATCTAATAATCTTGAGCATTGAGTTAAGTTTTTTAAATTTTCTCTTTTAATACTTAATTCAAACTTTTCTGAAAAATCTTTCTTTAAAAAAAATGAGGGAATTAATGACATCAAATTAGCATTTCCACATCTTTCACCCAAACCATTGATTGTACCCTGGACTTGTCTAACACCTGCTTGAACTGCTGCAAGACTGTTTGCTACAGCATTTTCGGTATCATTATGAGCGTGTATTCCTAAATTTTTTCCTGGGATTTGCTTAATTACTTTAGATGCAATTTCTGTTATCTCGTGTGGAAGTGTGCCGCCGTTAGTATCACATAAAACAATCCATCTAGCACCATTATCAAAAGCAGCTTTTAAACATGACATTGCATACTCTGGATTAGCTTTATATCCATCAAAAAAATGTTCAGCATCAAACATGAACTCCTTTCCAGATTTAACAATATGTTTTGCGCTTTCACTTATATTCATTAAATTCTGCTCATTACTTATTCCTAATGCAACATCCACTTGAAAATCCCATGATTTTCCAAACAAGCAAACAGAAGTACTTTTTGAATTAATTAATGATGAAAGCATAGGGTCATTTTCTGCGCTGTGTTCAGATTTTTTTGTCATTCCAAATGCAGTTAATTTCGTTGTTTTAAAATTATGATCCTTATTGAAAAACTCAGTATCAGTTGGATTTGCACCCGGCCAACCTCCTTCAATATAATCAACACCCAATTTATCTAACGCTGATGAGATTTTTTCCTTATCATCAATTGAAAAATCTACACCTTGGGTTTGTGCTCCATCACGCAGTGTTGTGTCAAATATATAAAGTTGTTCCTTGCTCATTTAAATTTCCAAGTCGTTTTACCATCTTTATCTTCTATTAAAACATCTTTATCTAAAAGCTCTTTTCTAATTTTATCAGCTTCTTCGTAATTTTTGTTCTCTCTAGCCTTATTTCTTTCTTGAATTTTTTGTAAAATTTCTTTTTCAGAAATTAAAGCTTTGCTAATTTTAAATTTAAACCAATTTTCTTTGCTTTCATTTAATAGTCCTACAAATTGACAAGCAGAAACAAATAAAGATTTATCTTCATTGTTACCTTTTTGAGCTTTGTCATATAATTGATGTAAATTAGCAATATATCCAGGAGTGTTTAAATCATCGTAAAGTGGCTGAAGAATTTCATCAGAAACCTTGGAATTATTTTCAATATCTAAATATGAATTGTACCATTTATTTATCGTGTTTTGACAGTCGTTCAGAAGTTTATCATTCCAATCTAATGGTTGTTTATAATGTGCACTTAGTAAAGCTAATCTCAAAACTTGACCGCTTATATTATTTCTAAAATCTTTTATTTTCAAAATATTTCCCTGAGACTTAGCCATCTTTTCATTAGACATAGTGATGAATGCATTATGCATCCAAAATTTTGCAAATATTTTTGTATCATTAGCGCATCTTGATTGAGCTATTTCATTTTCATGATGAGGAAATAACAAATCTATACCACCTCCATGAACATCAAACTCATCTCCTAAAAATTTCTTTGACATTGCTGAACACTCTAGATGCCATCCTGGTCTTCCTTTTCCCCATGGAGATTCCCATGAAGGTTCGTCATCTTCTGACGGTTTCCATAAAACAAAATCTTCTGAATTTTTTTTATTTTCACTGACTTCTACTCTTGATCCAGCAATAAGTTCATCTAATTTTTTATTTGATAATTGACCATAATCCTTGAATTTTTTAACCTCAAAATAAACATGCTTATTATTTTCATAAGCAAATCCTTTTGTTATTAATTCAGAAATCATTTCTATCATCAAATCTATATTTTCTGT
This sequence comes from uncultured Pelagibacteraceae bacterium, assembly GCA_902564785.1. Taxonomy (GTDB): domain Bacteria; phylum Pseudomonadota; class Alphaproteobacteria; order Pelagibacterales; family Pelagibacteraceae; genus Pelagibacter. Next base: position 3,855 of record CACFCI010000029.1, on the reverse strand, counting down.
TGCTTTAGGTTGATGTGTTGGTTCTTCACAATTTAAGTAATTACAATCTTCACCAAAACTTTTGGTTACATTGTTGGTTAATTCTGAAATTGAAATTTTATTTTCTTTTGAAGATTTTATTATTTTATCATCTACATCTGTAATATTTCGAACATAAGTAACTTTAGGATAATTTTTTTTAAAAATTTTAAATAGAATATCAAATACAACTATTGGTCTCGCATTTCCAATATGAGGATCATCATAAACTGTTGGACCGCACACATACATTCTAATGTTGTTTTTATCTAGTGGAACAAATTTTTCTTTTTTATTTGTTAGATTATTTGTTAAATAAATATCTTTACTCATCATTTTAGGAATATACTTAAAAAATAGATTTGTGAATCTATTTGATTAACTTGGAATTTTACACACTGGAATTGGCTCCATTTTGTGCAAATTTTGTTTTCTAATTGTTTCGTATTTAGCTCTATTAGCTGAATTTGGATTATTCATTGCCTCTTCTAATTCTTCATATTTTAATCCAAGTTGACCTTCGTCTGTTCTTCCATCATCCCACAAACCATCCGTAGGGGCGGCATCTATAATTTCATTTAAAATTCCAAGCTCTTTTCCAAGCTCCCAAACTTCAGTTTTATTACAATCTGCTATAGGAGATATATCTACACCACCATCTCCGTATTTTGTGTAAAACCCAACACCAAAATCTTCAACTTTATTTCCAGTTCCAACTACTATTCCTTTATTCGCTGCAGCAACTTGATAAAGCGTTGTCATTCTCAATCTAGCCCTAGAATTTGCCATTCCATGCTCATTATTAAATTTAGACAAGCTTGCGCTAAACGCTAAAAATAATTCATCCAAATTAACTGTATGGGCCTCTACATTTTTAAAATTTTTTACTAACCATTCTTGATGTTTCAAACTTAAATCATGTTGATGAGATTGTTGTTTAATTGGCATTGACAATACAATAGTTTTTAAACCAGTCATTGCACTTAAAGTGCTAGACACAGAAGAGTCTATGCCTCCAGAAATACCTATAACTAAAGATTCTGCCTTACTTGGCATGTTGTTTACATAATCTTTAATCCAATCAGATATAAATTTTACTTTTTCTGAAGCATTCATAATTTTAAAGTATTAGATATTTAAAATTTTACAATGTCTTAAGATGCCGCTCTATCTGCGTTTTTAGAATAAGAGCTATTCTTTTTAATCTCATCAGAAATCAAGAAAGCTAATTCTAAAGCTTGGTTTGCATTTAATCTTGGATCACAATGCGTGTGATATCTTGATGATAGGTCTTTTTCAGATATCTTTTGAGCTCCACCAATACATTCTGTTACATTTTGACCAGTCAATTCTATATGAAGTCCACCAGCATAACTTCCTTCACTTTGGTGGCATGCAAAAACATTTTTAACTTCTTTTAAGACACTATTAAATGGTCTTGTTTTAAATCCTGTCGCAGCTTTTACTGTATTGCCATGACAAGGATCACATGACCAAATTACATTTAAACCCTCTTTCTTTATTGCCCTGATTAATTTTGGTAAAAATTTTGAAACATTATCTGCTCCAAATCTTGAGATAAGTGTAATTTTACCTTTTTCATTCTTAGGATTTATTCTGTTACAAAGATTTATTAAATCTTCAGCTTTTAAAGTAGGTCCACATTTAATTCCTATTGGATTTTCTATACCTCTACAAAATTCAACATGACCACCATCTAGTTGTCTTGTTCTATCTCCAATCCAAACAAAGTGAGCAGATGTATCATGATTCTCTCCAGTTGTTGAGTCTGTTCTTGTCATTGTTTCCTCAAAAGGTAGAAGTAATGCTTCATGCGAAGTCCAAAAGTTAACTGTTTTTAGTCTTCTATTGAAATCTGAATTAATTCCACAAGCATCCATGAAAGCTAATGCATTTGCAATATTATCTTCCAACTCTTTAAATCTTTTTAACTCAGGCGAATTCTTTATAAAACCTAAATTCCAATTGTGAACATTCTTTAAATCTGCAAAACCACCATGACAGAATGCTCTTATAAGGTTTAATGTTGCAGCCGATTGTGAGTATGCTTTAAATAATCTTTTAGGATCAGGAATTCTAGCTTTTTCAGTAAATTCCATAGCATTTATGTTGTCACCTAAATAACTTGGAAGCTCTACTTCATCTTTTGTTTCGGTAGGTGCACTTCTTGGTTTTGAAAATTGACCAGCTATTCTTCCAACTTTTACTACCGGTAATGAAGCTGAATAAGTAAGAACTAGTGACATTTGCAACATTAGTTTAAATGTATCTCTAATATTATCTGGATTAAATTCCGCAAAACTCTCAGCACAATCTCCACCTTGAAGTAAAAATGCTTTTCCATCTACAACATCAGCCAACTGACTTTTAAGATGTCTCGTTTCTCCAGCAAATACTAACGGAGGAAATGTTCCTATCTTATCCAAGACTTTATCCAATTCTTTTTTATCTGGATATTCTGGAATATGTTTTACAGGATATTTTCTCCAACTATTTTTTTTCCAACTTTTCATATTCAACCTAGAAGTGTTTTAACAGACTTTGGTATTTATTCAACAGCAACAGATTTAGAGATGTATATTTATTTGAATATATCTTGCCGTTTTATCTATTGAATTTCTGATATAATTTGCCCTGAAATCTCCTCGAATTTCATTTCTAATTCAGTATTTTCAAAAGGTATTATCTCAGGTAATTGCATGTCCAGTATTTTGCTAAATGAGTCCTCGGTTTCATTAATTAGTGAAACTAGATTAGCAGAGTTAGCCGCAGTATCATAAGTAGAATAAGCAACTGTAATTTGCTCTTTTGTAACCTCAGATGCTCTTTCCAAAGCCTCTTTTTGTTTTTCTAAAATCTTATCATATTGCTTTAATACTTTTAAAGTGAATTTATTGGATTTTATATTTTCTCGAAGAATATTCTTGTTACTGTCAGATTTTGCAGATTTGATTGAATCTTCTGCAAAATTAATGGAACTATCTACATCATCTTCAATTTTTTTAATTGCTGGTCTGTAAACTTCTTCAATCTTTCTAATATATTCTCTTTGAGAGAATGCAAGAATTTCAGTTAAAATAACGTAGGTACCATAATATTTAACGGTATTTGAAGCACTGAATGAGTTTTTTTTAACTAACTCACCAAGAGTTGTTGAAATTTGTCTAGTTACATCAAAAATTGCAAATGATTTTGCCAATTCATCTCCATCAACACGAGTTGTCATTACACGAATTTGTTTTCTTGTAACGTCGATACCGAGAAGACTTAATTTTTTCTTCAAATCAAATTCTAATTCATCAATTAAAATAAAAGAGTTTTTTATAACTCGATCAATTTCTTTTATTTCATTTTTAATTTCATCTTTTGAAGATCCTAAAAATTTCTTTTTGTCTGAGGCAAATACTAAATCCTCATTCAAGATTACTTTTTTTGTTTCTAAAGAGACTATTTTCTCTCTAACTTTTCTTATTTTTTCTGAATAATTTACTACCTGTCCATCAAATAATATTATTTCAATTTCACTTAGCACTTCATCTATTTTTATTCTGTAATCTTTTTTAGATTTTGAAATAATTGTAAATGATGATGCGTCCTTCTCTTTTTTTTTTAAGTCAGTAATTTTTTCTACATAAATTCTTAGATTATCAATCTTGTCCTGTAATTCCAAAGGCTCATCGTTAGTTTCTTTACTTTTTAAAGATTCTAATTCTGCGTCTACTACTTTACCGACATCTTCGGTAAACTTTGAGAGAGAGTCTAAAGACAAATCAAGAATATCGATACTTTGTTCAGTAACTTTGCCCCAAAGATTTT
>CACFCI010000028.1 GCA_902564785.1 uncultured Pelagibacteraceae bacterium | reverse complement strand
TTTAATTATCTCCAATCCATATTTTAGCTTTCGTTTTGGATTGTTATTAGGTAGCAAATAAACTTCATTACCTTCATCTAGCAATCCTTTCATTGATCCCGTATTAGGACAATGGGCTGTGACAACTTCTTTAGCGAGCTTAACATCAGTAAAAAACCTTTTATAACGTTTGATTAGTTTGCCTTTTACTAAAGACTTGGTAAATTCCATTACTAAATTATATATTTCATATGGATAAAAAAGTAAAAGTTAATGCATCAATTTTAATTATAGGTAATGAAATTTTGTCTGGAAGGACACAAGATACCAATACCTCAACTCTAGCAATTTGGCTTAATTCAATTGGAGTAAATGTTGCAGAAGTTAGAGTAATACCCGATATTGAAGAAACTATTGTTGATACTTTAAATTTTCTTAGGTTGACATATGATTATGTTTTTACAACAGGTGGTATTGGACCAACTCATGATGATATTACAGCTCAATCTGTATCAAAGGCTTTTGGTATAAAATATGAACTTCATAAAGAGGCTTTTAAAATTCTAGAAGCATATTATGAACCGGGTAAATTTAATGATGGAAGACAAAAAATGGCATGGATGCCAGAGAATGCTAAATTAATTTTAAATCCAACAAGTGGTGCCCCAGGTTTTAATGTTGAAAATGTTTTTTCTTTGCCAGGTGTTCCATCTATTTTAAAATCTATGATAGGTGGATTAACAAATAGAATAGTAGGTGGAGAACCTATAAGAAGTCTTACCATAAGTTTAAAAACCGTTGAAAGTGAAATAGCAAGTTCTCTAACTAAAGTTCAGAAAGATAATAAAGATGTTGAGATTGGCAGTTACCCATTTTTTCATGCAGGTAAGTTAGGAGTTTCAATAGTAATAAGATCTGAAGATCAGAGTAAAATAGATAATTGTAATTCTCAAATTTTAAAATTTGTGAAAGAAAAAGATATAGAAGTTGTGGATCGTTAATGTTGTATTTTGCTTATGGAAGTAATCTTCATCATTTTCAAATGAAACGCAGATGTAAGGATAGTATTTTTCTAAAAAAAATAAATTTAAAAGATTTTAGATTAACCTTTAGAAGCAAGTATAGAGCTGCAGATATTGAACCAAAAAGAAATTCTATTGTGCCTGGTGCATTATTTGAAATTTCTAAAAGCGATGAAAAAAAGTTAGACGTATACGAAGATTTTCCAATTCTTTATAGAAAACATTATTTTTATTATTATGGAAAGAAAGTTATGACTTATACAATGGTAAACAAAACACCATTTACATTTCCCACAGAAAGATATTTAAATATTGTAAAAAGAGGTTATCGAGATTGTAAACTAGATAAAAAATTTTTAATTAAAGCATTACAATTTTAATCAAATGTTTTTACACACAAAATTAGAAAGTAGAAAAGAGCCAATTAGAATAGCTTTTATTGGATGTGGAAAATTTGTTAGTATGTTTTTGGCTCAATACAATCATTTAAAAAAAATACAAATTGACAGTATTGTTGATATTAATATTAGCCAAGCCAAAAAAAATTGCTTAAATAGTGGTATTAGTTCTAAAAGTATAGAAAAAATTAATTTTACAAATTCAATTGAAGATATTCTAGCTAGAGATATAGAAATTTTTATAGAAGCTACAGGAAACCCAATTATAGGTACAGTACATGCAGATAAGATTATAAAGAATAAACGTCATGTAATTTTAGTCAACGTCGAAGCTGACATTACATGTGGAAAATACCTTTCTGATCTAGCTAATAAAAACAATGTTATTTGCTCAATGGCATATGGAGATCAACCATCTTTAATTTTAGAACAAATTGAGTGGGCGAGATTAAATGGATTTGAGGTTGTTTGTGCAGGAAAAGGCACGAAGTATCATCCAAGTTTTGAATATTCTACACCTGATACAGTTTGGGAACATTATGGTTTGACAAAAGAAAGAGCAGAAAATGAATCAGGAATGAACCCAAAAATGTTTAATAGTTTTTTATGTGGAGATAAATCAGCTATAGAAATGTGTGCAGTAAGTAATGCTGCAAATTTAAAATGTCCGAGCAATGGTTTAACTTTTCCTCCAGTTGGCGTTTACGATATAGCAAAGAAAATGATACCAAAAAAAGATGGTGGATTAATAGATTATGAAGGACAGGTAGAAGTAATTTCAAGTATAGATTTAGAAAAAAAGGATATTCAAAATGATTTAAGATGGGGTGTTTACATTGTTTTAAAAGCAAAGAATGAATATGTAAAAAATTGTTTTAAGGATTATGGAATGGTTACAGATTCTTCAGGAAATTATTCTGCAATATGGAGACCATATCATTATATAGGATTAGAACTTGCCCAATCAATATACTCTATAGCTTTAGACAATAGAGCAACTGGTTTTACAAAAAATTATAATGCCGAGGTTGCTAGTATTTCAAAAAAAGATTTAAAAAAAGGTGAAAAGCTTGATGGCGAAGGTGGATTTTGTGCAAAAGGTAGATTAATAACTTCAGAAAAATCAAAAGAAGAAAAAATATTGCCTTTAGGTCTTACAGATAATGCAATATTAAAAAAAGATATTAGCAAAGATGAAATAATTAAACTAGATGATGTTGAGCTAAATTTACCAAAAGAAGTAATAGAGGCTAGAGAATACCAATACAATTTAATATAGTTAAGTTATAAATATTTAAATATATAACAATGGAATTTATAAAAGCCCAAGCGATGTAATTGGTAGATACAGAGGATTTAAATAGTACTCGTTTTTAAAATTCAGTCAATAAAATCAACACTTTTAGTTAAGATCACTCTTATATAGTCGGTGGAAGACGCAAATTATAGACTACAAAATTAGTAAAGTTTAGAGAGCAAAGTATAGGATTGTTAAAAATAATTGTTCCTGCAATATGAATTAATTGATAGGTTAATTGTATGAAAAAAATAATTTTTATAATTTCATTATTTTTTTTAATACCTCTAAATAATTCATTTTCTGATCCTATAAATGTTTTAGGTTTAGACGTAACAACGGATAAACAAACTGCCAAAGAAATTTTAACAAAGCAAAATTTCATCTGTAACGATGTTATGGAAATGATTATGTGCGATAAATCTGGAGGCACCGTAACAATAAGCAAAGATTTAATTCAAATAACTTGTGGAATTTATGGAGGTTGTAAATATACCGCTATTGAAGTGGCAAATTTTTTTTCAAAAGAGTTAAACATAAAAATTAGAAATCCTGAAATTGTAGGATTATTTCAAGAACCAGCTTACTGTGGAGAAGGACCTGATGGTGACAAAATATGTGTAGTATATAGTTTAACCAGTAATCTTGGACCTAATATTGATATCATGAAACATAAACTAGGTGGCAAAGGCATGTCATTGAACTAAAATATTTTAAATTTCATCTAAAATATTATTCACATTTAGAGCAAGACTAGAGCATAAAGAGATAAAATAAAAAAATTTTACTTATTACCCTTGTTCAATTATAAATATTAGCATAAACACTCATGAAATTCATTAATGCCCTCGTGGTGAAATTGGTAGACACAAAGGACTTAAAATAGTTTGAGTTGAGGAATTTCAGAGTCTCTAATAGTCTCTAATGGTCTCATTCCCTTATAATCCCATAACTTTTAAATTTATTGAATTATTTCTATCGGAAAATATGAATAATAAATTCTGTTAAACTAGAAACAGACTAGAAACCAGAGAGATAAAATAAATAAATTTTATTTTTCCCAATCAAATCTTGGAAAAGAGTCAAATATTTTAAATATTCCATCTGACCATTGATTACAAACTTTAGAATATTCTTCATCATTAAGATTAAGACATTTTTGAGATGCAATTTTATATTCATCTTTTCTTAAAACTGTAAAATCTATTGGAGGGCCTACTGTTAGATCACTTTTTAAAGTTGAGTCCATTGATATTAATGCACATCTTGATGCATCACCGATAGAAACATCTGGTTTTATAACTCTATCTAAAATTGGTTTTCCATATTTAACTTCGCCAATTACTAGATAAGGCTTACTGTCAGCAGGTTTTATGTAATTTCCTTGTGAATATATTAAATATAATTCCATAGGTTGACCTTTTATTTGACCTCCAAGAATAAATGTAGATCCTAATAATACTGTATCCGTATTAATTCCTTTTGGTGACGAGTGTTTAATATTTAGTGATCCTATGTAGGAGGCAATTTGATCAAAATCTTTACAAGTATTTAAATTCATTACACCAGTTGTGTTTTTTAAATCTGTATCAATAGATTTAAATACAGCTTGAGATGTTCCAAGGTTACCAGATGTAACGATAATTACAGTTCTATCGCCAACATCATAGGTATACATTTTTGAATATATATTAACATTGTCAAGACCTGCATTAGTTCTTGAATCTGATGCAATAATTATTCCGTCCTTAGCTTTAATGCCAACACAATATGTCATTATTTACTACTATTTAATAAAATCATTATTTTATAATTAATTATTATCATATCAGATATATCTATTATGCATTTGATTATTTCCTTTAACTATTAAAAAATAACATAATGGTTTCTAAATTTTGGAAAAATTACAATTCAGGTGATGCATATGATGGTTATCTAACTAAGGATAATAAGCTTAGAAAGCATGCCTCAATAATTTCTAATATTTTAGAGAGACACGGAAAAAAGAAACTGCAAGAAATAGAAAAAAACTGTCAGAGCACTATAAGTGCTAGAGGTATAAATTTTAGAGTTTATGCTGCAAATAATAGAGCTGAACAGAAGAAGTGGCCACTAGACATAATTCCCAGAATAATACCAAAATCTCAATGGAATAAAGTTTCAAGAGGTTTGAAACAGAGAGCAAAAGCATTAAATTTATTTATAGACGATACGTATAATCAAAAAAGAATTTTTAAAGACAATATAATACCGAAAGAGATAATTTTTAAATCTCCATACTACGTTAAAGAGTGTGAAGGATTTTCTCCCAAATATAAAGCTTGGGCAAATATTTCAGGTATAGATCTTATTAGAAACAAGAATGGTGATTATTTAGTTTTAGAAGACAATTTACGTGTACCGTCAGGTGTTTCTTATATGTTAGAAAATAGAATGGTAATGCGAGATGTCTTTCCAGAGCTTTTTACTAGATATAAAGTTGCTTCAATTCATCAATACACAAATAAACTTTACAACTGTATGACAGAGTGTATTCCAAAAAAAACTTCTAATCCACACATGGTTTTGCTTACACCCGGTGTTTACAATTCAGCTTATTTTGAACATGAGTTTTTGGCTGAGCAAATGGGTATAGCATTAGTAGAAGGCAAAGATCTTTTTGTAGAAAATGATAATGTGTACATGAAAACTGTAAAAGGTCCTTTAAAAGTTGATTGTATATATAGACGACTGGATGATAATTTTTTAGATCCCAAAGCATTCTTTAAAGAGTCTGTTATTGGGGTGCCAGGTCTTTTTAAGTGTTGGCTAAAAAAAAATGTTGGAATAGTTAATGCTGTTGGCACTGGTATTGCTGATGATAAAGTTGTTTATTCTTACGTAAATAAAATGATTACCTATTATTTAGGTGAACAACCAATATTAAATCAAGTGGAAACTTTTTTGTGTCATGATGATACGCACAGAAAATATGTAATTGATAATATTTCAAAACTAGTAGTTAAACCAGCAAATGCATCAGGAGGATACGGAATACTAATTGGACCAAAAGCATCTCAAAAAGAGAAGAACGAAACTATAGACAAAATAAAACATAATCCTAGAGAATTTATTGCTCAACCCTTAGAGGTTCTTTCAACTGCTCCAACAATAACAAATAGTGATATTGAACCACGTCATTTAGATTTAAGACCATTTATTTTAAGTGGTAAAAATAGTTATGTTACTACAGGCGGCTTAACAAGAGTTGCTCTGAGAAAAGGAAGTACAATTGTTAATAGCTCTCAAGGTGGTGGTTCTAAAGATACTTTAATAGTAGATTAAAAAGATACTCCCAAATAAAACTTTAAAAATTCAAGATATTTTTAGTCAATCCAGGACTTTATAGGATAACTAGAAACAAACTAGAAACCATGGAGATAATATAAAAAAATTTTACTTATTACACTTGTTGAAATATAAATATTAGCATAAATACTCATGAAATTCATTAATGCCCTCGTGGTGAAATTGGTAGACACAAAGGACTTAAAATCCTTGCCGCTTGCGGAGTGCCAGTTCGAGTCTGGCCGAGGGCACCACTAAATGAGTAAACTTCAAATTATTTCAGATAAAAATAAAAAATCTTCAAAGATAAAAAATTTATTATTAAAAAAAATTAAATCCAATCAGTTTAAAAAAGAAAACCTCATCATTGTAATCGGTGGAGATGGTTTTATGCTTCAAACACTAAAAAAGAATAGAAATTCTAAAAAATATTTTTACGGGATTAACTCTGGAAATTATGGTTTTCTTATGAATAAATTCTCCTCAAAAGATATTTTAAAAAGCTTGTTAAAAGCAAATTTACTTTCAATTTCTCCATTAGAAATGATTGTTAAGAATAAAAATAACCAAACGAAAAGATCTATAGCAATAAATGAAGTATCTGTGCTCAGACAAAGTAGGCAGGCTGCTACATTATCAATTAAACAAGGTTCAAAACAAATAATTAAAAAATTGGTTTCTGACGGAGTATTAGTATCAACACCAGCTGGTAGTACGGCTTATAATCTTTCTGTTCATGGACCTATATTAAGTCTTCATTCAAAAAAATTATCAATATCGCCAATAAGTGCATTTAGACCAAGAAGATGGAAGGGCAAAATAGTTAATGATAAAACTAAAATAGTTATAACTAACTTAAACCCAACTAAGAGACCTATTAGTGCTGTTGCAGATAATTTAGAAGTGAGAAATGCTAAATCAATTACAGTAAAAACTAATAATAAAATAAAGTTTAATCTTCTTTATGATAAAAATAGAAGTTTACAAAAAAAGATTAAAATTGAGCAAATAAGAAGAGAAACCAGTTAGATAAATGAAAAAAATAAATCCAATAATGCTCGTAGTAATTATTTTAGTTGGTGGTTTTTGTGCATTTAAAATCATGTCCTTTCTAGGTTGTTATGTTCGCATTGAAGATGTTAATGAATGTTGGAAACTTACTGCTTGGTAGGACAAGGACAAATAAATAATCATCTATAAAACTCAAATTAATATTTGTTTACAAAAATAATCTTAAAATATTTTTGGTTTGGTAACACTATGGTAACACTCATTGCTACCAATTTATAAAATTTTTAATTTCGCAAAAATAGATAACATTGATTTTACCGGAGAAGTGGTGCCCCCGCACGGATTCGAACCGCGGACCTATTGATTACAAATCAATAAAGTTAATTATTTTTCTTTGCATTAATGCTTATAATACTTAACCAATTAACTCTCGTCTAAAACTTAATTTAAAAAGACATCAATTCAATTAACTAAGTTTATATTCTAATAGAACCATTGTTCGCCAACCATTCTTCTCTTTCATTACTTTTTTTGATACGATTTTATAACCGATGATAGTTGCCTCATTAAGGGTATTATCAGCATTTAGCTCATATGATTGAGTTATACCTTTGGAATTTTCTTTTTTAATCACCTTTTCAGATTTAATAATTGAGTGTTGAGTAATGTCAGCAATCTTCAATTTAGCATCAATAATTGCTTTACTCTCACTAATATTCAAATCTTTTGACCAACCTTGACCACACATCTTAATTATATTGTCAATTTGTTTTTGTTTTTCACACCAAACATTAGTGAACTTCATTAAGTCATTTGGTGACGTTATTGTTTTTTTATTTTTAACATAAGAGTTGGTACAATTACTTAACAATAAGCCAACTAATATGATTGATAATATTCTCATTTTACTCCTATAGGTTTTCTAAAAGTGCCATTACTACAATGATGAAAGAATTTTCATATTTTGGGTCAGATATGAACTGAACCAAGAAATTATCTTTTTCTTTACAAGTGTAATGTTCTTTTTTGTTTATGAGTTTGTCATCAACTACATCTGCTTCAGCATAATATTTACAATTGCTATTCGCAGATACAGAAGTTGTTATTAGAAAGAAAATAATTATAAATCGTTTGACCATAACTTCTCTTTCTTTTGTTGGGATAATTCAAATTGCATTTGATTAAGAATAGCGTCCATTAAATCAAAAAATGCTGATTGGACTTCTTGTTCAAACACTTTTTTCTTACATTCGCTATTACATTGTGTCAAAATATGAGTGAGCGTTTGTTTGTAATACTCATTAGTTTTAGCAAATGAATGAGTGGTAAAAGTAATTAAAAACAAAAATAAAACTGTCTTAATTATTTTCAAAATCATCCTCCTTAGTATATTTTTCAATTGTTTT
>CACFCI010000027.1 GCA_902564785.1 uncultured Pelagibacteraceae bacterium | reverse complement strand
TTTTTTTTGTCTTTAGGCGACATTTAATTTATTGGTTTAATTAATAATTATTATATTTATTTATTCATGTACAGTCAGAATTATTCTTTAAATTCTCAATTAAAAATATGGATGTTCACTTTATTAGTGATGATTGTGCTTATTATATTAGTAGGTGGTCTAACTAGGTTAACTGACTCTGGACTATCTATTATTAGTTGGGAGCTTTTTATTGGCTCACTACCTCCTTTAACAAATGATAAATGGATAGAATATTTCGATCTTTATAAAACGATACCTGAGTATAAAAAGCAAAATTTTAACATGACTTTAAATGAATTTAAAATTATTTTTTGGTGGGAATGGGCACATCGCCAATTGGGAAGACTAATTGGTTTAACTGTCCTTTTACCCATGATCTATTTTACAATTAAAAATGGTTTTTGGATTTTAAGAGAATATTCAGTAATTTTTTTCTTAGTGTGTTTTCAGGGATTTATCGGATGGTATATGGTTTCAAGTGGATTGGTTGATAGGGTTGATGTTAGTCATTATAGATTATCACTACATTTAGTTATAGCTTTTGTCATTTTATCTATAGTTTTTTGGAAATATTTAAATCTAACTGATGTAAAAATTAATCTAATCAATATAAAACTAAATATAATTAAATTTTTTCTTTTATTATTATTTTTACAATTGATAATTGGAGCATTTGTTTCAGGAATGGATGCAGGAAAAATTTATAATACTTGGCCTCTAATGGGCTCATCATACTTCCCTGATGACAGTGTGATCACTGATTTTTTTAAACTTTCAGTATTTAATGATCAATCACTTGTTCAATTTATTCATAGAAATTTAGCGTACTTAATTGTCATAATATATTTTTACATGCTTTATATAATTCTAAAGAATGGAAATACAGTATTAAGAAACACAATTTTTATTATTGGAATTGCTTTATTTTTTCAAATTGTTTTGGGTATTCTTACAATTTTATCTGGAGTAAAAATTCTTTATGCTTCTCTACACCAGATAAATTCTATTTTAATAATACTTTCAACATTGTATTTCCTTTATATTACAAAATACCAAGAAACTTTTTATTAGTTTCTATTTGTAGACATCATAACCTTAAATTAACTGACAGCTTTTAAATTACCCTTTGAAGATTTATTCAATGCTTGGTCTAAATCTTCAACAATATCATCAATATGTTCAATACCTATACAAAGTCTTACATAACTTTGGGTAACACCTGATGCAGCTAGCTCTTTCTCATTTAATTGACTGTGTGTTGTGCTTGCTGGGTGAATTGCTAAACTCCTAGCATCACCGATATTAGCAACGTGATAGAACATCTTTAAGGACTCTATAAATTTTTTACCAGCCTCAATTCCACCTTTGAGCTCGATACCAACCATTGGTCCATTTCCACCTTTAAGATATTTTTTTGCTCTGTCAGCTATAGGTTTATCGTGTTCTGTAGAATAAATAACTTTTGTAACCTCTTTATGCTTTTTAAGAAAATCAACTACATACTCAGCATTTGCACAATGTTGTCTCATTCTTAAAGCAACTGTTTCAAGTCCTTGAATTATTGCAAAAGCATTATCTGGAGCAAGCGCTGATCCCAAGTCTCTTAATAAACAGACTCTTGCTCTAACTGCAAATGGTACATTTGCACCAGTTAGTTCTGGCACAGCTTTTCCCCAGATAACATTGTTATAACTAGCATCTGGCTCATTAAATAGTGGTTGTCTTTTTGGATCAGCAGTCCAATCAAAGTTACCACTATCAACTATACTTCCTGCAACTGCTGTACCATGTCCACCTATATATTTTGTCAATGAATGTATTACTACAGCAGCACCATATTCGATTGGTTTGCATATTACTGGTGCAGCTGTGTTATCCATTATTAGTGGAATGTTATATTTTCTTCCAATGTCGGAAACTTCCTTTATTGGAAACACCCTTAAATATGGATTTGGTAAGGTTTCACCGTAAAAAGCTCTAGTTTTATCATCTATTAACTTTTCAAAATTTTCAGGGTTACTTGGATCTGCATATCTTATCTCTATCCCAAGTTTGCTAAGTGTATGTGTGAATAAAGATACTGTACCACCATAAAGATCAGTTGAGCTTACTATATTATCACCGGCTTGGGCTACATTTAATACAGCAAACGTTGATGCAGTTTGACCTGAGGATACAGTTACGCAAGATAAACCTCCTTCAAGAGCAGCAACTCTTTTTTCCAGAACATCATTTGTTGGGTTCATAATACGAGTATAGATGTTACCAAATTCTTTAAGAGCAAAAAGGTTAGCAGCGTGCTCTGTGTTGTTAAATTGGTATGATGTTGTTCTATAAATTGGAACGGCTACAGCGTTCGTCGCTGGATCACTCCTATAGTCACCACCATGTATGGCAATAGTTTCAGGGTTATTTCTTTTTTTTGTCATTTTACTCCTTTTTTAGTGCTTCAACGTTATGTTAGGCGCACAATACAGTTCAAATGCCTACCGATTTTAATAATTTTATGAAATTTCCTTTTTAGCAGTTATAAGCCCGCAATAGGATCAAATCGGCTATTAATTATTAGCAGAATAGCACCATTTTGCAAGGTAAATATAAAATTGACTTTGAATTATTTAATAGTATTAATCCTCGCACAATGACTAAATTTGTAAAAAAAGATCAGGTAACATCATCTTGGTACGAAATTGATGCTAAAAATGCTGTTGTAGGTAGATTAGCAACAGTTGTGTCCAATATCATAAGAGGAAAGAATAAAACTACATATACACCTCATATGGATGATGGTGATTTTGTTGTAGTAAAAAATATTGAACAAGCAAAATTTACTGGAAAAAAATTTCAAGATAAAAAATATTACAGACACACAGGTCACCCAGGTGGAATTAAAGTTACAACACCAGAAAAACTTCATGAAAAAAAACCTGGAGAAACTTTAAAAATGGCTGTTAAAAGAATGTTACCAGGTGGAGTACTGGGCAGAAAACAATTAACAAAATTAAAAATATATGTAGGTAATGATCATCCACATTCTGCACAAAATCCGACTGTAATAGAGTTAAATAAATTAAATAGTAAAAATATAGCTAGAAACTAAGATGGAAAATACTCAATCAACATCAAAATCTCCAAAATTTAAATTAGATTTTAAAGATAGTAAATACGCTACTGGTAGAAGAAAAACATCAATTGCAAAAGTTTGGTTAAAGAAAGGTTCTGGTAAAATTTATGTAAATGGTAAATTATTTAGTGATTATTTTGCTGACGAAACTCATAAAATGCAAATTACAAGACCTTTTGAAATTATTAATCAGGCTACTGATTACGATGTAAGATGTAGTGTAAAAGGGGGCGGACCTACAGGCCAAGCAGGGGCTATGGTCCACGGTATTTCAAAAGCTTTAGTGTTATTTGACGAAAATCTAAAATCTACCTTAAAAACAGAGAAACTTACTACCAGAGACTCAAGAGCAGTCGAAAGAAAAAAACCTGGTAGAAGAAAAGCTAGAAGAAGCTTCCAATTCTCTAAAAGATAATTTTTTTTTAATTTTTAACTGTTATAATAAAAAATGCTTAAGCTTAATGCATTAGTTGCTGGATCAACTGGATATATTGGTGTTCAATTAATTAAATTATTAGTTAAACACAAATATATTAATATTAAATACCTTTGTGGAAACTCATCCGTAGGTAAACACGTAAAATTTTATGATAAATCTTTATCTAAGTATAAATTACCAAAAATTTTAAAATTTAATAAAAAATTATTAAAAGACGTTCATGTTATTTTTACAGCACTTCCAAATGGGGAAGCACAGGATATATCTAAATATTTAAGCAAGAATCATGCTCTTATCGATCTTGCTGCAGATTTTAGATTAGAAAAAGCTTCTGATTATTTAAAGTGGTATAAACAAAAACATCGAGCAACTAATTTAATAAATAAAAGTATCTATTTGCTTCCAGAAATAAACCGAAAAGAGATTAAAAAGTATAATATAATTTCATGCCCAGGATGTTATCCAACATCAATATTGCTACCTCTATTTCCTTTATTTAAGAAAAATTTAATTAAATTAAATAATATTATAATTGATTCAAAATCTGGATATTCAGGTGCTGGTAGAGGAGTTCACAAAAAATATAAAGATAAAAATTTATATGAATCTTTAAGTGCATATGGAGTTGGTTTTCATCGTCACAATTCTGAAATAGATCAAATGTTAAGACAATTTACTAAGAAAAAATTTCAATTTAGTTTTACTCCTCACTTATCACCAATGTTTAGAGGTATTCTGAGTACTATATATGTTGATTTAGAAAATAATATTTCACAAACAAAAGTATTAAAAACATTAATTAGTTTTTATAAAAATGAAAGTTTTGTAAAAATATTAAAGTCTGGCACATTGTTAAGCACCAATGACGTAATAAATACTAACAATTGTTATATTTCAGTGTGCAAATCTAAATATAGTAATAAAATAATCATTCTATCTGCTATTGATAATTTGATTAAGGGTGGGGCAGGTCAAGCTGTACAAAATTTAAATAATAAATTTAATTTTCCTGAAAAGACTGGATTAAAATGAGAAAATTTATAATAATTTTTTTTTCATTAATGTTAACCAATTGTTCTTTAAATAAAGATTCTCAATATTGGTCAGAAAATTCTATTGAAAGCAAAACTAATCAAAAAAAATTAAATGAGATATTAAAAAAGTCAGACGATATAACATCAATGACATTAGAGGAATATGAGATTTATATAGATGACTATACAAAAAAGAGTAAATATCCAGATATAAGCAAATGAGTAAATTAATTAATATTGCAGTAGTAGGACTTGGTCAGGTTGGCAATTATTTGCTAAATGAACTTAATACAAAAAAGAAAGATATAGAGCTTAAAACAGGTAAGAAAATTAATGTAGTAGCTGTTTCTGCTAGAAATATTAATAAAAAAAGAAAATTCAAAGTTAATAAAAAAATATTTTACAAAAATCCTTTAAATATTTTTAAGAAAAACAATATTGATATATTATTTGAAGCCATAGGTTTATCAGATGGTATTTCTAAAAAAGTTGTGGAAACTGCTTTAAAAAGTAAAATCCACGTTATTACACCTAATAAAGCTTTAATATCAAAACATGGCAATGAGTTAGCAAAACTTGCAGAAAAAAATAAAGTTAATTTGGAATTTGAAGCATCAGTTGCTGGTGGTATCCCAATATTAAGATCTATTAAAGAAGGATTGGCAACAAACAAAATATCAAAAGTTTATGGAATTTTGAACGGTACTTCAAATTACATACTATCTGAAATGGAAAATTTGGATGAAAATTTTACAGATGTTTTAAAAAAAGCACAGATACTTGGTTATGCCGAACCTGGTAATCCAAAATTAGACTTAAATGGTTTTGATGCATTTGCCAAAGTAAGAATTTTGTCTGCTTTAGCCTTTAATAGTAAAATTTCTAAACATAAATGTTTAATGGAAGGAATAGAAAAAATTGAATTAAAAGATATTAAAATTGCAAATCAATTAGATTTAAGAATAAAACTACTGGGAATTTCAGAGTTAAAGAATAATCATCTTTTTGAAACTGTCCATCCATGTTTAGTTAGCAAAAAATCCTATATTGGTAATGTGAACGGTGTGATGAATGCGGTTATTCTTCAAGGGAAACCAGTCGGAGAAAGTGTTTTACAAGGGGAGGGGGCTGGACCAGGTCCTACTTCTTCATCATTACTTTCTGATTTATTATCAATTTTGCGTGGAAATATAAAAAAACCTTTTGGTGTTAGTGTTTCTAAGCTTAAATCTTTAAAACCATATAATGTAAATAATTATGTTAATTCATTATATCTAAGGTTTGAGGTAAAAGATAAGCCTGGTGTATTATCAGAAATAACTAATCGTTTAGCTAAATATAAAATTTCAGTTAAAAGGCTAATACAGACACCTGATAAAAAAAACAATAAAGCAACAATTGTTATTATTACGCATAAAACAACTGATATTAATATTCATAATTGTTTGTATATTTTCAAAAAAAATAAAAATATTTTAAAAACGCCAACACTAATTAGATTGCTTGGTTAATGGAAATTTATTTAAAACTTTTTGAAGTTTTATTTCCAGTATTCCTAATCGTAGGACTTGGATATCATTTGGGTAAAAAAAATCCAGATTTTGATACATCATTTATAACAACATATGCTGGTAATTTTGGAACACCAGCTCTTGTTATTTTTGCTATCACAGCAGGTGGTGTTACTTTTGACGTATTTAAAGAGTATTTTGGTTACTCAATAATTCTTTTAAGTCTTTTTGGTGTTGTTGGATTAATTTTTCTTATACTTATGAAAAAAGATTATATTCGAGAATTACCTACTTTTATTTTGCCAAATACTGGAAATATGGGCATACCTATATGTTTATTTGCTTATGGCGAATTAGGAATGGGGATAGCTGCAGCAATTTCATCTTTAATTGTTTTACTGCATTTTACACTTAATATATTCTTAGCAAAACGCTCTTTTGATTTTAAAATTATATTAAAAAGTCCATCTTTTTATGCAATTTTAATAACAGTTATTTTTTTATATTTTGAAATTCCGTTTCCTCAATTTGTATTAAATACTGTAATGCTTTTAGCCTACGGTATGATTGTAATGATCCTAATGTCTCTTGGAGTGGCTCTTACTCAAATGAAAGTATTTTCTTTCAAAGATGCATTAATAACATCTTTCGGGAGAGTAATACTTGGGCCAATTATTGGATTTACTGTTATAAAATTTTTTAATTTATCTGGAATACCAGCGGGTGTATTGTTGATACAATCGTGTATGCCAAGTGCAATTTTATGTTATTTGGTTGCCCACATGTACTCTCCTAAAGAAATTGTAGATAATATTTCTAGCACGATTGTAGTATCTACAATCATGTCATTATTTACTATCCCAATTACATTATTCTTTGCTTTAAAATACTTCTATTAAGAGATATCCTTCTTTCATGAAGGCTATAATTTTAAATGCTACTGCTTGGATGATTGTTCCAGTTATGGATGCTTTTGCTAAATATTTAAGCTCATCTATGGATGTTTTACAGATAACATGGGCTAGATATTTTTTTACTGTAGTCTTTACATTATCGCTAATGCTTATCTTTTATAGGCATTCATTAGTATGGACAAAAAAACCAGCCCTTCAATTAATTAGAGGATTAATTTTTGTTTTTTCTACTTATTTGTTCTTTTATGCAATATCTGAAATTTCACTTCCTAAAGCCTTAACCTTAGCTTTTGTTGCCCCAATTTGTGTTACAGCCTTATCTCCC
This sequence comes from uncultured Pelagibacteraceae bacterium, assembly GCA_902564785.1. Classification (GTDB taxonomy): domain Bacteria; phylum Pseudomonadota; class Alphaproteobacteria; order Pelagibacterales; family Pelagibacteraceae; genus Pelagibacter. The sequence continues at coordinate 1,743 of CACFCI010000027.1, read as the reverse complement.
TTTTTTTTAAATGAGAAAGTAGGGGTAAAAAGGTGGACTGCTGTATCATTAGGTTTTATCGGAACTTTAATTGTAATTAGACCTGGTTTTATTGAGCTTAACTTAGCCACTATGGCTGCTTTAGGTAATGGAATTTGCTATGGATTTTATCTTATAATCACTAGGAAGCTCAGCACCTCTGATAATCCTCTTTTAACTCTTTTACTATCTGGTTTGATAGGAACTATAATAATAAGCCTATTTATGCCCTCAGTTTGGGTTAATCCTACCTCAAATCAGTGGATTTTGATGGCTTTAATCGGCCTAATAGCCTCTGTAGCACACCTTTTCCTCATATTATCACTCAAATACGCTGATGCCTCTAAATTAGCTCCTTTGGGCTATACAGAGATTATTACAAATATACTGATTAGTTACTATTTCTTTCATGAGTTACCTGATAATTGGACTTATTTAGGTTTGTTTATTATTGTACTCAGTGGTTTATATATTTCTAGAAGAGAATATTTGCTTACTCGTTCTAATTAATAGTAAATAAATATTTACTAATATATAATGTAATAGTTTAATATATACTTGTAAAGTATTGTAATTATTAAATAAATTATATATATAAATTAACCTAATCTAAAATAAATCATTGTGTTTATAAAAGAAAATTAGAAAAAGCAGATATTCTTTTGAATAAACTAAGGCAAAAATGGCAACCTTGAAAGAGAAAATAAACCACTATGCTTAAAAGTGTTTAATATCAATAGTTTTTTAGCTAATTATACACAAAAATTCAAAATTATTATTAAACCATGTGGGTAAGGGAACAAAAATTTATAAAAAATTCTTTGAAATTAGACCCTAAAATAAGCCTTGTTATCATTGAAAAGTAGAGCAATGCAGTTATAGAATATATGTTTTAAACGGCCATAGAGGTGCTTTATTTTGTTATATCTCGATATATAGTGCAACTGAAGGGTGAATATTACTATTCATGTTAAAATAAGCTTAAATATTGAAAAAACGTTGATTTTACTAGTGTTTTTGACCATAAAATAGGCTAAAAAAGCCACTAAATATCAATTTTTTCAGATCTCAATAAACGCAGTTTTGTCTTAATTCCACCTCTCCCTGAGTATCCACCAAGGCCTCCATCGGACCGAATTACTCTATGACATGGTATTTTAGGGGCATATGGGTTTTTTCCACATGCATTAGCTACAGCTCGCGCAGATTTAGGGCTTTTTATAGCTATTGCTATCTGTTTATAGGTTTTAACAGTGCCTTTTGGTATAGTTTTAAGGTAATTCCAGACTTTTAATTGAAATTTAGTACCTTTCATCAATAAAAATTTAAAATAATGAAGCAGACAATAAAGAAAACAGTTAAAATTGAAAGATAAATAGTTTCAAGAGTTTTTCCAGATTTTCTATAATTAATAAAGCTTAATATTGCAAAACCAAAAGATGTTATTAAGAAATATATTGGTTCAATTACTCCGTCTATGCCCATTTTTAAATAATATTTCATCCTTGTTGTTCTCACAATGCCATTAATTGTCCTTTAAAGTAATAAATTATTTTATTTGACATTATAAAACACTTGTTATATTACTAACGATAATTTATTGTTATCGATAGTAATTGTATGAATGAACTAACAACAGATTTAAAATCACTTCATGAGGCAACTTTAAACAATCTCAAGAGTTCTAAAGCTAATAATACTTTAAGAGCTTACAAGTCAGACTTT
>CACFCI010000026.1 GCA_902564785.1 uncultured Pelagibacteraceae bacterium | reverse complement strand
TGCTCATTTTTTCCTTTAATTAAATCTGTCATTATAGAAGCTGATGCCATTGAAATAGCACAGCCACTACCTTCGAATGATGCATCTTCTACAATTTTTTGTCCGTTTAATTTTAAATAAACATGAACATTGTCACCACAGAGAGGATTATTGCCTTTGGCTTCTTTATTAAAACCTTCTGTCTTTCTAAGATTTCTAGGGTTCTTTCCGTGCTCTAAAATAATTTCTTGATAAAGTTCTTTTAAATTCATTATAGATTAAATATTTTTTTACAGTTATTTATTGACTCATTTAGCTTATCAAAATCTTCTTTAGTATTGTAAATACCAACTGATGCTCTTGCACTTGCTGGAATATTTAATTTGTCATGTAGAATTTGACAACAATGATGTCCTGCTCTTATTGCAACCCCATCTTCATCCAAGATAGTTGCTATATCATGTGGGTGAACTCCTTCTATAATGAATGATAACACTCCCCCTTTATTTTTTGGATTTCCAATAAGTTTAACTGAATTATTTTTTTGTAACAGTTCTTGTCCATATTCAACTAAGTCAGCTTCGTGTTTCATAACATTTTCTATGCCAACACTTTCTAAAAATTTTATTGATTGATCAAAAGCAATTACTTGTGCTGTTGCCATAGTACCAGCCTCGTACTTATTAGGTAATTCACCGTAGGAAATCCTATCTTTTTTAACTTCATTTATCATTCCTCCACCACCTTGGTATGGAGGTAACTCTTCTAACCATTTTTTCTTACCATATAGAACCCCTAAACCTGTAGGTCCATACATTTTGTGACATGAAATTGCATAGAAATCACAATCTAATTCTTGCATATCTAGTTTTAAGTGCGGCGCTCCCTGACATCCATCAACTACAACAATTATTCCTTTTGAATGTGCAAGCTGAGTAATTTCTTTTACTGGTAAAATTGCACCTGTTACATTAGACAAATGAGTAATTGAAATTAATTTTGTTTTTGGAGTTATTTTCTTTTCTATTTCTTCAAGAGTAATTTCACCTTCTTCATTTATTTCAGCAAAATTAATTTTTATATTCTTTGATTTTCTTAAGAAATGCCATGGCACATAATTTGAATGATGCTCGAGTTCTGTAATCAACACTTCATCACCTTCGTGTAAGTAACTTTGCCCTAATGTATTAGCAACTAAATTTAATGCCTCTGTAGCACCTTTTGTAAAAACAATTTCATTTTTATCTTTAGCATTAATATATTTTTGAACAGATATTCTAGAATTTTCATATAAATTGGTAGCAGCAACTGCAAGGTAATGAACACTTCTACCAACATTTGAAAATTGTTTAGTATAAAATTCATTAATCCTGTCTACAACTATCTTTGGTTTTTGAGATGAATTTGCACTATCTAAATAAACAAGATCATTATTTTGAATTTTTTCATCAAAAATTGGAAACTCTTTTTTTATTTGATCAATATTCATTCTTTAATGCCAATCATATTTTTTATTAAATTTTTAATTTGCGAGTCAGTAATTTTTTCTACAACATCAAGAAGAAAGCCATTAATTAATAATTCTCTTGATTGCTGATAATTTAGTCCTCTAGACATTAAATAAAATATAGAGTCCTCATTCAAACTTCCTGAAGCTGAACCATGCGAGCATTTAACATCGTCAGCATAAATTTCTAGCTCTGGCTTAGCATTAAATTCAGATTCTTTATTTAATAATATTGCTTTACTCAGCTGGTATCCGTCAGTTTTCTGAGCATCTGAATTAACAAATATTTTTCCTTGATACACTGCTTTAGAACTTTCTTCTAAAACACTTTTAATTAGTTGATAACTTTTTGTATTTTTAGTTAAATGATTTATTATTGTTCTGATTTCATGATGTTTGTCATTATTCAATGAAAAAATACCATTTACAAAAGCTGATGAATATTCTCCATTTAAATTGCAATTAATTTCATTTTTAAAGAATTTTGATCCAGAGGATAAAATAAATGTTTCAGAAACACTATTTTTATCTTGATCAATATTGTTAAAAGAATATTTAATATTTTTATTTTCAAATTTATCTACTTTATAATTTTTTAAAACTGCATTTTCTTTTAATTCAAAGTTATAAAAAATATTTAAAAAATTTTTTTCAGATGTATCGCTAAATAAATCTATTAATCTTAATGAACTATCTTTATCTAGTTCAAAATTAAGCCTTAAATTAATATTTTTAGACCAAATTTTTGAATTTATTGAATGATAAATAATAAGAGGTTTTATTAATTGATAACCTTTTTTTACCAATATTTTAAAGCATTTATTGGTAAAGGCATTATTCAAATCTGATAAAGAATTACTATTTTTAAATTCATTTATAGTTTCTGATTGATCAATTATTTCTATTTGATCTTTTTTTTCATATTCAAAATCAATTTTTTCAATTCTACCATTAATAAAAACTATTTTATTATGCTCTAATCCATCTACAAATACAGAGGTGTCAACTTTATTAGTAGATGTATGATCGTTATAAAAACTTAGTTCTCCAATATTATTTTTTATTAATTGGTTAAGGTCTGAGAATTTCCAATCTTCTTCCTTTCTATTTGGAAAACCTTTTTCTATAAAATTATCTAAACAAAATTTTTTTATTTCAATGTCTTTTTGAGATAAATTCAAATTTTTTATATTATTATCAAAATCTTTTTTTAATTGTTCTTTCATTTAATTAAAATTTTCATATCCTTTTTTTTCTAATTCTAAAGCTAAATCTGGACCACCAGATTTTACAATCTTTCCATTCATCAAAACATGAACGAAATCAGGTTTAATGTAATCAAGTAGTCTTTGATAATGTGTAATAATTAAAAATGCATTATTCTTGTCTCTCAATGTATTAACACCATCTGCAACAACCTTTAATGCATCAATATCTAAACCAGAATCTGTTTCGTCTAAAATTGATAGTTTTGGATCTAGCAACGACATCTGTAAAATTTCATTTTTCTTTTTTTCACCTCCAGAAAAACCAACATTTAATTGTCTATTTAATTTTTCCTCATCAAATTTTAGTTTTTTTGATTTTTCCTTTACCAATTTTAAAAATTCAATAGCATCAAGCTCTTTCTCACCCCTAGCTTTTCTAACAGCATTCAAAGAAGTTTTTAAAAATATATTTGTATTTACCCCTGGAATTTCTAAAGGATATTGGAAAGCCAAAAATATACCCTTATGTGCTCTTTCCTCTGTTTCAAGTTCAAGTAAATCTTTTTCTTCAAAAAGAACTTCCCCTGAAACTTCATAACCCTTTTTTCCAGATAGAATATTTGATAATGTGCTTTTTCCTGATCCGTTAGGACCCATAATTGCGTGAACCTGACCAGGATTTATATCTAAAGATAATCCATTTAGAATAGACTTGTTATCAATTGTTGCATTTAAATTATTTATTTTAAGCATTAACCTACACTTCCTTCCAAACTGATGCCCACAAGCTTTTGTGCTTCTACAGCAAATTCCATAGGTAATTGTTGTAATACTTCTTTACAAAATCCGTTCACAATCAAACCAACAGCTTCTTCTGGATTTAATCCTCTTTGTTGACAATAATGTAACTGCTCCTCACTTATCTTAGATGTGGTAGCCTCATGAGCTATATTTGATTCAGAATTCTTATTTTTTATATAAGGAACAGTATGAGCTCCACATTTATTACCCATTAATAAAGAGTCACATTGTGTATAATTGTTTGAATTTTTTGCTTTAGACGAGATATCAACCAGTCCTCTATAGGTCATATCCGAACTACCTGCTGATATTCCTTTTGAAATTATTTTGCTTTTAGTGTTTTTACCTAAATGAATCATTTTAGTTCCAGTATCAGCTTTTTGATGATTGTTGGTAATAGCTATTGAATAAAACTCACCAACAGAATTATCTCCTTTAAGAATACAACTCGGATACTTCCAAGTTATTGCAGAACCAGTTTCAACTTGTGTCCATGAAATTTTTGAATTCTTTCCTTTGCATAATCCTCTTTTTGTAACAAAATTATAAATTCCACCTTTTCCATCTTTATCTCCTGGATACCAATTTTGAACAGTTGAATATTTTATTTCTGCATCATCTAGTGCTACTAATTCTACGTTTGCAGCATGTAACTGATTTTCGTCTCTCATTGGTGCTGTGCATCCTTCTAGATAACTAACGTAACTGCCTTTATCAGCTATAATTAAAGTTCTTTCAAATTGACCAGTATTTGATGCATTGATTCTAAAATATGTTGATAATTCCATTGGACATCTAATACCCTCTGGAATATAAACAAATGAACCATCCGTAAATACTGCTGAATTTAAAGTTGCAAAAAAATGATCACTTGTTGGAATTACAGAGCCCAAATACTTTTTTACTAATTGAGGGTGATTTTGAATTGCCTCAGAAATAGGGCAAAATATAATTCCTTGTTTCGTCAATTCATCCTTAAAAGTAGTGGCCACAGAAACAGAGTCGAATACAGCATCAACAGCTATTCCATTCAGTCTTGCCTGTTCTTGAAGAGGAATTCCGAGTTTTTTGTATGTTTCTAAAAGTTTAGGATCTAGCTCGTCTAAACTCTTAGGCTTATCTTTCATGCTTTTAGGAGCAGAATAATAATATAAATCTTGATAATCTATTTTTGGAAATTTAGGTTTTTGCCAATCTGGTTCTTTCAATACTTTAAATCTATCAAAAGCTTTTAATCTGAACTCAAGCATCCATGCAGGTTCATTTTTAATATTAGAAATAAATTTAATCACATCTTCATTCAAACCTTTTGGAGCTTGAATATTTTCTATATCAGTTGAAAAACCATATTTGTAATCTTTTAAATTATCTATTTCTTTTTGTCTGTTATTCATTTTAAACTCTTGTTTCTTTGTTATTCTTAATTAAGTCTTCCAAACTTTTGTTGTCAAAAAATGTGTTTATATGTATCTCTAATTCGTCCCATAGATTATGGGTTATGCATTTGGTGGCTTTACCATTACATCCTCGTTTTGATTCTTTTTTGCATTGAACGGTTTTTACTTTTTCATCTACAGCATGGAAAATATTTGTTAATTTAATATCGTTAGGGTTTTTATTAAGAACATACCCTCCTTGCGTTCCTCTAATACTTTTAACAATTTCATTTTTTTTTAACTTAGAAAAAATTTGCTCTAAATAATCTAAAGATATACCTTGTCTCAACGAGATATCTCTCAGTGATACTGGATTGATGTTATCAAACCTAGCTAAATCAACTAGTGCCATGACGGCATATCTTCCTTTAGATGTAAGTTTCATTTTTTACCCTTAAAATGTGGTTTTTTATACATACCTGACCAAAATGGTCAAGTTTTGAGTGTAAAAAAAAACTAACATATTGTCGCTCACATGTGATAAACGTACATTTTTTTTGAGAATAATTATCAATCTCGTATATGGATAACAAAATTTTAGAAATATTTATACCTGGTCCTGCAGGAAGACTAGAAGCTAAATATTATAAAAGTAAAAAAAATACATCACCAATTGCTTTAGTATTACAACCTCATCCTCAATATGGAGGAACTATGAATAATAAAGTTGTTGTAGATACTTTTCATGCTTTTATGGATAACGATTTTTCTGTTTGTAGAGTAAATTTTCGAGGTGTTGGTAAAAGTGACGGTGAATTTGACAACGGTCAAGGCGAACTTGCAGATGCAGCAGCAGCTTTGGATTGGTTAGAAAGAGAAAATTTTGATAATTCTCAATGCTGGGTATCAGGATTTTCATTTGGTTCTTTAATTGCAATGCAATTATTAATGAGAAGACCAGAAATAAATAGATTTATAGCAATTTCTCCTCAACCAAACGTTTATGATTTTTCTTTTCTGTCTCCATGTCCAACTTCTGGTTTAGTTGCTTTTGGTAAAAAAGATGAACTAGTTCCTATAGAATATATATCAGAACTTGACAAAAGACTAAGCGCTCAAAAGGGTATTAATGTAGAATTTAATGCAATACCAGAGGCTAATCATTTCTTTTCAAAAACAAGTGATGCTCTAATTAAACATATAGATAAATATATAAAAAAAGAAACAGCGCTCTATTAAAAATTTTCTACTAATTTTCCACCAACCGTAGATACTTCACATCCTGTAGTAGAATTAAAAGATATTGGTAAATTTAAAAAAGATCTAATAGCTAATAATCCAAATGCTTGAGATTCTATGTAATCACCATCTAAATTATAATTATCTATCATCTCTAGGTTAATTTTATTTCCATCTGCTAAATAATATTTTATACAATTAACTAAATTATTATTTTTTCTACCACCACCACAAACTAAAAAAGTGATATTATCTTTTTGACTAATATGATTTAATCCCTGAGCAATTAAATATCCAGTAAAATTTGTTATAGTAGCACATCCGTCTTCTAGAGATAAACCTCTTGCAAAGGATACATCAAAATCTTTAATATCCAATGACTGTGAATAAGAATTAATTTTAAAATTATCTATTGCCTGATTAAGTATTAATTGATCAACTTTGCCTGCTATAGCTAGTTCACCATTTTTATCAAATTTTTTATAAGAATTATTTCTTACCCATTCATCTATCAAACAATTTCCAGGACCCACATCAAAAGCGGAAAGATCATTTTGAAAATTATCAGAATTATTAATTACTTTTGTTATATTGGTTATACCACCAATGTTTAAGAAACCTATGGGAAATTTAATATTAAAACTTTGATTGATTTTTTTTGATAAAATATAATGAAAAATTGGTGTTAATGGTGCACCCTCACCATTATTTTGTATATCAGCTTGTCTAAAATCAAATATAACTTTTTTTTTAATTATTTGAGATAATAATTTTCCGTCTCCTAATTGATGTGTAATTTTCTCTTGTGGGTTATGGAGAATTGTTTGACCATGAAAGCCTACAAGATCGATTGGATCTCTAAATTTTTTTAATGATTGGTTGACTGCTTCTGCATGAAAAAGAGTTAAATTTCTCTCTAATTCTCTTAGTTTTTCTAAGTTTTGTGAAAGATCTTTCTTTGTTAAGACTAAATCTCTTAGTCGGATTAACTGATCCTGAAGGTTTTTATCATACTCATAATAATCATCTAAAATGTTTGAAAACTCATGGAATCCATCAGAACTAATTATAGATAAATCAACACCATCCATAGATGTTCCACTCATCAATCCAATTGCAGTGTATAATTTTTTTTTCATTGATATGTTTTTTAAAAAAAATTTGTATATTGTAACTATAAACTTATGAATAAATTTTTAAAAGAATTTAAAGATAGAGGTTTATTCTATCAGTGCACTAGTGAAGAGGAATTATCTTCGTTATTAGATAAGGAAAAAATAAAAGGCTACATAGGTTTTGATTGTACAGCTGAAAGCTTGCATGTAGGGAGCTTAATGCAAATAATGTGCTTGAGATTACTTCAAAAAAATGGGCACAGACCAATAGTTTTACTTGGTGGAGGGACTACAAGAATTGGTGATCCATCTGGTAAAGATAAAACTAGAAAAATTTTAAGTGAAGAAGAGATTGAAAAAAATATTAAAAATATTAAAAATATTTTAAAGAAATTTTTAGATAATAATGATCCAAATACAAAACCAATATTTGTAAATAATTACACTTGGCTTAAAGATTTAAATTATATTTCATTTTTAAGGGATATAGGAAAACATTTTACAATAAATAGAATGCTAACATTCGATAGCGTGAAACTAAGATTAGATAGAGAACAATCTCTAAGTTATATGGAATTTAATTATATGATTTTACAAGCATATGATTTTCTTGAATTAAATAAGAAAGAAGATTGTGTTTTACAAATAGGCGGTTCAGATCAATGGGGGAACATTGTTAATGGGGTTGAGCTTATAAAAAGATACTCTAGCAATCAAACCTTTGGTCTAACAACACCATTAATTACATTGGCCACTGGTGCTAAAATGGGAAAAACTGAAAATGGAGCGATCTGGTTAGATGAAAAATACTTGTCGGCTTATGACTATTGGCAATTTTGGAGAAATGTAGATGACAGAGATGTAATAAAATTTTTAAAAATTTTTACAGAAATTGAAATTAAAGAAATAGAAAAATTTAAATCTAAAGATATTAATGAATTAAAAATATTACTTGCCAATAAAACTACCGAAATGCTTCATGGAAAGCAAGCAGCTAAAAATTCTGAACAAGCAGCAAATGAGGCTTTTTCAGGAAACTCAATAGGTGCAAATTTACCAAAAATAATTATTCAATCTAAGAAAATAAAAGAAAAAATCAATATTGTAGACCTTGTTTTGCTATCTAAATTAGAAAGCTCAAAAAGTGAAATAAGAAGACTTGTTAAAGGTAATGCAGTCAAAATAAATGACAATGTTATTTCAGATGAAAAATTTGAAGTTAATAAAGATTTATTCATAAAGAATTACATTAAACTCTCACTTGGGAAAAAAAGACATATTAAAATAGAGCTGAATTAGTTTTTTTTAATTTTTTCTAAAGTCCTCGTTATAAACCTAGGTGTTAAAGTTTTTATCGGATTAACAGTTGTTTCTAAGTCATTAGGAGGTCCTTTAATTTTAAAACTAACTCCAAAAACTCCCTCTCCAGCTTTTTTTCCAATCAATAAATTTCCAAGTAAAGGTATTGATGCAATTGTCCTATTAATTGTTGTAGCTGGTACTAAAGTTCCTCTAAAACTAATTAAATTATTTCCCTCTTTATATCCCTCTAATAAAATAGATATAGCGGGTCCGATCGCATATAATTCTTGAATTCTCATTAGTTTATTTTCGTTTGTAAAATTCATTTCAAAATCTGTAAATCTTATACCCTCTCCAGTTAATAAATCTGCCAATCCTTGAAGAGATGCTAGAGCCAACAACTTTGCCAGTGCAGGAATTTCTTTTACTTTAAAATTGTCAATAACCAATTTAGATGTTGAAATACCATTTTTTTTTAAAGAATAAAAATCTAAATATCCGTCTCTGCCGTCTTCAAAACCTTTGATAAATTTATATCTATTAACTAAAGGTTTTGCTTTAGATGAAAAAAGAGTGGTTATTTTTTCACCTTGTTCATTAGTTCTAATTGTAAATTTTATATTTTGAGAATCATCAAAAATAGCTAGAATATCTGCACCACTTACCTTGTTATTCTCAATTTTAAACTTACCTGACAAGTCTTTAACTGAGTATATTTCGTCAATATAAACTTCTTTTAAATCAAGTTCTATATTTATATCGTTTTCAAAAAAATTAATCTCTTTTTTTTCCTCATTTTTAAGTAAATTTGAAATTAGAAAATTTGCATTAAAATAATTACCATTAATAATGTAATCAAAATCAGATATTTTTTTAACTATTAATTTATTTTTTTTATTTTCAGTATCTATATAATTTAATTCTGCCTGATCTATTTTTTTAATTTTGTAAGATCGATTTAAAAATAAGTTCAT
>CACFCI010000025.1 GCA_902564785.1 uncultured Pelagibacteraceae bacterium | reverse complement strand
TTTCTTTTCCTTCAAGTTCAATTTGGCCTGAAAAAATATTTGTAAAACCATATATTGAGTGAAGAATTGTTGATTTGCCTGCACCATTAGGACCAATTAAACATAAAGACTGAGCTTTGTTTACGAATAAATCAAAGTTATGTAAAATTTCCATTTTTCCATAACCTGCGTTTAAATTTTTAATAGTTAAATGAACTTCGTTAGGAGATAATTTTTTTAAATCATCTGGTGTTGGAGCTTTTCCTAATACCTCATATTGATTAGCCATTATTGTGCTCCTAAATACGCATCAATGACACGTTTATCATTTTTAATTTCATCTGGTGATCCATTAGCCAACATCTTACCATGAGCTAAACAAAAAATATTTTCTGCTAATTGCATAATTACTCTCATGTTATGCTCAATCACTAAAAGTGTTATTCCAAAATCTTGATTTACTTTAATTAACCTATCAATAATACCATTTATTAGAGTTGGATTAATTCCAGCTGTAGGCTCATCTAGCAGTAACATCTCTGGTTCATTCATTAATGCCATTGCCAATTCTAATAATTTTTGCTGACCAAAAGATAGATCTCCTGCTCTTAGCTTTCTTTTTTGATATAATCCAACAAAATTTAATAGATTTTCTGCTTTTTTAGTCAATTCTTTTGGAATTTTAGAAAATATTTTCATTAAATTTGCATCACTACCTTTGTGACTAATGAGCATATTTTCTATGCAATTAAGTTTTCCATAAATTCTAGTTTGTTGAAAAGTTCTTAGCAGTCCTAACTTAGCAATTACTGGCACTGGTAACTCGGAAACTTCTTTACCGTTAAATTTAATAGATCCATTATCTATTGGGTAAGTCCCTACAATTGAATTAAACAACGTAGTTTTGCCTGAACCGTTTGGCCCAATTAATCCAACTATCTTACCTTTTTCAACATTCATTGAGATGTCAACATTAGCTTTAACACCACCAAATGATTTACTTACATTACTTACTTCTAAAATGCTCATTTAAGTTCTACCTGTGCTTTACGATCTTTCTCATCTACTACTTCACCAAATCGTTCAGGGTATTTTTCTCTTAACCATCCCATAATTCCCTCTGGGAAATAAATTACAATTACAACAATCAAAACTCCAAGGGCTACATACTGCCAACCTAAAAAGAATGTCCAAAAACCCTCTTTAAATATATGAAATATGGTTGCACCTATAATTGGACCCCAAAGTGTTCCTTTTCCTCCAAGTATTGCCATCAATACCATGAATACACCCATCTCTCTTCCATCGAAAGCAACATCAGTAGAGTCTATATAACCAACTAATCCACCCATTATTCCACCAGCTAATCCACAAAAGAAAGCTGAGATCATCCAGCCAATAATTTTATATTTCATTGTTTCAATACCCATTGCTTCAGCTTTATCTTCATTATCTCTGATAGCATTAAGTATTAACTTAAATCTTGTAGAATAAATTGAGCGCACTGCAATAAATGTCAGAATTAAAGTAAAAAAACTTAAGAAATAAAAAAACTCTCCTCTTGCTTCTAAACTCCCAACATCTGGAAATGGAGGTGTTGTAAATCCTTGACCTGCACCAATAATTTCTATTCCTCCAGAAATTTCACCTGCGGCCACTCCTAAACCCAATGTGCATATTGCAAAGTAATGCCCTCTAAGACCCAGAATTGAGTATCCAATTAAACCTGCAATAATGGTTGGTACTATAGCGGCAACAATCAGTCCAACAGCCATTCCTTGAAAAAACTGCGTAGGAGTATGAACAAATGTTTTCTCACCACCACTCTCCGTCCATTCTGCTAATGGAAAAAACATTCCAACTTGAACCGATGCACAAAGGTACATTCCTAGTCCATAAAATAAAATATTTCCAAATGAATTATATCCCATCTCACCACCTTGAATATTCCATGTAGTCGCAAGAACAATCAATACACAAAGTATTGATAACTGAACTTTAAAAGCTGGAAACAAAAATGGAGCCGCTAACCCAAAAATTAGTATGCCTATGTATAATATTAAATTATTTTTCATTATAAATATTTACAGTCCCCTTTGGACATATCATCTTTGGTCTTATTGCTATATGTAATTATATTCATTTGAGATGACATATTATTTTTGTCTAAGAAAAAAAGATAATACTCCTTACCAATATCTGAATACATATAAGATGTGCCAACAAAGAAGAAATCCTGTGTCTCCTCAATAATTTTTTGTTCCCCAATATAGTTCTTAATATTATTATCTGACACCACATATACATCAAATAAATTTTTATCCTCATTTCTCTCTAGAATAATTTTTTCTTTTTTACCGTATTGAATATGAGTACAAGAAATAGTTTCAGCCGAAACAAAATTGAAAACAAAAAAACTAGATATAATTATTATAAATAAATTTTTTTTCACTTCAAATACTCTCTCTTTCTTGAGAGTTTAAATCTTCTGTAAACTAAAATTAAAACTAATAGTAAAAATACTGAACCAATTCTAAATTCTGTTCCAAGAATATAGTCTGCAAATTCTTCAAATACACCTAATCCCATACCTGACATTGCAACTCCTGGTAAATTTCCAAGACCCGCAACAATAACAATCATAAATGATCGAATTGTGTATGGTAATCCCATATAAGGGTGAATTGTGAATGTTATTGAAATTAATGCTCCAGCAACACCACAGAGTGCAGCATTTATACCAAATGTTGCAGCATAAACTTTTTCTGTATCAACGCCTAAAATTTTAGCAGCTCTTGCATTTTGAGCTGTAGCTCTAATCGCTCGGCCAAGCTTAGATTTTTTCATGTAAATTACTAAACAAGCAGCAAATAAAATACTTATGAATGCTGAAAATATTTTTGAATTAGGCAAAACTACATTGCTATCAAACAACATAGTTGTTCCGTAACCAGAGTTTGCAAGCACTACGTCTGCACCAAATGCAAAGTTCATTAATTGCATGAAGAGAATGCTTATTCCAAAAGTTGCTAAAATAGAGATAAATAAATCTCTATCTACTACTTTATTAATTACGAGTTTGTAAATCGCTATCCCAACAAAATACATTATCACTGGAGCAACAATCACACCCCAAGCTGGATGTATACCATATAGATACATAAAGTACGCAATATATCCTCCTAAAATAACCAGATCTCCTTGTGCAATATTAATTATATTCATCACGCCCCATTGAAGTGCCATCCCGTATGCGATCAATGCAAACAAAACACCTAAAAGAATACCATCTAAGCAAGCTTGAACAGTTATCATTGGATATTGAAATACAAGAAAATCCATAAAAAGTATTTTTGGTTTATATAAAAAAAAGCCCCCTATGACTAGGGGGCTTTAGTATTTTGTTTTATCTTTCTGACCACTTAGGAATTGGATGTATCAACTTAGCAGAAGCCCATTTCAATGGAGCTACAACTTTGTTTTCACATTTTCCTGAAGCATCACACATTACTTGGAAAAGTACCATTGGCTTATCAACGTTCTGACCACCAGGTGCAAATTTAATATTTCCATAGAATGTTTGCATGTTTGTAGCTGCAAGTGCATCTCTTACCTTCTTTTGATCAAAAGAATTAGCTCTTTCAAATGCATCTTTGAACACCAATAAAGCAGCTGAAGATTCAGCAGATTGGTAAGGTGGATCATATCCAAACTCCTTCTCAAAGTCTGCAGCATAAGTCATACCATCTTTAAAGAAATCGTCTTTATAAGTTAGTGACTTGTGCCATTGAGATGCGCACAGTGCATACTGTGAATTTTTACCATGCTGTTTAGATAGCTTGGCAGCATCACAGTGAGTCATAGCCAACATAGGAACATCAACTTTCATTTCGGCAATTTGTCTGATCGCAGTTAACGCACCTTTTGTATGACCTGATACAACAAGTACATCTGGTTTCATTTGTTTTACTTTAACCAAAGTAGCAGCCATATCATTTAGCTCTTTAGGCAATTTATCGTCGATTATGATTTTAGAACCAGTTCTTTCTGCTGCGTCTAAGATACCTAATCTAACGTCTTGTGAGAATGCATCTTGTTCAAATGCTTGTGCAATTCTTACTGGTTTTCCACCATTTAACTCAACCGCTGTTTCAATAGCAACATCAAGATATAAGTTAGCTGGAGCTAATACAGCAAATAGATATTTGTAACCTTTTGTAAACAAAGATCTAGATGCACCATTTGCTTCAACCATTGGAACACCATATTTTTCAGTAACTGGTGCAATCGCTTTAGTTAAACCAGAACTGTAAGGGCCAAGCATAAACTCAACACCATCTTGTGAAATTAATCTTTCTGCAAGCTGTGCAGCTCTCTTTGGGTTTGACTCATCATCATAATAAATAATATCAAACTTATAAGTTTTTCCACCAACTTTAACACCACCCATGCTGTTAATTCTGTCTACGGCCATGTTATAACCATTTTGAGTATGAACACCATTAGATGAGTATTTACCAGTTAGGGAAATAGCGGCACCTAAAATAATTTTGTCACCAACAACTTTTGCAAATGATACAACAGAAGTTGAAAATAAAATTACTAATGCAGAAACAAAACTTAAAATTATTTTATTTAATCTCATTTTATTTCCTCTTTAATTAATTAATTATAAATTGATTAAATAAAGAAATTTAATTTTATGCAAGTGACAATAAAGGCCAAATCTAATTAATATTGTTGAGTTACAACAATTATTGCGGCAATAATTACTAAAACACTCGCAGAAATTGTATTAATTGTTTTTGGATTAGCAGTTATCCATTTTATTAATTTTTGTGCAAGCATTGCATAGCCAATCAAAGATAAAAAATCTAAAACGATGTAAGTTGTGATTAAAATTACAAATTGAACAAATAAATTAGAATTAAAGTCAATAAATTGAGGAAAAATAAAAGGAAAAAACATCCAAGCCTTAGGACTTGTACCAGCAACTAAAAAACCATCTCTAAAAAAAGATAAGTTGCTTTTTTCTATTTCTCCTTCACTTGAAATACTTTTTGGTCGAGATTTATAAATATCATAAGCTAAATATAATAAATAAATTATTCCGATCCATTTAAACGCATTAAGTATTGTTGAGTTCTCTGAAAAAAAAGATCCAATGACAAAAATAACTAAAGTTGCTTGAATCAAATTTGCAGTTACATCACCTAAAGCAGACCATATACATTTTCCGACTCCATAATTCATTGAATAAGAGATAATTACAATCCTGGGAGTTCCGGGTGTAATAAATAAAAAAATAATTATCTGTAGATAAAGTATAAAATCTAGGGGGAGCATATAAAAAGATAGTCCTTAAAAACCGGGAGCTAAAGATGGCTAAGAAGGACTATCTAATACATAATATCAGAGGCTAAAAAAAATGCATTAAATATTTTTTTCAAATATAAAGGATTTATGAAAAAAAAAGGTCACAGGCCAATTACCAGAGTCAAAAATCCTGAGCCCAAAATGGACGATCCGGATTGGATCATTTGGGCAGCCTGGGCAGATAGGATAACTTTCGAGGAAATTGAAAAAAAAACAGGGAAGAAAGAATCTGATGTAATTAAAATTATGCGAAGATCTCTAAAACCATCATCTTTCAGGTTATGGAGAAAAAGAGTAAACCAAAAAAGTATAAAACATCGAAAAAAATTTGAATATTCTAGAAAAGAAATAGCTAGTAAAATTAAAAAAGGTGACTATCTATAGTTCATGAAAAAAATTACCATGTATACAGGTCCGCTATGTAATTATTGTGAGGCTGCAAAAAGATTATTAGCTAGAAATAATGCGCCTTATAATGAAATTGATATTTCAAAAGTTGATGGAGCAATGGATGAAATGATTAAAAAAGCTAATGGAAAAAGAACTATTCCACAAATTTTTTTTGATGACCAGCATATTGGTGGTTATGATGAAGTAAGAGCATTAGAAAAAGAAAATAAACTTCAAGATCTTTTAAATAATTAATTCCATTCTTCTAAAGCTAACTGTTTCTTAGCTAAAGAGCTTAAATCTTTTAGTTTAACTCTATCTTTATATTTAATTTCATAATCTTCAGCTGCAAAATCTGGTGGACTCTTTCCTTCTAAAAATTTTTTTGATTGTTTTACTGTATAATCCAAATTTTTTTTTACAATAAGGTGTTGCACCAACATAAACAACATTTGAATAATTTTTTCCTGAATGTTTGTCTTCAACGGCATGAACAACGTCAGGATGCCACCAAACTGTGTCACCTGGCTTCATTTTTGGAATTGAAACTAAACCTTTTAATAGCAATGAATGATAATCTTTATTTACTGATAAAGCTCTACCAAGTTTTGATCCACATAATTCATTTTCTTCAACATCGTCTAGTAATGCTCTAGTTAAAACATAAGCAATTCCTTTAGCAATAGGTATTAATTGTAAAGTCCCATCACTTGGTCCTTGCTCTGTTAAAGCAGTCCAACCTTGAAATGTTCTAAATACATGTGCAACTGCAGGAGACTCGAACTCTGTTGTTCTATCTCTATACTTAGCTTCAAATGGATTATATTTTTCAAAGTTATCAGAAAAAATATCTCTATAAATTTTTTGATAATAACTGTCAGTCCATCTTTCAATAGATCCAGCATCACAATGAGGAGAAAGTCCCAAAGTATCATCCCCTGGCTCTCTTCTTCTTACTCTATCTGCATAAGATAACTCTTTATTTGGATCAAAAACTTTATATTCAGAGTTTTCATATATCCAAAGATTGTTAAGCCATTTTTTTACTTTAGCCATTTGCTCTGAGTGTCTAATTTCAATCTGTGCTCTTGACCAATAAAGACCATAAATTTGAGGTTTTGCGGACTGTAAGTCACTAAAATATTTATCTAAATTAGATTTTTTTTTTTGATCTTCATAATAATTATTTTCATCGATGTATTTCTCTAATTTCTCATTCAAATTCTGAATCATTTTGTCATCAAAAACATCACGGATAATTACACAGCCTCTTTTTTTAATATTGCTTATTTCTTGAATATTTTCCTGATCTATCTGATTAAAACTTATCTCAGGAATTATAGATTTATTCTTTTTTTTAAGAGTTAAAATTTCATCTATTTCAGATTTTACAAATTTTTCTATTTTATTAAAATTTTCTATGTAATTTTTTGAAAAATTTCTTAATTCTTTTTTTATTGCCTTTATATCAATATCTTCAAACATTAAATTTAGCTCTTTGGTTTAAAAACTAAACATACTCCGTTATTGCAAAATCTCTTTCCAGTTGGTTTAGGACCATCTTCAAATATATGACCATGATGTCCGCCACATTTTTTACAATGATATTCGGTTCTTGCGTAACCTAAATAATGATCTGTTTTTGTTTCAAACACATCTGGTAAAGATTCATAAAAAGAAGGCCAACCTGATCCACTCTCATATTTCGTTTTCGAGTCAAATAATTTTTCTCCACAATTTGCACAATGAAAACTTCCTTCCCTTTTTTCATGATTTAACTCACTTGATCCTGCACGCTCAGTCCCCTCTTCGAATAAAATTAATTTTTGTTCTGCAGTTAAATTTGGATTTATTTTTTTTGTCATGATCCTATATATTTAGCACAAGATTGATGTAACATTGAATGTAATTCAACAAGTTTATTGAAATCCTTGTTGTAACCACCACCCAAAACTCCACAAAATGGTATCCGTCTAGAAAAAAAGTTTTCTACCACTAGCTCATCTCTAAGTTTTATTCCCTCGTCAGAAATTTTTAATTTACCCAATCTATCATTAAAATGAATATCAACACCTGCTATATAAAAAATAAAATCAAAATTTTCTTGATTTAGCTCTTTTAAATAATGTTTAAGTGTTTTGATATAAGCGTCATCCTCTAAGTTATCCTCAAGTTCTACATCTAAATCACTATTTGATTTTTTAGCAGGATAATTAGTTTTGGAATGCATGCTGAATGTAAAAACACTTCTGTTGTCTTTAAAGATTTCTGAATTGCCATTACCTTGGTGAACATCTAGATCAACAATCAAAATTCTATTTGCTAGACCTCTATTAAGTAGATAATGTGCTGCAACTGCTACGTCGTTAAACACACAATAACCTGCACCACCGTCATAACTTGCGTGGTGACTACCTCCTGCTGTGTTACATGAAATACCATAATTTATTGCAAGTTTAGATGCGAGAACAGTTCCTCCTGTAGCAACTAAAGATCTTTGCACAACACTATCTACAAGTGGAAATCCAATTTTTTTTACTCCTTCTTTGCTTAAAGTTTTATTTTTAATATCTAATATATAATTTTTTGAATGTGCGTAGCTTAATGTTTCAAATGAACATGCTGATGGTTTATGAAATTTACTTACTATTTTGTTTTGAGTTAAGTAGTTTGCTAACTCTCCAAATTTATTAATTGGAAATTTATGATCATCGCCAATTTTGGCAAAATAATCCTCATGATTAACAACAGGGAGATCCATTTTTACTCTAGAACTCTGATAGGCTTTCCATTTACACAAGCCTCTAGTCCTTCAATCATTTGGTTATAAAAAATGCTATAATTTTCAGCTGTTACATAGCCTATGTGAGGAGTAAGCAAGGCATTTGGTAAAAATCTAAGTTTGTTATTCTCTGGTAGTGGTTCTTTGTCATAAACATCTATTCCAGCTCCTGCAATTACATTCGTTGACAATGCAATAATTAAGTCATCTTCATTCACAATGGGTCCTCTAGAAGTATTAATCAAAAATGCTGTTTTTTTCATTTTATCAAATTCTTTTATAGTAATACAGTCTTTGTATCTTTCACCTCCTTGAACATGAATTGAAAGTACATCAGAATTTGTAATTAAGTCATCTTTGCTACAAGGAAGCACATCTAATTCTTTGCACTTGTCTAAGCTCAAGTTTTCGCTCCAGGCCATTACTTGCATTCCAAATGCTTTTCCAATTTTTGCAACTTCTGTACCCACCCTACCTAGACCAATTAAACCTAGGATTTTTCCTTTCAATTCCACTCCAATTGTGGTTTGCCAATACCCTTGATACATATTGTCAAACTCTTCTTTAAAATTTCTAGCTAAACCAAGAATTAGAGCCCAAGTTAATTCAGGTGTTGGATTTAAATTTATATCTGTACCACAAACTATAATTTTTCTTTTTTTTGCTGCCTCCAAATCGATAGACTTGTTCCTTAATCCACTTGTAATTACAAATTTTAAATCATTTAGGTTATCTATTAAATTTTTAGTAATCGGTGTTCTTTCTCTCATAATCAATAAGGCCTCAAAATTAGATAATTGTTCAATTGCGTCAGCTTCGTCTAAGAAGGGTTCACTAAAAATCTTAAACTCATATTTTCCTGAGAGTTTTTCTAAATCTACAAATTGTTGTGCAACGTTTTGATAATCATCTAATATAGCAACTTTAAGCATTTTTAACTTTCTTATTTGATAACAATATTCCTATAATAATAAAACAGGCGCCTAAAATATGATAAAACATAAATTTTTCACTAAAAAAAATCATTGCCATTATTGCACTTAATATAGG
>CACFCI010000024.1 GCA_902564785.1 uncultured Pelagibacteraceae bacterium | reverse complement strand
GCCTATCTGCATATTTTAGAATTACATTTTCAAAACCAAGGTCCTTATAAATATCTAATATTAAATTTGTAACAATTAAACATTCACTAGTAATTTGATCTTCAGTACAAAAAATATGGGCATCATCTTGAGTAAAGGCTCGTACTCTTAATAACCCATGTAAAGCGCCTGATGGCTCATAACGATGAACTTTTCCAAATTCAGCAAAACGTAAAGGAAGATCTCTGTAACTTTTTAGGCCTTGATTGAATACCTGAATGTGGCCAGGGCAATTCATCGGTTTAATAGCAAAAACTTTCTCATCCGGTGTTTCAGAAGTATACATGTTTTCTCCATATTTTTCCCAATGCCCAGATTTTTCCCATAGCTGTCTATCTAGTACCTCAGGAGTATTTACCTCTTTATAACCAGCAGCATCTTGTCTGCTTCTCATGTAGTGAATTAGCTTTTGAAATAAACTCCATCCTCTTTCATGCCAAAATACTGAGCCAGGGCTTTCTTCTCTAAAGTGAAATAAATCCATTTCTCTACCTAATTTTCTATGATCTCTTTTTTCCGCTTCTTCTATTCTTTTCAAGTATTCATCTAGATCTTTTTGAGTTGCCCAACTCGTACCATATATTCGTTGCAACATTTCATTATTAGAGTCTCCTCTCCAATATGCTCCTGATACTTTTGTAAGTTTAAAATATTTTCCTATTTTACCTGTAGAGGAAAGATGTGGACCTCTACATAAATCATGCCATTCTCCATGAAAATAAATTGTTACATCTTCGTTTTCAGGTATCGCTTCAATAAGCTCAGCTTTATAAATTTCTCCTTTTTTTTTAAAATGGCTAATTGCTTTTTTTCTATCCCAAACTTCTCTTTTTGTTATTTCATTCCTATCTACAATCTCTTTCATTTTATTTTCAATTTTTACTAGATCATCCTCAGTAAAAGGTTCTTTTCTAGCAAAGTCGTAATAAAATCCATTTTCAATCACAGGTCCAATTGTAACTTGTGTGCCAGGAAACAATTCTTGGACAGCCATAGCTAAAATATGAGCTGTGTCATGTCTTATAGTTTCCAAGCCTTCAGGATTTTTTGAGGTAAAAATCTTTACAGAACAGTCATTTTCAATTTGAAAATCAAGATCTTTAAGCTCACCATCAACACTTATAACCATGGCTTGTTTGGCTAATGACTTACTAATTTTTTCAGCTACTTCCAGTCCAGTAACTTTATTAGGAAAATCAATATTGTTTCCGTCAGGTAGTGTTATTATCGGCATTTAATTTAATAATCTCTTATACTCTGAATAAGTAGAAAAGCACATTTTTTCAACATTAAATTTTTGAACTATGTTTTTTCTTCCCTCATTACCAATTAATTTTAATAGCGTTTCATCCATGTTAAGAGTTCTTAAGATTTTATCACTTAATGATTTAGCATTTCCTGCTTCGTATAAAAAACCAGTTTTTTCATCAATTATTGTTTCATTAGAACCTCCAATGTTACTTGCTATAATTGGTTTTTCCATAGATTGTGCTTCAACAGCAACTCTACCAAAAGCCTCTGGTTCAATTGAGGCTGAAACAATAATATCAGAAACTTTATAAGCTAATGCCATATCATTACAATGATCTATAAACCTTATTTGTGTAGATAATCTATATTGCTCTGCAAGTCTTATTAATTTTTTCTTATATAAATCCCTACCTTGATCATTACCTAGAATGACAGCATAAAATGCCTCATAACCCAATTCTATATTCACTAAATTAATTGCCTCTATAAAAACTTCCTGTCCTTTCCAAGAAGTTAATCTACCAGGTAAAAGTATAATTTTTTTATCTTTTTCAATGTCCCATTTTTTTAATAATTTTTTTTCATCAACTTCAATTTTGGTTGTTGGGTCAAAGTAGTCAACGTTTATTCCTCTAAAAATAACCATTAATTTTTTTTTATCATTTAAATATTTTGAATAATTTTTTTTAATATGAGAAAAAATAAAATTAGATCCTGCAATTATTAAATCTGCTCTAGTCATTACTGAATTATAAATTTTTTTTATATTACTCTTAAAATTGTATGTCCCGTGAAATGTAGTTACAAATTTTCGTCCTGTAATTTTTGTTGCTAACAAACATGACCAAGCAGGTGCTCTACTTCTCGCGTGAACTAGAGAAATATTATAAATTAAAATTATTCCAATTAAGATAAAAGCATTAATTAAAATTAGTAAAGGATTTTTACTCTGCACCGGAAGTCTAAATATCTTAACTTTTTTTCTATCTACAAATTTAAGTAATTCACCTCCACTTGTTACAATAAATGATTTGCAATTATTTTCGGGTAAATAATGCGCTATATCATAACAGCCTGTTTCAGCACCTCCATAACCTAATTTTGGTATTACTTGTAAAACTTTTAAATCAGATGACATTTGATATGATTATATATTAATAGGCAAAACTTATAAACGATTATGGCAAATTTCAGATTTCATCAAATATCAAATACAAAGAAAATTAGACATATTTCTAAAATTTTTAAAAATAGTTCTTTTATAGTTTTTTTGCATGGCTTTATGTCAGATCTAGAAGGAAAAAAACCAAATGCATTTTTGAAATTTGCTAAAAAAAATAAAGTAAGTTTTTTAGCACTAGAATACTCTGGTCATGGGAAATCTTCTGGAAAATTTGTAAATGGAAATATTTCAAAATGGAGTAAAGAGACATCAATTTTAATTAGAAAATACGTTAAAAAAAAAGAATTTGTTCTAATTGGTTCAAGTATGGGCGCATGGATTTCACTCAATCAATTCAAAATTTTCAAAAAACAGATTAAAGGATTTTTAGGAATAGGGGCTGCTCCTGAATTTTTAGAAAATTTAATGTGGAAAAAATTTACTAAAAAAATGAAAGAGGAAACAATACGTAAGGGTATTTATCAATTAAAACATGGCAATTATGAATATCCAATTACTTTACAATTAATAAATGATGGAAGAAAAAACAAAGTTTTAAATAAGAAAATAAGTTCAAATATTAAAGTAACAATGGTGCATGGTGAAAATGATGAGGCAGTTCCTGTCTCATATTCAAGAAAGGTTTTAAGATTATTTCCAAAAGCTAAGAAAAAATTAAATATTATAAAAAAAGGTGATCACAGTTTATCAAATAAAAAATGGTTAAATATAATTTTAAAAGAACTTAAATTATTAATTTAGCTAACTTTTTTTATATCTTTTTTTAAAGTAATTGGATTTTTTAATTTATCCAACATTTCTTTAGGACACACCTGAATAAAATTATTTACTTCATGTTTAAAGTTTTCAATTATTTTTTTCGATAATTGAGACTCAGTTTCTTTAAAATGCTCACTGACTAAATTTTTTAAATATTCTTTCCAATAATCTGTCTCTACATTTTGCCAAACTACTGACTCTGGATTTACTTTTTTTTCAAATTGTTGAGATTCATCATATATAAAGGCCATTCCACCTGTCATACCAGCTGCAAAATTATCACCAACATCTCCTAAAATTACTACAGTTCCACCAGTCATATATTCACATCCATTAGAATCGCATCCTTCAATTACTGTAACTGCACCAGAATTTCTAACTGAAAATCTTTCACCAGCTTGGCCAGCAGCAAAAAGTTTTCCTGAAGTAGCTCCGTAAAGAACAGTATTTCCTAAAATTGTATTCTCATTTGAAACTAAATTGCTCTCTTCAGGTAATTTTATTGAAATAGTAGCTCCTGACAAACCTTTAGCTACATAATCATTTGCATCTCCCTTTAATACAAGTTTTAAACCTTTAGAAGAAAATGCACCAAATGATTGACCCGCTGATCCTTTAAAATTTAAAACTAAAAAGTTTTCATCAAGTTTTTCATAACCGTATTTTTTATACAAATGATGAGAAATTCTTGTGCCTACTGCCCTGTGAGTATTTTTTATTTGATGTTCTTTCTCAATTTTTTCAGAATTATCTAAAGCTTTTTCAATTTCTGGCCAAATCTGTTGATCAAGAGTATCTGGTACACTATTTATTTCTTGATCCTCGCAATACCTTGGATTATTTCCATTATCAGCTTGAACAAATAAAGGATTTAAATCCAAATCGTCTAAATTTGGAGAACCCTTACTAACCTGTTTTAACAAGTCTGTCCTACCAATCACTTCATTTAATGATTTAAAACCTAAATTTGCTAATATTTCTCTTACTTCATTGGCTATAAATGTGAACAAATTAACTACTTTTTCTGGAGTTCCAGTAAATTTTTCTCTGAGCTTTTCATCTTGAGTACAAACTCCTACAGGACATGTATTTGAATGACATTGCCTTACCATTATACATCCCATTGCAACTAATGCTGTAGTAGCAACACCATATTCTTCAGCACCCATCATTGCAGCTATTACCACATCTCTTCCAGTTTTAATTCCACCGTCTGTTCTTAATGTAACTTTATGTCTAAGATTATTTAAAGTTAATACTTGGTTTGCTTCCGTCAAACCCATTTCCCATGGTATTCCAACATATTTAACACTAGTCTGTGGTGTTGCTCCTGTTCCACCATTATGTCCAGAAATTAATATTATATCTGCTTTTGCTTTAGCTACACCTGCTGCAATTGTTCCTACTCCAGAGGAAGCAACAAGCTTAACTCCAATTCTCGCTTTAGGATTTATCTGTTTCAAATCATAAATTAGTTGTGCAAGATCTTCAATTGAATAAATATCATGATGTGGTGGTGGTGATATTAAAGTTACTCCAGGAGTTGAATGTCTAAGTTTAGCAATCTCCTCTGTAACTTTAAATCCTGGTAGCTGACCTCCTTCACCAGGCTTAGCGCCTTGTGCAATTTTAATTTCTATCTCATTACAATTATTAAGATAATTAACAGTAACTCCGAATCTTGCAGAAGCTATTTGTTTAACTCTTGAGTTTGCGCTATCACCATTATCTAAAACTTTAAATCTACTTGCGTCTTCACCACCCTCTCCGCTACATGAAGCACCTTTGATCCTATTCATACCAGTTGCCAAAGTTTCATGTGCCTCTTTCGATAAAGCTCCATGAGACATACTCCCACTTCCAAATCTTTTTAAAATATTTTCTATTGGTTCAACCTCAGAAATATCTATTGGCCCACTTAATTTTTTTTCTCTGAAATCAATTAAGTCTCTAAGATTAATAGGTGGTAAATTATATATTCCATCCGCATATCTTTTATAGGCATCATAAGAATTAGATCCTACTGCACTTTGAAGTAAATGAATTAATTTTCCTTGATATTGATGTGTTTCACCGTTTTTACGATATCTATATATACCGCCTATTGGCAATATGGTTTCAGAACTTTCAAACGCCTCTTTGTGAATTTCTCTAATTTTTTTCTCTATACCCGTAAGTCCAATACCTGAAATTTTAGAGACAACTCCTGGAAAATAATCTGCAACAATTGTTCTACTTAAACCTACGGTTTCAAAGTTACATCCACCTCTATAAGAACTTAGAACTGAAATACCCATCTTAGACATGATTTTTAATAAACCTGCGTTTACTGATTTTATGTATCTCTCTACACATTCATCAAAGCTAAATTTACCAAATAGTTTCTTTTCATGACGCTGAAATAAACTATCAAATGCTAAATATGGATTTACAGTAGTTGCTCCAACTCCTATTAACGTTGCAAATGAGTGTGTATCTAAAGCCTCTCCAGATTGAACATTTATTGATACATATCCTCTTAGTTTTTTTTCAATAAGGAATGAATTAATTGATCCAACTGCTAAAAGCATTGGTATTGGAAGTTTTAAGCTAGAAAGCTCTTTGTCACTTAAAATCAATTGAGTAACTCCCTGTCTTACTGCAATTTCAGCTTCTTTTTGAATTTTTTTAATTGAATCAAATAAAGTTTCTTCCTCAGAAAAAGTACAATCAATTATAGATGAATTATTACCAAAAAAAATTTATAAATTTTTCAAACTGAGAATTTGATAATATTGGACTATTTAAAACATAAATATTTTGCTTTGTTAAATTATCAAAATTTAAAATATTTCCAAGATTTCCAAATCTTGTTTTCAAACTCATAACCTTATTTTCTCTTAAAGAGTCTATTGGTGGGTTAGTGACTTGGCTAAAATTCTGTCTAAAAAAATGGTATAACGGTCTATACCTATCTGACAAAACAGCCAATGGTGTATCGTCCCCCATAGATCCGGTTGCTTCTTTAGCATCTTCTGCCATAGGATGTAGTATGAGCTCAAGGTCTTCTAAACTTATACCAAAAGTATATTGCCTTCTTCTTAAATCATCTCCCGAAAAAGAATTTTTTTCATCTGAAATAGTTAGCTTATCATCTAGGTCAATAATTTGTGAATTAAAGTGTTTATATTCTTTAGCTAAATAATCTTTTATTTTCTTGTTAGTAAATACTTTACCTTTTTCTATTCTAACTCCAATTATTTCCCCAGGACCCAATCTTCCCTTTGACAAAATTCTTTTTTCATTTAATTCAATCATTCCTGTTTCAGAACCTGCAAATAATAATTTATCTTTTGTAATTACGTATCTTAAAGGTCTTAATCCATTTCTATCATTTGCAGCAATAACCCACTCATTATCAGTTCCAGCAATAGCTGCCGGTCCATCCCATGGCTCCATAGTACTGTTTAAAAAATTAAATAATTGTTGGTGATCTTTTGGTAGAGTTTTATTTTTTTTAGACCATGCGTCTGGAACTAACATAAGCTTAGCTAAAGGCGCAGGCTGACCAGATATATTTAATAATTCAAAAACATTGTCTAATGCAGCAGAGTCTGATGCTCCCTGTTGTATAACAGGTTTTAAGTTTTCAACATCGTCAAAAAGAGGACTGTTCATCTCTTGTTCATGAACTTTCATCCAATTTTTATTTCCTCTATAAGTATTAATTTCTCCATTATGTGCTATAGCCCTAAAGGGTTGAGCTAAATTCCAGCTAGGTGCTGTGTTTGTTGAAAATCTTTGATGAAAAATAGCAAACCTTGAAACAAATCTCTTATCTTTTAAATCAAGGTAGAAATCTGAGATAGCTTCAGCTAAAAACATCCCCTTGTAAATGATAGACTTAGAACTCAATGAACAAATATAAAAATTGTTTAAAGATTTTTTAAAAGCTTCATTTTCTATCTTTCTTCTAGTTTCATAAATTTTTCTTTCTAAATCTTTATTTGTTAATTCTGGATTATGAGGTTTAAACAATACTTGGATAATTTCAGGCATTGTTTGGAATGCCTTTTCTCCTAAAACTTTTGGATTAACTGGAACTTGTCTCCAGCCGTAAATACTAAAATCATTTTTTGTTAATTCACTTTCAACAATAGTTTTGCAACTTTCTTGTGCCGCGTAATCATTCCGAGGCAGAAATATCATACCCACACATATTTCAGAATTGTCATGTGTGTGTCCTGTCACTTCTATTTTTTCAATGAAGAAATCTTTTGGTATTTCAACATGAATTCCAGCTCCATCACCAGTTTTCCCATCGGCATCTACAGCGCCTCTATGCCAAACAGCTTTTAACGCTTCAATACCATACTCTACAACTCTATGAGATTTTTTACCTTCAGTTGATGCAATTATACCAACACCACAAGCATCATGCTCCATGTCTTCTGAATAAACATTATTTTCTTTTAAAAGGTGAAGGTTCTTTTTATAATTTTCCATTAAGCTACTCTTTTTTCCACTTTAGATTTGCTCTCTAGATAAGTTTTAATTGAAGCTGCTGCATCTCTTCCATCTTTTATTGCCCAAACAACTAATGAAGCTCCTCTAACTATATCACCAGCAGCAAACACCCCTTTTATATTTGTTTCCATAGTATCAAAATCTGTTTTAATAGTTCCCCACTTTGTTACTTGTAATTCACTACTATCAAATAAATTTGGTAAATCCTCAGGATCAAAACCTAGCGCTTTGATAACCATATCTGCTTTTGTTTCGTAACTTGAGCCCTCTTGTACCTGTGGCTTTCTTCTTCCTGTTTCGTCTGGATCACCCAATTTAATTTGATCTACAATTATTTTTTCTACTTTATTTGTACCTTTAAATTCTTTAGGACTTGATAACCAAACAAACTCAACACCTTCTTCTTCTGCATTTGCAACTTCTCTAGCAGATCCTGGCATATTTTCTTTATCTCTTCTATATAAACATTTAACAGATTTTGCCTTCTGTCTTATAGAAGTTCTTACACAATCCATTGCTGTGTCACCTCCACCGATTACAACAATATCTTTACCTTCTGCATTTAAAATTCCTTTGTCAAACAACTCAACATCATCTCCAAGACCTTTTTTATTAGATGCTGTTAAAAAATCCATTGCAGGAAAAATATTATTAAGATCATTTCCAGGTAAGTTTACTTCTCTTGCTTTATAAACTCCTGTTGCAATTAAAATTGCATCGTGTTTTTTTCTCAATTGATCTAGGCTTGCATCCTTACCAACTTCAAAGTTTTGTACAAATTCAATTCCTCCATCCTTTAAGAGTTTTGTTCTTCGCTCTACAACTTCTTTTTCTAATTTAAAATTTGGAATTCCATAAATTAATAATCCTCCTGCTCTATCATATCTATCGTAGACAGTAATTTTATACCCATTTTTTCTTAATTGTTCTGCAGCAGCTAATCCAGCAGGACCTGCTCCTATAATTCCTACGCTTTGATTTTTTTCATTCGTTACCTTAATTGGTTTTACCCAACCCTCCGACCAAGCGTTATCTGTAATATATTTTTCTACTGAACCTATAGTTACTGTTCCATGACCAGACTGCTCAATAACACAATTTCCTTCACATAATCTATCTTGTGGACAAATTCGGCCACATACTTCAGGCATATTGTTTGTGCTTTGAGATAATTCATAAGCTTCTTTTAATCGTCCCTCTGCCGTCAATTTTAGCCAATCCGGAATGTTATTACTTAAAGGACAATGAACTTGGCAAAAAGGCACTCCACATTGAGAACATCTACTTGACTGCTCTTTAGCTTTTGCATTTATATACTCATCATAAATTTCATTAAAATCATGCTTTCTTTTATCAACTTCTCTTTTAGGTGGAGTTTGTTGACCTATTTTTACAAATTTTAGCATTTTATCTTGCATAATATTATTTAGATTTTGGCAAAATATACATTGATTTACTTATATAAAGTATTAAATAGGTCATAAATATTGACCTTAATTTTTGAATTATTCACGCAAATAAACAAGTTTTTAATTATTGCATAGCTATTATGCTTAAATCGAATTGTTTTAAATAAATACTTTATAAGTTACGTAGAAATAATGTTCCAAAATATTATAGAAATTTTAATTCTTTCTGCAATTCAAGGAATTTCTGAATTTCTACCTATAAGCTCTTCAGCTCATTTAGTTTTGGTTTCTACTTTATATGAATTTAAATCTAGTTCTTTGCTTATTGATATCAGCCTCCATCTAGGTTCTCTAATGGCAATAATTTATTTTTTTAAAGATGAACTATTTGATGCTAGAAAAAATAAAAGACTTTTAAGCTTAATTATACTTGGATCTATTCCTTTAATTATTGTTGGTTATATAATTTATAATACAGGTTTAATTTATCAGTTAAGAAACATAGAAATCATAGCATGGACTACATTAATATTTGCAATTGTTTTATTTATCTCAGACAAAAGTCGATTTGATAAAAAGATTTCTTCAAATCTAAACTTTCAGTCAATAATATTTATAGGTATTGTCCAAATTTTCTCTCTTGTACCTGGAGTTAGTAGGGCAGGAATTACTATAACAGCTGCGAGAATTTTAAAATTTAATAGAGTAGACTCAAGTAAGATATCTTTTTTACTTTCAATCCCTGCATTGGCTGGAGCTAGTGTCTTAAGCTTAAAAGATGTTTTTGAACAATCAATTGAATTTAACTACTTAATAGTTATTGCCATTATATCTTCTTTTATTTTTTCTTTCTTAACAGTAAAATTCTTTTTAATTTATATTAATAAATTTTCAATGAATGCGTTTGTAATTTATAGAATAATAATTGCTTTAATTTTATTTAGTTTAATTTATTAAGTATATTTCTTTTTAATTAAAGGCAGTAATTGAGACAAGAGAACTCCACATAGAATAAAAAAGCATCCGAGTAAATTATTAACATCTAGAATTTGATTTAAAATAAACCAAGCAGCTATAGTCGCAAATACACCTTCAAGAGAAAAAATTATAGCTGCAGGTGCTGGAGTAATATTACGCTGGGCATAAATTTGTAATACAAATGCAAATCCACCAGATAATATACCTGCATATAAAATTGAATAAATTTCCATTAAAATATTGCTTAAAATAAATCCTTCATAAATAATTCCAATTATAAATGAAAAAATAGCCACAATTAAAGTCTGCGCAGCTCCTAAAGTAAGTGGCAGATTGTATTTAGTTATAATGATCCCAGTAAAAATGATATGAGTACTCCAAAATAGAGCTCCGAGAACAACTAAAGTATCTCCTAATCTTACTGTTGCATCATGAAAATTTGTTAATAAATATCCTCCAATTAAACATAGAACTACAGAAGGCCATACACTCCAATGCATTGATTTTTTACCAAACAAAAAAATGATAATCGGTACCATTGGCACATAAAAAATTGTAAAAAAAGCAGCATTTGCGACATCCGTATAAAGCAAAGCAACTTGTTGTAGTGCTGAGCCTAAGAATAATGAAATTCCAATTAATAATGAATAAATTATGAAAGTTTTTTTATCTAATTTAAATTCTGATTTAAAATTTTTTAATTCAAATAAAATCATAAGTGGAATTATGGCTAGAAAACCAACAAAAAACCTCACAGCATTAAATGTAAAAGGGCCAATATTATCCATGCCCGTATCTTGGGCAATAAAAGTTGTTCCCCAAATAAAAGTGCACAATAAGGCACTAAATAATGATATGGATTTGCTCATTTTTAATTAGACAGCTAGTTTATAGGCAAAATTTTTGCCTAAATTTTCTTTTAGATCATTATTAAACCTAGCTGCTTCTGCACCATCAATAATTCTGTGATCATAAGATAAAGAAATTGGCAACATAGTCCTAGTTTGAAACTTTCCATTCATAAAAATTTGTTTTTTTTCTGATCTTCCTACTCCTAATATTGCAACTTCAGGATAATTAATTATAGGAGTAAAAAATGAACCTCCTATACCACCTAAACTCGTAATCGTCATCGAGCCGCCAAACAATTCTTTTTTATCAATTTTTAAATTTCTGCAAAGTTCACTTACCTCTTTTAATTCTTTACTTATCAGAGAAATTTTTTTGTTATTTGCATTTCTTATTTTTGGAACCATTAATCCATTTGGCGTGTCAACTGCTATCCCAATATGGTAATATTTTTTTAAAGTCATTTTTCCAGTCTCAATTTCATCTATAGAAGAATTAAAACTGGGAAATTTCTTAAGAGATGCAACCAAAGCCTTTATTATGAATGCTAGAGGTGTAATTTTAATTTTTTCTCCAGTATACATATCTGTTAATGAACTTCTAAAACTTTCCATTTCCGTTATGTCGGCTTCATCGTGATTTGTAACATGAGGAATTGTTGTCCATGAATTTATAAGATATTTTGAT
>CACFCI010000023.1 GCA_902564785.1 uncultured Pelagibacteraceae bacterium | reverse complement strand
AACATTTAAATTGTAATCCTCTCAAAATTTGATTGTTTACTTCTTAATTCATGTCTATCAATAATTAATTTAAATAGTTTTTTTGCAATAGGTGCTGCTGCCTTACTTCCTGAGCCACCATGCTCTACAATTATACTTAAAGCATATCTTGGATTTATATAAGGGCCGTAAGCAACATATAATGCATGGTCTCTATCTTTGTAAGGAATTTGCTCTAACTCTAAATCTAATTCTCTTTCTCTTTTACTTATTCTCTTAACCTGTGCTGTTCCAGTTTTTCCTGCAAATTGATACTTAGGGTCGTCAATTCTTGATTTATAAGAGGTTCCAAATCTTTCATTTGTCGAAGCGAACATCGCTTCTTGAACTATCTTTATATTTTTTTTGTTTTTAAATAACTTTTTATCTAATAGATGTTCAGAGTTAGAGTCAAATAACAATCCACTTTCCATTGATTGTTTCGCTTCCTCATAAGAAATTGGATTGCTATCAACAATTATCTTAGGTTTGATCACATATCCACCATTTGCAATTTGTGCTGTCATCATGCAAAGTTGTAAGGGCGTTGATTGTATATAGCCTTGACCAATACCTGTTATAAGTGTTTCTCCCAATACCCAGCCTCTGCCAAGATTATTTTTTTTCCATTTCGTATTTGGGAATAGTCCTTTTTTTTCAGTATCAAAATATTCACCAAGAACTTTTTTACCTAAACCAAATTTTTCAGCTGTAATATTTAATCGATCAACACCTAACAATCTTGCGACTTCATAAAAATAAGTATCACAAGATTGTTTCATTGCATTTTTCAAACTAACCCAACCGTGCCCTTTTTCCTTCCAACAGTGAAATGTTTGTCCATATAATTCCATCTTGCCTGTACACTTAACTTTAAACTTTGTATCAATAACATTATTTTCTAACGCAGATAGGGCAACGATTGGTTTTATAGTTGAACCTGGAGAGTAAAGGCCTGAAAGAGTTTTGTTAATTAAGGGTTTTAAAGGATTATTTCTAATCAATTGCCATTCATCTTGACTTATACCGAATAAAAATAAATTTGGATCATAAGATGGAGATGAATACATCGCAATAATGTCTCCCGTGTAAATATCCATTACACTTATAGATCCTGCCTTTTCATTCAATAATTCTCCACAAGCTTTTTGTATTTCTGTATCAACAGTTAAGCGTATTTGTGATCCTTGCTCTCCTTTTTGATGTTCCAACTGATTAATTCTTTTACCATAAGCATTAACTTCATATCTTTGTATTGCATTTGTACCTATTAAATGATTTTCCAGTCTCTTTTCCAGACCTAATTTTCCTATCTTCATACCTGGTACAAACCGTTCTTGGATAATTTGATTATCTAAAATTTCTTTCTCATTTGGCTGACTTACATATCCAAGGACATGTGTATATACATCTTTGAATGGATAGTTTCTGGAGATTGTCATCACTGGTTTAACACCAACAAGGTCATATAAATAATTATTTATTTTTACAAATTGACTCCAACTCAAATTCTCTGAAACAATTATACTATCCCAGGGTTTTAGCTCTAACTTTAATTTATTTATCTTTGCAATTTTTTTATCACTAAGATTTAAAAGAATTTTTAATCTAACTAGTAAATAATTAAAATTCTCAACTTGCTCTGGGATTATATGTAGTTGATAAACTTTCAAATTGCCTGCAATTACGTTTCCAAAGTAATCTACTATGTTTCCTCTTGTGGGTGGGAGTTTCCATTCTCTAATTCTATTTTTATCTGAAAGTGTTAGATATTTTTTATTTTCATTTATCTGTAGTGAAAATAAACGTGCTATAATACCAGCAAAAACAACTACTTTCGCTGCTCCGATTATGAACATACGTCTATTAATTACATCAGTTTTTCTTATTCCTGAATTAGATTTAATCATTTTTTTGATATGAAATTTTTTCGTTTAAAAAATTAAAAAATAAAAAAAATATTGGATAAAATAAGAATGTAAATCCAGAGTTAATTAAATAATTAGTGTAATCGACTTTAATTAAAAAAACTAAATCTAAAATAATTACTTGAATTGAGTTTATTAATAAAATTGTAAATAATAATGATATCCAGTCTTTTATAAAGTTTGGAGACAAAGTAATGTTTCTTAAATAAGCTGTTACTGAACAAAGAATAAGATAACAAAAACTACTTATTCCTATGGGTATTCCTACTACAACATCGTTAATTATACCTGCAAAGAAAATTGCAAGGTAACCCAGTTGATAAGGATTTCTTAAAGTCCAAAAGAAAATTAATAAATGAACAAAATTAAAAGAAAAATAATCAAGTTTTAGGTAATTAAAATCAAACTCATTAAATACTGAAAAAAATAACATTATTATTGGAAGATAAGATAAAAATATTCTTAAAAACGGACTTTTGTTAAGTGATGTCATTATTTTTCTCCACCAAATTTATAAGAGACTATTTTGACGTAATTCAATTGGGTAAAATCAGAAAAAAAATTAATTTGTCCATCTGAACTACTATCAATTTTTCCAATTGGTATCCCTGGTTTAAATAGTCCTCCAAGTCCAGAAGTATAGGCAATAATTTCTTTATTTTTAAATCCTTCTTTATAATCAATTTGAGTATGTTCAATTGTTCCAAAATTGCTTCCCGTTCCAGAAACTACAGCCTGAATATCAT
This sequence comes from uncultured Pelagibacteraceae bacterium, assembly GCA_902564785.1. Lineage (GTDB taxonomy): Bacteria > Pseudomonadota > Alphaproteobacteria > Pelagibacterales > Pelagibacteraceae > Pelagibacter. The sequence continues at coordinate 9,678 of CACFCI010000023.1, read as the reverse complement.
CTGGCTCTAAAACAGAAGGTATTTTACTATTTAAATCAGACAAAAGTAACGCTCTGGAATTGCTATAATTTACCTCAATAATTTGTCCCACTAAATAAAACTCATCAATAACAGCCATGCCAATTTTTACTTTATCTTTTGTACCTTTATTTAATACTACTGATTTTAAATACGGACTGTCTTTATCAATTAAAACTCTAGCAAATATTTCTTCTGAATTTATGCTTTCATCAAGTAACTCCCTAAGCTTTTTATTTTCTGCAGTTAAAAACTCATTTTGTAATTTAATTTGCTCAGAATTTTCTATTATTATTAATTCTTTCTGATAATTTTCGTATAAATTCATATGTGAATTAAATTTCGAGGTTATTTCTTTTAATTTATTTTCTGGAATTGATAAAATATGAGATGATCTATAAATTAATTCATTAATTCCTAATTTAAAAAGTTGTATAGCTTTAAAATTAAAATTATTTAAGATAATTACAAAAATAGATAAAAAAATTAGAGTAAGTAAGGAAAATTTCTGTTTATCTTTTTTTTTTTAAAAAAGCTGACCTAATGGCAATTACAAAATCATCTCTGCCGGTAGCCATTTTTCCTAATATTCAGATAACATAGTAGAAAAAGTTTCTTCTTGATCCAAAGCTTTACCTGTACCAACAGCAACACAAGATAACGGATCATCTGCTATATGAACTGGTAAACCTGTTTCTTTAGAAAACCTTTTGTCAATATTTTTTAATAAAGCACCACCACCTGTTAAAGTTAAACCCATATCAACTAAATCAGCTGATAACTCAGGAGGAGTATTTTCTAACGCATCCTTAATTGCACCAACCATCTGTTTCATAATGTCGTTTAATGCTTCAGCAGTATCTTCTTCGGTAATATTTACTTCTTTTGGGGTACCAGATCTTAAATCCCTTCCTTTAACTGGGTAAGTATTTGTTCCAGTTGGGACAGCTGTACCCATCTCTTTTTTTATTTTTTCAGCAGTAGTATCACCAATTAATAAATTGTATTCTTTTCTCATATAATCCACTATAGCACTATCCATTGAGTCTCCTGCAACTCTTAAAGATTTTGAATAAACTAATCCACCTAAAGACATAACCGCAATTTCGCTTGTGCCCCCTCCAATATCTACAATCATTGAACCAGTTGCTTCAGAAATTGGGAGATTTGCTCCAATAGCAGCTGCAATTGGTTCTTCAATTAATTGAACTCTTCTTGCTCCTGCTGCTAAAGCACTATCTTGAATTGCTTTTCTTTCAACTGGTGTTGAACCAGTTGGTACACAAATTAAAATTCTAGGATTTGCAAAAGTACTCCCTTTATGAACTTTTTTGATAAAATGTTTTATCATTTCTTCTGTGACTATAAAATCAGCGATTACACCATCCCTTAGAGGCCTAATTGCGCTTATATTCCCAGGAGTTCTTCCAAGCATTGTCTTGGCTTCATCTCCAACAGCTAATACATTTTTTTTTCCACCTTGATCTACTATTGCAACAACTGAAGGTTCATTTAGAACCACTCCTTGGCCTTTTAAAACTACAAGCGTATTTGCTGTTCCAAGATCGATTGCCATATCTTGGCTCCATATTTTCTTAACACTATCAAATAATCCCATTATATTCCTCTTACTTTCTGACTTTCTTGCTCCATTGGAGCTGTTTTATCTCGTTTAATTATCATTTTATTTAATGCATTTATGTAAGCATTTGCTGATGCAACCAAAGTATCAGTGTCAGCAGCTTGACCTACAGTTGTTTTGCCTTTTTCCTCTATTTTTACACTCACTGTTGCTTGTGCATCTGTTCCTTCAGTAACTGCATGAACTTGATAAAGCTGCAAGTTAACATCGTGAGGATATAAAGTTTTAATGCATTTGAATATTGCATCCACCGGACCATCTCCAGTTTCTGTTGCATTTTTGACATCCCCGTAAACATCCAAAGTCATTTCTGCTTTTTGTGGTTCTCCTGTTCCAGCAAAAACTTTTAAAGATTTTAGAGTAATTGCATTCACTTTATTATCTACAATTAAACTATCATCTACCAATGCAATTATATCTTCATCGTAAACATGTTTTTTCTTATCGGCCAAGACCTTAAATTTTGCAAATGCGTTTCCAACTACGTCATCAGTTAAATCTGGATAACCTAAACTATTTAATTTATCTTTAAAAGCATGTCTCCCAGAATGTTTTCCCATTACTAATGAAGTTTGTTTAACCCCAACACTTTCTGGTGTCATAATTTCATAAGTTTGTCTATTTTTTAACATACCGTCCTGATGAATTCCTGCTTCATGAGCAAAAGCATTTTTACCAACAATCGCTTTATTGTATTGCACTGGAAAGCCTGTTGCATTTGATACAATTTTGGAAGCTTTACTTAAAAGAGTTGTATTAATCCCTGTTTCGTATGGCATTAAATCAGGTCTCGTTTTAATTGCCATTACAACTTCTTCAAGGGCAGCATTTCCTGCTCTTTCACCTAATCCATTTATTGTGCACTCTATTTGCCTTGCTCCAGCTTGAACTCCAGCTAAAGAGTTAGCAACTGCTAATCCTAAATCATTATGACAATGTGTTGATAAAATTGCTTTGTCTATGTTTGGAACTTTATTTAATAAAGTTTCTATGATTGTAGTAAACTCAGATGGTATTGTGTAACCAACTGTATCAGGAATATTAATTGTTGTAGCTCCATTTTTAATTGCAAGCTCTACTGTTTTGCACATGTAATCCATATCTGTTCTAGTTCCATCTTCACAAGACCATTCAACATCATCAGTAAACTTTCTTGCATAAGCAACATGTTTTCCAATTGAATCATAGACATCTTCTGGAGACATATTTAATTTGTGTTTCATATGTAAAGGACTTGTAGAAATAAATGTATGTATTCTAAATCTTGGAGCATGTTTTAGAGCTTCATAAGCTCTATCAATATCTTTTACCGAATGTCTTGAAAGTCCTGCAGGAATAGAATTTTTTAGAATTTTACTTACTTCTGAAACAGCTTCAAAATCACCTGGCGAAGCTATAGGAAAACCTGCTTCGATAATATCAATACCTAATTCATCAAACACTCTAGCGATTTGAATTTTTTCTTCTAAGCTCATAGAAGCTCCCGGCGATTGCTCACCATCACGCATAGTAGTGTCAAATATATAGACTCTATCTTTATTGCTCATAACTAAAATTTTTAGAAAATCTATAATACAATCTATAAGAGAGATTGCAAAATAATTAGTTAAAATAACAATTTTTTATGGATCATTTATGGCTTCGTGAAAGTTAATTGTAAATAGACTCAATTTTAGGCATTAAGTCTAATAGTTCCTTTGTATATTCATGCGAGGGTTTCAAAAATAAATCCTCGGTATTTGAAACTTCACATAATTTACCATCTTTTAAGACTCCAATTCTATCACACATTTGTCTGACAACTGGAAGATCATGGCTAATAAATAAAATTGTTAAATTTAATTGCTCTTGAAGATCTTTTAGTAAATTTAATATCTGAGCTTGAATACTAACATCTAGGGCTGAAGTAGGTTCATCACAAACCAATAATCGTGGTTGCGTGGCAAGTGCTCTCGCAATTGATATTCTTTGTCTCTGGCCTCCTGAAAATTCATGTGGATATCGATCTGCAGATTTTTGAGTTAACTCTACAGACTCTAGTAAATCATAAATATAATTATTTAAATCTATATTTGGTATAGATGGATTGTGAAGTATTATTGGTTCTGCAATTATATCTTTTACTTTTAATCTTCCATTTAGCGAAGAATAAGGATCTTGAAATATCATTTGAATTTGTCTTCTAAATTTCATTAATTCAGATCTCTGTTTTATTTTTGTTATACAAACTTTGTCAAAGAAGATATCTCCAGAAGTAGGTTTAAATAAATTTACAATCATTTTTGCAATTGTAGATTTTCCACTACCACTTTCTCCAACTAAGCCAAAAGACTCACCTTCTTTTATTTCAAACGAAACATCATTAACAGCCATCACAGAATATTTTGAATTTTCTGTAAAAAAATTGTCATCAAAACTTTTATTAAGATTTTTTATTTCTACCAAATCTTGTTTTATAATTTCTTTCTTTGACCATCTATTTAATATTTTGATATTATTTTCTTTTTTATTATTGTTTTCTTTTTCCACAATTACAAATCTTGAAATCTTTTTGTTAGTTGGTGGAACTGAGCTTACTAAACTTTTAGTATATTTTTCTTGTGGATTAGTTAATATTTTTTTTGTTTCACCAATTTCAACTAAATTACCACTTTTCATAACTGCTACACGATCTGCTGTCTCAGCTATAACACCCATGTCATGAGTAATTAGTATAACCGCAAGATTTCTTTCTTTTGTTAATTTTTTAATCAGTTCTAAAATCTGAGACTGAATTGATACGTCTAATGCTGTTGTTGGCTCATCTGCAATTAACAATTCTGGCTCACAACATAAAGCTAGAGAAATTACTACTCGCTGTCTCATTCCACCTGAGAATTGGTGAGGATAATTATCAAATCTTGTCTCTGCATCTTTTATACCAACCTCTTTCAATAAATTTATAGATTTATTTTTTGCTTCTTCTTTGCTTAATTTAAGATGAGTTTGAATTGTTTCAATTAACTGTTCACCTACTGTAAGAATTGGGTTAAGTGAAGTTTGAGGGTCTTGAAATATCAATCCAATTTTATTTCCCCTATAATTAACAATACTTTCAGAATTTTCGTGAATGTTTAGATCACCTAAAATAACTGATCCACTAGAAACCTTACCTGGTTCATCAATTAAGTTTATTATAGCGTTTCCTACTGTACTTTTTCCTGATCCAGACTCTCCAACTAATCCTAAAATTTCTCCTTTGTTAACCTCAATATTTACATTCTTAGCAGCGTAAACAGTTTCTTTTCTCATTTGATAGTCAACACTAAGATTATTTATTTTTAAAAATGTCATTTATTTAATTTTGGATTTAAAGTATCCCTCATCCAATCCCCTAATAGATTTATTGAAAATGCTAAAATAACTAAGAAAATTGCTGGAAAAAAGGTTATCCACCATTCTCCTGAAAATAAAAAATCATTCCCAAGTCTTATCAATGTCCCTAAAGAAGGTGTTGTTGGAGGCACACCAACACCTAAAAAACTTAAAGTAGACTCAGCTAAAATAGCAAGAGCTAAACCAATAGTTCCAATTACTAAAACTGGTCTTAAAATATTTGGTAAAATATGTTTAAACATAATAATTAAATTCGAAACCCCGATTATTGTTGATGCTGAAACATAGTCTTTATTTTTTTCTACTAAAGTTGCAGCTCTAGAGACTCTTGCAAATTGTGGCCACTCTGAAATTCCGATTGCAAATATTAAAACATAAATTGCCATTTCATCATGCATTTCTCTCGAAATTAATCCTCTTGCTATTCCATCAACTAACAATGCCATCAAAATACTTGGTACTGTTAACTGTACATCAGTTAACCTCATTACTATCATTTCATATTTTCCTCCAAAAAATCCAGCAGTTAATCCCAATCCAACTCCAAGAATTAAGCTAAATATTATCGCTGAAAAACCTACAATTAAAGAAATTCTACATCCATACAAAATTGTGGATAACATATCTCTTCCTTGTCCATCAGTACCTAAAATAAATTTAGCAAGACCATCTTCTGTCCATGATGGTGGTGTGAATGCATCCATAAGTGATAGAGAAGATGGATCAAAAGGATTGTAAGGTGTTATGAGCTCAACAAAAAAAGAGCAGAAAAAAATTATAAACAAAATAGTAGATGACACAATTGCGGTAGGAGATTTAATAAAGCTATGATAAATATCACTATCTTTTATTCTTTCCCAAGAACTTAAAGTTTTGTTATCCACTTGCAGTGTCTCCTTTAACTCTTATTCTTGGATCAATTAAATAATAAAGAATATCAACTATAAAATTTATCATTACAAAAACAAAAGCTATAAAAACTAAATAAGCTGACATGATTGGTATATCGACGAATTGTACTGCTTGAATAAACAAGAAGCCCATTCCAGGCCATTGAAAAACGGTTTCAGTAATAATTGAAAATGCAATTAATGTTCCAATATTTATTCCTGCTATAGTTATCACGGGTATCAATCCATTTTTTAATGCATGTTTATATTTTATACTATTTTCGCTAATGCCTCTAGCACGTGCAAATTTGATATAATCTGTTTGTAATATTTCCATCATCTCTGCTCGTACCAGTCTAATAATATAAGTCATTTGAAAAAGACTTAATGTTACTGAAGGAAGTATAATTGCTTTAAGTCCTGAAGTTGTTAAAAAACCAGTAGTCCAAAAACCCAAATCAACAACTTCTCCTCTTCCAAACGAAGGCAAGATTCCTAAGATTACTGCAAACAAATATATAAATAATATACCAATTACAAATGTGGGAAGTGAAACCCCCAACAAAGATATGGCTAAAATAAAATCACTTAAAAAGCCTTTTCGATTTATACCCGTATAAACTCCTAATAATGTGCCGGTTACAAGTGCAATAAGCGCTGAAATAACCACAAGTTCTATAGTTGCAGGCAATCTTTCAACTATTAATTCTGATACTGGTCTTCTTAATTGATATGAAATTCCAAACTCACCCTTAGACGCATTAACTATAAATCTTGAAAACTGTACATGAATTGGATCCATTAAACCAAGTGTTTCTCTCAACTCAGCTCTTTCCTCGTCAGAAGTCTCTTCTCCAACCATATTATTAATTGGATCTCCAACAAAATTAAATAATGAGAAAGATACAAAGGCGACGACCAACATCACCAAAGCAGATTGAAACAGTCTTTTAAAAAAATATTTTATCAATTCGTGAAGGTTAAAATTTACAAGCCCTTTAAAAACATAAAGGGCTTGTAATAATTTTTAGTTAGTTAAAACTAGCAGTTCTGAATAACGGTTCGTTATTAGGTCTGATAGGCACATTTACATTGCTCTTAGATGCCCAAGAAATTACTTGGTGGTGTAAAGGAAGATAAGAAATATCATCTTTTACAATTTTCCAAGCTTTAGCAATTGCTGCATTTCTTTTATCTAAATCAACTTCTCCTTCCATAACTCTGATAGCAGCATCTACTTCTGAGTTGCTAAAGTTAACTTTGTTCCAGCTAGCGCCTGACTCATATAAGTAATGAAACACATAATGACTATCCAGAGTAGGAACACCCCAACCAAGCATATAGAAATCACCCTGATTATCTTTTAGCTCTTTGAAATGTTTACTTTTAGTTTGAGCAAACAAGTTAACGTTAACACCAATTTTACCTAACATTCCGACAACAGCTGTACAAATTGCTTCATCATTAACATATCTATCATTTGGACATCTTAGCTCAACATCAAAACCATTAGGATAACCTGCGTCAGCTAAAAGTTTTTTTGCAGCACTAACATCGTAAGGCAATCTTTTATCAAGATCTGTAGTGTAACCATTTACACCTGGAAAAGTTATAATTCCTGCTGGTTCACTTAAACCTCTCATAACTTTTTTCTTGATCGCTTCTATATCAATTGCTTGATAAAGAGCTTGTCTTACCTCTTTTTTCTTAAATGGGTTATCACCTGTGTTACCTGTTCTTAACTTATCAGCTGCTTGATCCATTCCTAAAAAAATTGTACGCATTTGTGCAGTACTTTCAACTTTGTGACCTGAAGAAGAACTAATTCTTTTTAAATCCTGAACAGGTGCATCAGTAACTATATCAATTTCTCCAGATAATAGTGCTGCAACTCTAGTTGCTGCATTTTTAATTGGAAGTAATTCAATTTGAGTTACTTTTTTATCTTTCATTTCACCCCACCAATATTTATTTCTTTTAAACACAGTTTTAGTGTTTGGCTCTCTTAAAGTAATTTTAAAAGGTCCAGTTCCTAAAGCATTAGTAGCTGAAAATGTTTCTTGCCCTGCATCCCAATTTTGTGGTGCCATTGCAAAGTTTTTCTCTGACCATGCTTTAGACATTATAAAGATGTTTGATAGTTGATTTAAAAGAATAGGGTTTGGTTTACTAGTTGTAATAACAACTGTATAATCACCAATAGCTTTAACACCTGATACGGTGCTAATATATTCCTTAAAATCTGATGTTCTTTGTTTTGCTCTTAATATGCTAAACACAACGTCTTCTGCTGTCATTTTTGAACCATCAGAAAATTTAACATCTTGTCTTAATGTAAACTCCCAATTATTTGGATCAGTTGTTCTCCATTTTGTTGCAAGAGCAGGTCCTATTTTCATGTCCAAGCCTCTTTGAACTAGAGCTTCATAAACTTGTCTAGATACTTGTGTGGTTGGACCTTCGTTTTGTGCATGTGGATCTAGTGTTAAACTGTCTCCTTGCATAGACCATTTAATAGTTTTTGCCCATGCTGAAGAAAATCCAAATACTAGAACTAATGACAATAGTATTCTTACTATATTTTTAGTCTTCATTATTCCCCTCGTTTTTAAAATTTATTTAAAAAAGTATAAGTGAAATAATTGAATTATAGTAGCAATAATTTACTGATAAAATTTAACTTTTATCACTATCAACTAATTTTTTCTTACCAATCCAAGGCATCATAGCTCTTAGTTCCGCACCTACTTTTTCAACTGGATGCTCAGCTAACTTTGCTCTTGTGGCAAGAAAATTCTTTTGACCATTTTTGCATTCATCCATCCACTCTTTAGTGAATTTTCCAGACTGAATTTCAGCCAAGACTTCTTTCATTCTATTTTTAGTTTCTTCTTTATTAACCACTCTTGGTCCTGATTGATATTCGCCATATTCTGCAGTATTCGAAATAGAATAATTCATGTTTGCAATTCCACCTTCATAAATTAAATCAACAATCAATTTAACTTCATGAACTGTTTCAAAATATGCCATCTCTGGTTCATATCCTGCTTCAACTAGAGTTTCGTAACCATTTTTAATTAGTTCAACTAAACCTCCACACAATACAGTTTGTTCACCAAATAAATCTGTTTCAACTTCATCTTTAAATGTAGTCTCAATAATTCCTGATCTTCCACCTCCAACTGCTGAAGCATAAGATAAAGCTAAGTCTCTTGCTTTTCCTGAACCATCTTGATGAACAGCAAATAAACAAGGTACCCCACCTCCTTTTTCATATTCACTTCTAACTAAATGACCAGGTCCTTTTGGAGCAACCATAAAAACATCTAAATCTTTTCTTGCTTTAATTAAATCGTAATGGATATTTAACCCATGAGCAAAAGCAATACTTGTTCCTTCTCTTACTCTTTGTTCTATGTGGTTTTTATAAATTTCTGCTTGTAACTCATCTGGAGTTAAAATCATTACTACATCAGCCCACGCAGCAGCATCTGATAAATTCATTACCTTTAAACCCTTTGACTCTGCTTTTGCTGCACTCGATGAACCTTCTCTTAATGCTACAACAATTTCTTTTACTCCACTATCTTTTAAATTTAATGCATGGGCATGCCCTTGACTTCCATAACCAAAAATAGCAACCTTTTTACTCTTAATCAGATTTACATCTGCATCTTTTTCATAAAACATTTTCATATCGTCTCTCCTATTAAATTAATTAAATATTTTAGCACCCCTGGTCATCGCTAC
>CACFCI010000022.1 GCA_902564785.1 uncultured Pelagibacteraceae bacterium | reverse complement strand
ACTAATGATGAAATAAAAGTATTTATAGAAGAAAATAAAGACCAATTAAAAAGAGAATACATTGATTTTAGATACGTTATTTTAAATCCTAAAAATTTGATTGGTATTGAAGAATTTAATCAAGACTTTTTTGATGAAATTGATGAAATTGAAAACAAAATTTCACAAGGTACAAGTTTTGAAAATATTTTGGAAAATATTAATGTAAATATTATAGATATTTCTAAATTTGCACCTAACTCAAGTGAACAAATTAATGAGGAGTTAATTTATTCAAAAAAACAAATTAAGTTAGATTTAATTGAGAGTGGTGATAATTTTTTACTTTATAATATTGATCAAGAATACGATCTGGCACCAGATTTAGATGATGAAATAATCAAAGGTGAAATAGCGGAGTTAATTTATCAAAAAGGAAAATTTGATTACAACAGAAAAATTTTAGAAGAAATTCAAAATAATAAATTCAATAACACAAAATTTGATGAGTTAAGTAATTTTGACAAAGAATACATGTCAATTAGCTCTATTAACGACGATAAAGTATTTGAGATAAATTCTGTAAAAATGCTTTACTCATTGCCAGTTAATTCTTTTACCTTAGTAAACAATAGTGAAAATAAAATTTACCTAGTAAAAATAACGGGTTCTAATAAAAATCTACTTAACAAAGATGGTGAAGATTATAAGAATTTTGTAGATAGTGAATTTACCAATACAAGGAAAAGTATTTTAGCCGCTTATGATCAATTGCTAACTAGTAAATATAAAATACAATTAAACCAAAAAACTATTGATAGAGTTAAAAATTATTTCAAATGATTATTAATCGAAGCTTCCAAGATTTTAAGTTTCGACACAGAAGCAAAAAAAATCAAATTATATACACAAAAAAAAAAGTAAGGAGTGATGAAGAGGTTTTAAATTTAATAGATAATTTCCTAGAGGAAAAAAATAGTTTTATATTTGAGTCTGTAGAAAAAGGAAAAATTAAAGGTAGGTATACAATATTTGGTAAAAATCCAGATAAAATCTGGGAATTTAATAACAAAATCTCTTATTTAATTCAAAAAAATAAAAAAATTAAGTTAAAAGATAAACCTGAAAAATTAATTGAAAAAATTATAAGAGATTTCAAGTTTAATACTCCAAAAAATTTACCTAAAATTTGTTCATTAATATCTGGTTATTTTTCTTATGATTCAATTAGATATATAGAAAAAATTCCAAATAATTGCAAAAATGATCTAAACCTTCCTGATGTAAGACTTTTAAGACCAAGAACTTTGATAATTCATGATAATTTAAAAAAAGAAATATTTTTCATATCAAATATCTTTAAAGACGAAAAAATAAAAAATTATAAAACTAGATATGAAGGAATTAAATCTGATTTATTTAAATTACTAATTCAATCCTCTATAAAAAATATTGATAGAAAAATAATTCAAAAATCAAAAAATATAAAAGTTAAATCAAATACTTCCAAAAATAGATTTTTAGCAATGGTTAATAAAGCCAAAAAATATATTAAAATAGGAGATATTTTTCAGGTTGTTTTAAGTCAAAGATTTGAGGCAAAATTAACTAAAAAACCACTAGATATTTATAAAAAACTTAGAGTAACTAACCCCTCACCTTTTATGTTTTTCTTCAATTTTAACGATTTTCAAATAATTGGTGCAAGCCCTGAGATATTAGTAAGACTTAGGGATAACGAGATTACAGTAAGACCAATTGCTGGAACAAGACCACGTGGTAAAAATAAAAAAGAAGATCTTTATTATGAGAAAGATCTACTTAACGATAAAAAAGAGCTTTCAGAACATTTAATGCTTCTTGATTTAGGAAGAAATGATGCTGGTAAAGTTTCAAAGATAAATTCAGTAAAAGTGACCGAAAGCTTTATAATTGAGAGATATTCGCATGTTATGCATATAGTTTCGAATGTAGTTGGTAAATATAATAAAAAATTTTCAAAATTTAAATCCCTCTTGGCTGGTTTTCCAGCAGGCACTGTATCAGGTGCTCCAAAAATTCGAGCAATGGAAATTATAGATGAATTAGAAATATCAAAAAGAAAGGTATATGCAGGTGGAATTGGATATTTTTCTGCAAATGGAGAATTTGATACATGTATAGCTCTAAGAACTGCTGTTGTGAAAAATAAAAAATTCTATGTTCAAGCTGGTGCAGGTATAGTTGCAGACAGCAAACCTAAAAATGAATATGAAGAAACAGTTAATAAAGCTAAAGCTTTAATTAATGCTTTAAGATAATGAAAATATTATTAATAGATAACTATGATAGTTTTACTTTTAATTTGTATCACTATATTTCCTCATTAAACTCAAAGGTTGATGTTGTTAGAAATGATAAAATAAATTCAATAGAAATTAAAAAAAAGAATTACGATAAGATAGTAATTTCACCTGGTCCAGGTAATCCAAATCAATCTGGAAACTGTATTAATATTGTAGAGACTTTACATAAAGAATTACCCTTTTTGGGTGTTTGTCTAGGCCATCAAATCATTGGGCAAGTGTTTGGTTCAAAGATTATCCAAGCTAAGAAACTAATGCATGGCAAAACAAGTAAAATAAAATCTAAAAAAATCGGTATACTTAAAAATCTTCCAAATACTTTTGAAGCCACCAGATATCATAGCTTAGTAATTGATAAAAAAAGTCTATCTGAAGATCTAGAAATTACAGCAGAAACAGAGGATGGAGTAATCATGGGTATTCAGCATAAAAAATTTGATATTCATGGTGTACAATTCCATCCTGAAAGTATTAAAACTAAATTTGGAATGAAAATATTAAAAAACTTTGTAAATTATTAAATTTATGGATCAAATTTTAAAAAAACTAAAGAATAAAAAAGATTTAACTTTTGAGGAAAGTAAATCTGCGTTTGAAATTTTAATGACTGGAAAAGCAAGTGATGAACAAATTTTCAATTTTTTAACGCTTTTATCTGAAAAAGGTGAGGTTTCTGAAGAAATAGCTGGTGGTGTTTTTGTGTTAAGAGAAAAATCAAAAAGAGTAAGTGTCAGTGATTGTATTGATACTTGCGGAACTGGTGGTGATGGTATGAATACGCTTAATATTTCAACAGCATCAGCACTTCTTTTAGCAAGTATGGGTACAAAAGTGGCTAAACATGGAAATAAGGCTGTTTCCTCAAAATGTGGATCTGGAGATGTTTTGGAAGCGCTTAGAATTAAAATTGATTTAGAACCTGGAGATATTGAAAAAGAAATTAATACCAATAATTTTGGTTTTATGTTTGCACCAAATTATCATAGTGCAATGAGATTTGTGGGACCCGTAAGAAAGAAAATTGGAAAAAGAACAATTTTTAATATGATTGGTCCATTAAGTAATCCGGCTCTAGTACAGAGACAAGTTGTAGGCGTATTTGATAAAAAATTATTAAAAGTTTTTGCAGAGGGACTAAAAAATTTAAATTTAAAATTTGCTTGGATAGTTAATAGTGAAGATGGATTAGACGAAATATCTCCTTATGCAAATACAAATGTAATTCAATTAAAAGATGGTCAAATATCTGAAATTAAAATAGATCCGCATGCTTTAGGCGTTAATGCAGACAATTTTAAAAATTTAGTGGGTGATGATGCAAAATTTAACGCTAACAAGATGATAGAAATATTTAAAGGTATAGATAATGATTTTTCAAAAGCAGTTAGTTTGAATGCTGCAGCGGGTTTAATTGTTGGAGAAAAATATTCTGAATTTTCTGAAGCCTATAATCAAGCAAGAGAATTTATCCTTTCTGGTAAAACTTTTAAACATCTGGAAAAAATTCAAAATGTCTGAAAATATACTTCAAAATATTATTCAAAAAAAAATTGAAAAAGTTGACAAATTAAAAAAATCCTTAGATCTTAAAACTTTGAATGAATTAATTAATAAAAATAATACCTACATTAACTTTAAGGAAAAAATTGAAAACAATATTAAAAATAATAAAACTTCAATTATTGCTGAAATTAAAAAAGCAAGTCCTTCAGCAGGTATAATAATAGATGATTATGATCCGGTAGGTATTGCTCAAATTTATTTAAATAATAAGGTAACCTGTCTTTCAGTGTTAACTGAAGAAGATTATTTTTTAGGAAATTTAATTCATATCAGTAAAATAAAAGATAAAATTAATTTACCTATTTTGTGTAAGGATTTTTTTATTGATACATTTCAAATACCTTTAGCAAAAAGTTATGGTGCTGATGCCATTTTAATTATTTTAGCTGGAGTTTCAGATGAGCTAGCAACTGAATTATATGATGAAGCTTTGAAATATAAAATGTCAGTTATAGTTGAAGTACATACAGTAGATGAAGCAAGAAAAGCTTTAAATTTTAAAGATGCATTAATTGGAATAAATAATAGAAATTTAAAAACACTTAAAACTGATATAAACACAACCTATGATATTTATGATGTTGTAAAAAATCATAAAGGTCCTTTGATATCTGAAAGTGGTATTAAATTAAAAGAAGAGTTGTTGGAGTTAAATAGCAAAACATCAATTAACACTTTTTTAATTGGTGAATCACTTTTGAAAAATTTAGATAAAAATAATATTTTTTCAGTTTTATAGTCCAATAAAGCCTAATTTTGCTTATTTTTTTTTGTATTGTTAATTTAAAAGAACTTTTATAGAACATTATTTGTACGATATTTGTTCTTATGTTAACAAAAAAACAAAAAAACCTTCTTTTATTTATCAACAAGAAGTTGAGAAATTCAGGTGTATCTCCTTCTTATGAAGAGATGAAACAATCACTAAATTTGAAATCTAAGTCAGGTATCCATAGATTAATTAGTGCTCTAGAAGAGAGAGGATTTATAAAAAGATTAGCTCACAAAGCAAGAGCTTTAGAAGTAATTAAATTACCAGAAACAGCCTCAGCAAATGATATATACAACAATTTTTCACCAAGTGTAATTAAGGGTGGATTAGATAATGAACAAACTAATTCTGACGAGGTAGAAGTACCTGTTTTAGGAAAAATTGCAGCTGGAACACCTGTTGAAGCAATACAAAACGAAGTTTCAAGAATTCCTCTACCGAATAATTTAGAAAGAAATGGTGATTATTTTGGGTTAAAAGTTCAAGGTGATTCTATGATAGATGCTGGTATTCATGAAGGAGATACGGTTATTATAAAAAGAACAGATACTGCTGATAATGGTAAAATAGTTGTAGCATTAATTGATGAGCATGAAGCAATGTTAAAAAGAATTCGAAAAAAAGGTAAAGTCGTAGCACTAGAAAGTGCTAATAGAAACTATGAAACTAAGATTTTTGGACCTGATAGAGTAAAAGTTCAAGGAGTTTTAGTATCTTTATATAGAAACTTCTAAAAAAATAGTCTAAACAACATTGATGTCTAAAGTAGTAGCAACACGTTTTGCTCCATCCCCTACAGGAGCACTTCATATTGGAGGGGTTAGAACTGCCTTATTTAATTGGTTGTTTTCTAAAAATAAAAAAGGGACATTTCACTTAAGAATTGAAGATACTGATAAAGAAAGATCCAAAGAGGAACATAAGATACAAATTATTAAATCATTAAAATGGATAGGAATTGAACATGATGGTGAAGAGTATATTCAATCACAAAAAATAGAGGATCATATTAAAATTGCTAATGAATTATTGCAAAAAGGTAATGCGTATAAATGTTATTGCTCTGCTCAAGAGATAGAAGAACAAAAAAAAAGAGCAAGGCAAAAAAAGTTGCCATATATTTATAATAGAAAATGGAGAGATGCTGATGAAAAAGATGCTCCAAAAGATATTAAACCCGTAATTAGATTTAAAAGTAAAATTGAAGGAAATACAAAACTTAAAGATTTAGTTCAAGGAGATGTTGAAATTGAAAATAATACAATAGAAGACTTTATAATTTTAAGAAATGATGGAACGCCAACATACAACTTGTCTGCGACCGTTGACGATCATCAAATGGGAATGACTCACATAATTAGAGGAGATGATCATAAGATAAATACCTTTAAGCAAATACAAATATACCAAGCAATGGGTTGGGATGTACCAGAATTTGCACACATTCCATTAATCCATACTATTGAAGGCAAAAAGCTATCAAAAAGAGATAATGCCTCAACTTTGGATGATTATTCAAAAATAGGCATAATGCCGGATGCATTAAGGAATTATTTACTTAGACTAGGTTGGTCTTATGAGGATAAAGAAATATTTACCTTAGATGAGAGTATAAAATACTTCAACATGGAAGGTATAGGAAAGTCACCATCTAAGTTAGATATGAGTAGAATTTTATCAATGAATGAACATTACATTAAAAATATTGATGAAAATGATTTATTCAATCAACTAACTGAATACTGTAAATTATATAAGAGCGAAATTAAATCAGATAAAAAGGATAAGATAAAAAATTCTCTAACCTTCTTAAAGAATAAGGCTAAAACATTAGAAGATATATTTAATAACAGTCAATATATTATGATGGATGAGGTAAATTTTAATCAGGACGATATTAAGTTAATTGATGATAAAGCAAAAAAAGTAATTTTAGAATTCACTACTCAATTTGCTACCATTGATAAAATGAGTAAAGAAGCTCTAGAGCCAATAGTAAATAAGCTAATTAAATCAAACGATACAAATTTTAAAGGTATTGGACAACCTTTAAGAATAGCCTTAACAGGTTCAAAATTTGGACCTGGAATATATGATATAATCATTTCTTTAGGAAAAGAAGAAGTAAAAAAAAGATTAGCTAATAAGAAACTTAATTAACACTGAAGCTGCTTCATCGGAAGATGAGCTTTTTGATCTAATTTTGGTTAAAGTTTCTTCACAATCTCTAATTTGTTTTTTCATTAATTCTGGATTTTTTAAAAAGTAAACAACTGAATTATAAATCTCTTTTGCATTACACTCTTTTTGTATTAATTCTGGAATTATTTCTTTATTATTAATAATATTAATTATGTTAGCAAATTTTATTTTTACCAACATTTTGACAATTAAAAAATTTAAAAAATTCATTTTGTAGATAATTATAGAGGGAACCTTTGCATTACAAATTTCGAGGGAAATTGTTCCAGATTTTGAAACTGCAAAAATAGAATTATTTAATATTTGTTTTTTTATATTTTCATCAGAAATAACCTCGACATTTTCTAACTCAGTATTATTAATCTTAACATTGATAAAATTTTTATTTTCATCGGTGGCATGAAAAACAAAAGTGAAATTATCAAATTTTTTATTCATTAGATTTATAAAATCAATCAAGATTGGCAATAGTAAGTTTACTTCAGATGATCTACTACCACAAAAAAGAGAGATAATTTTTTTCTCACTTGATATAATGCTAGATAAATCAATTCTATTTTTTATTTCTTGCTCTAATAATGGATGACCAACAAAAGTGTTTGGAATATTTTCTTTATCAAAGTATATTTTTTCAAAATCAAATAACAATAAAATGTGGTCTAAAAACTTTTTAAATTTTTTTACTCTACCCTCTCGCCATACCCATACTTGAGGAGCTACATAATGGACAGTTTTGATTTGATTATTTAATTTTTTAACTTTTTCAGCTACTCTTAATGTAAAATCAGGACTATCTACACTAAACAAAATATCAGGATTAAATTTTATTATCTCCTTTACAGTTTTGTTTATTTTATTCTTTATTTTAAAAATATTTAACAAAACACTAGTGAAACCAATATAGGTAATTTCCTTAAGATCAAAAATAGACTTTATTCCTAATGAATTTAAATGTGTTCCACCGACACAAGAATACTCAATATCAGGATCATTTTTTTTAAGTTTAGATATAACTTTGGAAGCAAGTTTATCTCCAGAAGGTTCGCCAGTTAATATAAAAATCTTTTTCATTTTACTGAAATAAACATCTTATTTTTATTTGCAAAATTAATGCATTTTCTTTTATCTAAAAAAACATGTTGTTTGTTTTTAACAACAATACCTTTTAATCCAGCAATTTTACTTTGTTTTAAAGTCTTTAATCCAATTGTAGGCAAATCAACTCTAAGATCTTGTTTCTTTTTTGGAAACTTTACTAAAACACCATGATTTCTAAATTTTTTACTCAAACTTTTTTCGAGCATTTTTTTAGTTCCACCTTTTCCTTCAATAGAAACCACCTTTTCATTTCTAACTACAACACCTTGACTAAAATTATATTGTCTTAAATTATTTAATGTTTTTATTGCTTTTTTTATATCTAATAGATCTCGCTTGTTTAGTTTAATCTTTGAATAATTGCCCTTCTTTAAAGATAGTTCGGGATTAAATATTAGTGAATTTTCAGTTTTAATCTTGTTTTGAGCTAATATTTTAATAATTTCTTTAAGTATAGCAGCATCTCCAAGTTTTGAAGCTTTGATTATTCTGGGGATATAATAAATTCCTTTTAAATCTAATTTCAATTTAGAAAAGTTTGGTTTGTTTACTTTTCCAGCAAATAATACTTTTTTACAGTTATTTTCTTTAAGAATATTAATAATTTTACCAAATTGACCTATGGATACAGCGTAAGAATTTTTGTCTTTTTTAAATTTCTTTGTTTTTGATAAGTCAACTATCAAATACCTTATTTTCTTTTTTTTGACAGTTTTTAGAACTTCCTTTGGAAAATCAGTATCGCCAAAAATTAATCCTATCATTTTATGAAAATGGTGTGCAAATAGATCTTTTTTTATCTTTTGTAATAAAATCAATTACATTTTTAACTAACGGATTCTCTTGAAACGAACCATTCAATTTACTTATATTTTCATTAATATTTTTAGTTGCAAAAATTTCTTTATAAGCCTCACTTAGACCTAAGATATCTTTATTTTCAACCTTAGCTCTTCTCAACCCAATTAAATTTAATCCCTGTAATGAATTTCTATTTCCTGTTGATAATCCATAAGGAATTACATCATGCAATACACCTGTCATTCCACCAATCATCGCCATTTTTCCAATTCTAGTAAATTGTTGAACTGCAGAGTTACCACCGATAATAACATTATTCTCAATAATCGCATGACCACCTATAGGTACATTGTTTGCAATTATTACATTATTTCCAACTTGGCAATCATGAGCGATATGTGATGAAATCATAAACAAACAGTTATCTCCAATTGTTGTTTTGCCACCACCACCAGCTGTTCCTGGATTGATTGTTACGTATTCTCTGATTTTGTTATTATCACCAATTACTAAATTGGTATGCTCGCCATTGTATTTCAAATCCTGAGGATCGTTTATTGAAACAAAGGGATAAATCTTATTTCCCTTTCCTATTTTAGCACTTACAGAAATATGAACGTGCGATTGAATAATGGTGTTATCACCAATTTCAACATTAGGACCAATTACACAATATGGACCAATCTCAACACTTGATGCTATTTTTGCTTTTGGATCAATTATTGCAGTTTTATGTATCATTTGTTTTCCTTAATAAATCTTTTTAAATCTTTAGCTGGATATCCCATTACTTTCGAGTTTTCAGGTATATCTTTAATCACACCTGAACCACCACCTATTTGGACATTGTTTCCTACTTTTAAATGTCCTGAAATCCCTGCTTGACCACCAATCATAACATTATTTCCCAATGAGGAACTTCCAGCAAAACCAACTTGTCCTGCAATAATACAGTTTTCACCTATCTTGTTATTATGAGCAATATGAACTTGATTATCTATAAAAGTATTTTTACCAATAATTGTATTTGACAAAGAACCTCTATCAATAGTTGAGCCACAACCAATTTCGCAGTTGTCCTCGATTATCACAATACCAATATGAGGGTATCTTATATTTCCATCTTTATTAGGAAAAAAACCAAAACCTTTTTTTCCAATAACACAGCCATCTAATATTGATACATTGTTTTTAATTAAAGTGTTTCTGATAATAACATTAGATCCTATTGAGCAATTATCACCAATAACTACATTGCTCTCAATAATGGTATTGTGGCCAATAGAACAATTAGCACCAATTTTAACATTTTTTCCAATTAATATATTTTGTCCATGATTTACAGAATTGTTAAAAGAAGTTTTTTCAATATTTAAAGTATGAGAGTCAAAATCATCAGTAACTGAATCTGGATAAAACATTTGAGTAATAATCGCTGTTGAAACTAGTACATTATTAACTTCAATTGGTTCACAGTTTTTTGGTAACACACCAGATAATTGCTTTGTAGTAATGCAATATGAGGCTTTAGTGGATGATGCTACATTTTCATATTTTTTTGAATGAAAAAAAGTAATATCTTTATTTGTAGCATTAACCAAATCCTTAATATCTGAAATATTTGTATCAATGTCTTTTATTTTGTTAGTAAAATTAATATTTGTCAAAATTTCATTAAACTTAAATGGACCTTTATTTTCAAAAAATGGGTTTATCATTAATTGTTTTTTATCAAAACAATTGCTGAATACTTATCAACAAATATTACTAATTATTTTCTATCAACGATAGTAGCTGACCATTGAGCATCGGCCATTTTTATTCCATCTACATATGCTTCACCCTTATATTTCCATACACGTCCATGAGATCTAATTGACTCTATTTTAAGCTCTAATTTACAGTTAGGTATAACAGGATTTCTAAATCTTGCTTTTTCAACACTCATCAAGAAGACAAGTTTATTTTCATATGTTTCTTTATCAAGGCCATGCGCAGTTAATGCAGCTGCTGTTTGACCAAAGGCTTCAACAATTAAAACGCCTGGCATTACAGGCTGTCCAGGAAAGTGTCCTTGAACAAATGGGCTTTCTTTAGTGAGATTTAAAATTCCAGTTGCAGATGTTAATTTTTTAATATCAACAAGTTGATCGATTAACAACATTGGTTCTCTATGAGGTAATAGATTTTTTATTTGATCTTTGTCTAATTTTTCACTCATTTTAGCGTTTCATTAATTATTCCAACAATATCCTCGGTAATGTTATTATTTCTATTTGCAATAAATATATTTTTTTTATCTATTACTACACTAATCTGATTTTCTTTAATATAATTTTCAATCATAGGTATAATTTTTGTGAAAAAGTTATCTAATTGTTTTTTCTTTTCTAAGTTGAAATTTTTAGTTAGTTTGATTTTTTGATTTTGAAATTTTTTAATATCTTTATTTAATTCTACTAATTTTTCATTTAATTGATCATCCGAAAGTATATTTTTTTGGTTATTAATATTGTCTCTGTCCAATTTAATTTGATTTTCTATTTCTTTTAATGATTTTAAATTCTGATCGTTAATTAAATTTAGCTGGCTTATTATTTTTTTTCCTGAAATTGTTTTTTCTAACAAACTATCAAGATCTAAAATTGCAATCTTTTCATTACTATACGTGTTTTTTAAAAAAGAAAAAAATAATAATATTAAAAAAAAAATAAATTTAACTTGTTTCATTAAAAAGTAGTTCCCAAATTAAATCTAAATTTCTCTATAATATCACTTGGATTTTTTGTAATTGGTTCTGCATAAGAAAAACTTAAAGGTCCGATTGGTGTTAGCCAATTCAAACCAATTCCAATAGAACTTCTGACATCATTTTTTTCATCAATTGAATTATCATAATCAACACCCCAGATATTTGCTACATCCATGAAAGCGACAAAATCCATATTTTGAGAATTTTCAAAAAGCTTAGGAATTGTAGAAGTAAAGTTAATAGCTGTTAAATAATTTCCACCTATAAAATCTGAACCATCCTTAGGTCCAACTTTGCTTCTTTCAAATCCTCTTAATCTACTTCCAGGTATGAATAATCTTTCAGAAAGTTTTATATCATCGTCGCTTAATGAAAAAGCTGATTTAAGCAAGACAGATGCTGTTGAAATATTATTTTCATATAACTCAGAAAAAATTTTAAAATTATATGCATTTTTTATAGTCCCAGTTTCACTATATAAAGGTAGATCAATTGAATAATTACTAAAAAAACCACTTGTAGTGGCAAATTTTTGATTTCTTTTATCATAATTAAAATCGAAACTTAAAAAACTATCAAAGTAGTTTCCTGCATTTTTTTTTTGTTTAGACGAGGCAGCATCAGTGACAGTTACTTTTTCTGCAAAATTTTCAATAGAAATGCCTAAGAATAAATCGTTATAATACTCAAATTTAGTACCAGTTGTGAAGCCGGTTTTTTGTGACTTATAACCCTGACCTGCTAATCTATCAAATTCTGATGCCTCAAAGCTTAAATTTACACTTTTGTCTGAATTTTTATAATTTGAATTCTCTATTGTAAATTTACCTCTAATTGATTCTGTTGATATATTTGCGTTAGTATCCAACAAAATACCCTTACCAAGATAATTATTTTCTCTTATTCCAAAAGAAACTGTTGTCCCTGAGGTTCCGGTTCCAGCACCTGCAAAAATTTCTCCTGTAGGTTTTTCTTGGATTGAAATATTAATAGTTTTTGTATCTTCATTTTCATTATCTAATACTTCTCCATTGACTTCTCTGAAAAAATTAAGAGATCTAATATTATTAATTGATTTTGTGTATAAAATATCATTATAAGGATCACCTTCATCAATAACAATTTGATTTCTAATTACTGTTTCGTCTGTAACATTATTTCCAAAAATATTGATTTTTTTAACGAAAATTTTA
>CACFCI010000021.1 GCA_902564785.1 uncultured Pelagibacteraceae bacterium | reverse complement strand
TCTAATAAAAATAGCTGAGGTTCATTATTTTTTGCTCTAACAAATTTAATAAAATCCTTTAATAAAATTGATCTTGTTGCTACTTCTATATTTGAAGAGATTATTTTATTTTTTGTTATTGATTTAAGTGAAACTTCAGATTTTATATACTCCAATGACAGTGGTCTTTTTAAATAATAAACAGTAGATCCAACTGTTTTTACGTAAATTTTGAATTTAAATGGATCAAGAATTAATTTAATTTTTTTTAAATCTAAATCTAGATTCTTATCAATTTTAATAATTCTATTTTTAATTTCTTTATTAAATCTTTCTGTTTCTATACCTAGAGTACTCAAGTAAACTAATAAAATAATAATTAAAGTTAGAATTAGTAAAAAAAATTTAAATATTATATTTTTCATTTAATTTTATAGAGTGACTCTTCTAAAAACTCGTCAATGTTACCATCTAATACTTTATCTGGACTAGTGCTTTCAAAATTAGTTCTGTTATCTTTTACAAGTCTATAAGGTTGTAAAACATAAGATCTTATTTGATGACCCCATCCTATTTCAGATTTAGAATTTTCAATGCTTTGATTCTCTTGCTCTTTTTTTTTAATCTCATAATCATACAATCTAGCTCTTAACATGTTCATACAAGTTTCTTTATTTTTATGTTGCGATCTTTCGTTTTGACATTGAACTACAATTTTTGATGGAATATGTGTTATCCTTACTGCACTATCTGTCGTATTAACATGCTGTCCTCCGGCTCCACTAGATCGATAAGTGTCTATTCGCAAATCTTTTTCAAAAATCTCAATGTTTATATTTTCATCTACAACTGGATAAATCCAAACACTTGCAAAACTTGTATGCCTTCTTGCTCCGGAGTCAAATGGAGATATTCTAACTAATCTATGTATTCCTGACTCTTTTTTTAACCAACCAAATACATATTCACCATCTATTTTAATTGTAGCTGATTTTATTCCTGCTTCATCACCTTTGTGTTCACTAATTAAACTTGATTTAAAATTTTTTTTATCAGACCATTTCAAATACATTCTCCTTAGCATATCCGCCCAGTCTTGACTCTCTGTGCCCCCTGCTCCTGCGTGAATTTCTATATAACAATCTAAGGAGTCAGCTTCATCAGATAAAAAACATTTAATTTCATTTTTTTTTACCTCACTTCTTAGATCTTTTATATTTTGCAAAATTTCTTTTTGAACCTGTAAATTATCTTCTTGCAAAGCTAATTCAATTAAATCATCTAAATCTTTTAATTTATCAATAGAACTAAAAAATGAATTAATTAAATCCTCATAAAATTTTTTTTCTTTAATTACTTTTTGAGAACTATTTTTATCTTGCCAAAAATTGGCATCTAACATTTGTGAATTTAAAGAATTTAATTTTGATTGAATGTGATTTTTCTCAAAGATACTCCTGTATTCTCTGATTAATTTTTACCACTTCATCTTTTAAATATTGATAATTATTATCCATTAATAAAACTTTAATATATTATTTGAGTCTAATCTATCTGAATTTGAATATATTACTTTACCATCAACGACATTATCTTTTTTAAAAACCTCTAAAATAGTATTTTTTGAGTTAAATTTTGCTTTTTGGCCCGTCAATGGGTCAACTACCATCATTACTGTATCTTTAGCAGCTTTGAAAGGCCTAGCATCTGATTTTTTTACTGAATCACTAATAAAACTTTTGAAAATAGGTAGTGCAGTTTTTGATCCTGTTTCATATTTTCCTAAGGAAATTGGGTTGTCAGACCCGACATAAACTCCAACTAATAAATTTGAAGTAAAGCCAATAAACCATGTATCAGTATTTTTATTTGTTGTTCCAGTTTTGCCTGCTATGTTTAATTTTAAATCTTTTAATTTTTTAGCTGTACCTCTTTGAACAACACCTTCTAATATTGATGTCATTTGAAAAGCTGTTTCTGTTGAAAAAATTTGTTTGTAACTATTTTTTATCTCTGGGTAATCGCTACTCATATAAGAAATTTCATTACAATTTAAACATTTTCTTTTTTCATTATTAAAAATAGTATTTCCCTCACTATCTTGAATTCTGTCAATAATTATAGGATCAACGAGTTTTCCTCCATTAACAAATACTGAATATGCAGTTGTAAGTTTCAATAATGTAGTTTCAGCTGAGCCTAAAGATATTGATAATAGCTCTTCAGGATTTTCATAAATTTTCAATTCTTTTGAAAAATTAATTATTTTTTCTAAACCTAAACTTTGTGCTATTCTGACAGTCATTAAATTTCTTGATTTCTCTAAACCTGTTCTTAGTGTTGATGGTCCATAAAATTTTTTTCCATAATTCTCTGGTTTCCACATTTTTAAATCATCTCCTTGATCTAAAACTAATGGAGCATCTAATATTAATGAGGACGGTGTATAATTGTTTTCTAAAGCTAATGCGTAAACAAATGGTTTAAAGGCTGAGCCCGGTTGTCTTTTTGCTTGGGTTACCCTATTAAATTCACTTTCCTTAAAACTAAAACCACCACTTAGTGCTAAAACTCTCCCAGTAAATGGGTCCATAACAACAATCCCACCATTTACTTTTGGTAGTTGTTTTAAACTAAAAATATTATCCTCAATTTTTTTAACATAAATAATATCACCCAATTTAAAGAGTTTATTAAATTCTTTTTTTGTCCAAGAAATATCTTTATATTTAATTATACCTTCAACGCCATCTTCTGTCTCTATACTTACTAAAAACTTATCTATTTTTTTTACTATGGCTATTTTCCATTCAATTGAGTTTTCTAAATTAAATCTTTCTAAACCTTTGCTCCAATCAGAATTATAAATTTTATTTGATAAAGGGCCCCTCCATCCTTTTCTTTGATCATATGAAATTAATCCTTTTCTCAAAGCGTTTGTTGCTATTTTTTGTAAATTTAAATCAATAGGTGTATTAATTATGAAACCTTGTTTATAAACCTTATCATAGCTAAAAGTTTCAATTACATTTTTTCTAACATCTTCAATATAGTATTGTGCATCTTCTAAATAAATTTTTTTATTTTTTTTTAATTTTATTTCCTCCTTTTTAAGAATTTCGTACCATTCTGAAGTTAAATAATTATTGTCTAATAAATTTTTTAATACTAAATTTCTTCTAAATTTTGCAACTTTTGGATTTCTATAAGGATTGTATCTACTAGGAGCTTTTGGTAATGCGGCTAATAAGGCTGCCTCTGAATAATTTAGATCTCTGATAGATTTGTCAAAATATTCCAAACTAGCTGATGCTACACCATATGCACCGCTTCCTAAATAAATTTGATTTAGATAAAGCTCCAATATTCTTTCTTTTGATAAAGCTCTCTCAATCCTGAAAGCTAAAATTGCCTCTTTAATTTTTCTATTTAAACTAACTTCATTTGTTAATAAAAAATTTTTTGCTACTTGTTGAGTTATAGTAGAAGCACCTTCTAACCTTTTTGAATATAAAAGGTTTGAAATATTATTTATTACTGCTCTCAAAACACCTTTTGCATCAACACCAGGATGTGAGAAAAAATTTTTATCTTCAGCAGATAAGAATGAATTTATAACATTTTTTGGAATTGAATTAAAAGGTACAAAAATTCTTTTTTCTTTTGAAAAATCTGCAACTAATTCTCCATTACCTGAATAAACTTTGCTAGAGACTGGCGGTTTATAATTTTTTAAATATTTATAGTCAGGCAGATCGTTTGAATAAATCCATAATGTACCTATTATCAAAATACCTGATAAAAGAATAAAAGATGCCAACAAAATAAAGGTATTCTTTAAAAACTTATTCATTTTAATTCCATTATATCGTGGAATTTGTTAAAGATATGGCAGAGAAAATAAACAAAATTTAATAAAAAACTAAATTATAAATGAAGAAAACATTCACATTATTATGGAAAAAAATTTATATATCGATGCATCGCATCCTAACGAAACTAGAGTTGTACTTAAATCAGGAGAAAAAATTGAGGATTACGAATACGAAGGTCTAAAAAACAACTTAATTAAAAATAACATATATTTGGGTAAAGTAAGTAGAATTGAACCCTCATTACAAGCAGCTTTTGTTGATTTTGGAAGGGAAAGACACGGATTTTTATCATTTAACGATATTCAATCAGACTACTACCAAGTTCCTAAAGCGGATTTAGAAAAAATTAAAGAAGAAGAAGAAAAAGCTCGAGAAGAACTTTCAAAAGAAGTTCAAGCAAAAGAGGAAGAAAATATTGCAGAAGGAAAATTGGAAATAGACGATCCTATTGAAAAAGAAACTGAGTTAAACTTAGATGAAGAGTCTATTGATAAAGATAATATTCCAATTAAAGAAAATTTGATTGAACAAAGAAATAAAAAGAGAGAGTTTAAGTTTAAAAGATATAAAATTCAGGAAGTAATTAAACCTAATCAGGTAATTCTCGTACAAGTAATTAAAGATGAGAGAGGACAAAAGGGTGCGGCACTCAGCACTTTCATATCTATTGCAGGAAAATATATTGTTCTTATGCCTAACACGCCAAAAGGTGGAGGTATATCAAGAAAAATATTTAACCCTACAGATAGAAAAAAAATTAGATCAATTTTAAATGAAATTGATATTCCTCGTGAGATGGGGCTAATTGTTAGAACTGCTGGAAGCAACAAAACAAAAAATGAAATAAATAATGACTTAACAACTTTAATTAATAGCTGGGGTCAAATAAAAGAAAATGCAATCAATTCTATTGCACCTGCATTGATACATCAAGAAAGTGAAATAATTAAAAGAACTTTAAGAGATATGTTTGATGAAAATACAAAAAATATAATTGTAGAAGGAAATGAAGGATATAAAAAAGCACAACTATTTATGAAAACTATGATGCCTGCGAGTGTTAAAAGAGTTAAAAAATATAGGGGCAAGGTCCCATTATTTATTCAAGAAGATATTGAGCAAAAACTTAATCAAATTTTTGATTCGGAAATTAAGCTAAAATCTGGCGGCTATTTAGTTATAAATCCAACAGAAGCTTTGGTATCTATTGATATTAACTCTGGAAGTTCAATTAAAGGAAAAAATGTTGAAAGCACTGCTTTGGATACGAACATCGAAGCTGCTGAAGAAATAGCCAGACAAATAAAAATAAGAGATTTATCAGGTCTAATAATTATAGATTTCATAGATATGCTTAGCTATGGAAATAGAAGATTGGTAGAAAGAAAACTAAAAGAAAAATGTAGATTAGATAGAGCGAGAATTCAAATTGGAAGAATAAGCAATTTTGGCCTTTTAGAAATGTCTAGACAAAGACTTAGAGAAAGTGCAATTAAATGGAAAGTTACATTGACTGATGAATCTTTTGCACAAAAACTTTTAAAAATGGTTGAATTAAAAGCTGTAATAAATAAAGCTAAATTTGTAGAATTAAGAGTTTGTAAAAAAATTTCAGATTTTTTAAAAGAAAATTTTGTTAATGATTTAACTTATTTTGAAAAAAAAAATAAAATGACAATTGATATAATTAGTGACAATACTTTAATAATTCCTGAGTACATAATAAATATTCAGAATAAATCAAAAAAAACTATAGAGTTAATAGAGTATTATGAAAAATTAAAAAATTTAGAAGTACAAAATAAAGAAAATAAATTTATAGAGAAAAAAAATAAAAAAATAAATAAAAAAACTTATAAAAAAAAAAGATATTATAAAAAAATTAAATAATTCCTTTTGAGGGAGACGATGGTTTCCCCATTAGAATTTTATCTATCCTACCTGATTTATAAGATTGTCTACCTGCGATAACAGCGTGCTTAAAAGCTAGTGCCATTTCAAATGGTTTTTTCGCTTTAGCAATAGCTGTATTTACCAGCACACCATCACACCCTAGTTCCATTGCAATAGAAGCATCTGAGGCTTGGCCTAAACCTGCATCTATAATTAAGGGTAATTTAGTTTGTTTTCTTATAATTTGAACATTAATTTTATTTTGTATTCCAAGACCAGAACCTATGGGGGCTGCTAATGGCATTATTGCTTCCGCACCTGAATTTTCTAAACGCTTTGCCATTAGTGGATCATCATTGCAATAAACCATAACTTTAAATCCTTCTTTAGCAAGAACCTCAGTTGACTTTAAAGTTTCAATCATATCGGGAAATAAATTTTTTTTATCTCCTAAAACTTCTAGTTTTACTAATTTCCAACCACCTATCTCTCTTGCTAGTCTAAGTGTGCGTAAAGCTTCTTTTGAATTAAAGCACCCTGCTGTATTTGGTAAATAAGTTATTTTATTTGGATCAATATAATCCATTAATAATGGCTTTTTTTTGTTACTTATATTAACCCTTCTCACAGCAACGGTTACAATTTCTGCCCCTGAAATTTTAATTGCTTTTGCGCATTCTGACATACTTTTATATTTTCCAGTACCAACAATTAATCGTGAACCAAATTTTTTCTTAGCAATAATAAGACTATCTTTTTTCAATCTAACCACCCCCTATGAAATGAACTATTTCAATTTTGTCATTTTTTTTTAATTTAATTTTACTAATTTTTTTTTTATCTATTATTTCCTCGTTTAGCTCAATAGCTACTTTATTTAAAGGTATTTTTAGAATTTTTAACAATTCAGAGAGTCTATAATCTTGGATTATAGATTTGATTTTACCATTTATTTTAATTTTTATTTTTTTTATTTTTTTCATCGTATATAAGTGCTGAATGAATAATAAAATTATAATTATTAACGGTCCAAATCTTAATCTATTAGGTGAAAGAGAACAATCACAATATGGATCAACAACTTTCGATCAACTAAAAGAAAATTGCTTAAAAAAGGGACAAGAAGTTGGTCTTGAAGTAGAATTTGCTCAATCTAATGTTGAAGGAGAATTGGTAAATATAATTCAAGATGCTAGAAAAAAATATAATGGAATTATTATTAATGCTGCCGGCTTTACACATACATCTGTAGCAATTAGAGATGCCCTTGATCTGTTTAAAAAACCAGTAATTGAGCTTCATATATCAAATATTTATAAAAGAGAAGAATTTAGACATAAATCGCTAATAAGTGATGTAGTGACTGGAGGAATTTTTGGATTAGGTGCAGAAGGATATATTTTGGCCATAATTTCATTACAAAAGACTCTGCGAAATGAAAATTGATAAAAAAATAATTAAAGAACTAAGTGATTATTTAAAAGAATTTAATCTTACTGAAATAGAGATAACTGAAAAAGATACTAAAATTAAAGTTTCAAAAAATAATGTTTCAATAAGTAATCAACCTCAATTAGTTTCACCTACCTCTTCTACCGCAAATGTACCTACTTCTGCTGCAGCTCAAAACTTAAAAACAGGCACTGAGATTACTTCACCTATAATTGGAACCGCATATCATGCTCCCGAACCTGGGGCTAAGAAATTTATTGAAATAGGAAAAAAAATTAAAAAAGGTGATACAATCATGATTGTCGAAGCAATGAAAACAATGAATCATGTTCCTTCTACCGCAGATGGTATAGTAAAAGAAATTTGTGTTAAAGATGGTCAGCCTGTTGAATTTGGTCAAACAATTATTATCCTAGAATAAATAATGTTTAAAAAAATTTTAATTGCAAACCGTGGGGAAATTGCAGTTAGAATTATTAGGGCGTGTAAAGAATGGGGAATACCTACAGTTGCTGTTCATTCAGATGTAGATAGAGAGAGTATGCATGTCAGGATGGCAGATGAAAGTGTGTGTATAGGATCTCATCAACCAGCTAATAGCTATTTAAACATACCATCTTTAATGTCAGCAATAGAACTTACAAATACAGATGCTGTCCATCCTGGATATGGTTTTCTTTCTGAAAATGCAAATTTTGCAAGAATTTTGGAAGAAAATAAAATTAATTTTATTGGCGCCTCCTCCAAACATATTGAGATGATGGGGGATAAGATTCAAGCAAAAAAAATAGCAAAAGAAAATGGGTTACCGGTAATTGAAGGATCTGAAGATGGGGTAAAAGATATTTCTGAGGCAAAAGAAATTTGTAAAAAAATTGGTTTCCCTATCTTAATTAAAGCTTCAGGTGGTGGTGGAGGTAAAGGTATGAAAATAGTTTACAAAGAAGATGAGTTTGAAACATTGTTCTCGACTGCAAAATCTGAAGCACAAAAATACTTTGGAAATGATGCGGTTTATATTGAGAAATTTTTTCAAAATCCAAGACATATAGAGGTTCAAATATTAGCTGGAAAAAATAGAGTAGTTCATCTTCATGAAAGAGATTGTTCAGTTCAAAGAAGACATCAAAAACTAATTGAGGAAACCCCAAGTCCAGTTTTAAATAACGAAATTAGAAAAGATCTGTTTGAAAAAACTCTAAATATGGTTGCGAAAATTGGTTATATGGGTGCTGGAACAGTGGAATTTATTTACGAAGATGGAAGATTTTATTTTCTTGAAATGAACACAAGAGTTCAAGTTGAGCATCCTGTAACAGAAATGGTTACTGGGATTGATATTATTAAAGAACAAATTTGGATTGCATTTTCAGGAGAAACAGCATTAAAACAAAGTGATATAAATCCTAGAGGACATGCTATAGAATGTAGAATTAATGCTGAGGATCCAAGTAAAAACTTTCAGCCATCCCCTGGGGTAATCACAATGTGTCATCAGCCTTCGGGATTTAGAACAAGAGTTGATGGAGCAATTTTTCAAGGCTACAAAGTAACACCTTATTATGATAGTATGGTCTGTAAACTAATCTGTCATGGTAGAAACAGAACTGAAGCTATTCAAAGAATGAATAGATCTTTAGATGAATTTGTCATAGAAGGAATTACTACCACTATCCCTCTACATAAAAAATTGCTTAACCATAAAAAATTTATTACATCTGATTTTAATGTTAGTTGGTTAGATAAAGACTTTATAGTTTAATAACAATTTACTAACCATAAATCATATACTGGATGATCAAAAGGTATAATTGAAGGGCTAGATGAAAACATCCAGTCATTAAAAACAAAAACTTCATTATTATTTTTTTTAGTTAAATCTCTTACTTGTATATAAGCTGTAATTTCTGGGTTATCATCAAATTCTGAATTTTTACATTTAAGACTTTTAATAGCTAAATCTTTAAATTGTTTCAGTTCACCGTTTTTTAATTTAAGTAAACTACTTTTTGAACTTATTTTATCTAAAATCTTAATTTCAGTAAATAAACCTTCTAAATTACTTTTTGAATTAGAATTAAAAACAAAGCAAAAATAAAATAAAAAAACTAAAAAAATTAATTTAAAATTATTCTTTCCAACTTGAATATTTTTTTTTAACACCATCTTTATTTTTGTTTGGATAATATGCTGAGTCAGTTCCAGTTAAATTCTCTTGATGTGGTTTTTGCCAATGATATTTTTCCAAATTGTGTTTTTTTTCAATTTTATTGGGTGTAAAATGAATCCATGAATACCATTCTACAGGAATTTTTGAGGCATCAATAGTGTCTGAATATATAACCCATCTTTTTCCATTCTTGCTCTCATAGTATTTATTACCTAAGTCATCAGCACCAACAAATTTTCCAAATAAAATAGTTTTTAGTCTTGTTCCAAGGGTATCTTGATTCCACCAGATGAAAATTTTTTTGAAAAGTGTCAACATAATTTTTTTTTATTTATTCAATTAAAAATTGTAAAATTTAAATTAGACTAAAATATGAATATGTATATAAATTAATTGATTCTATATTCAAACTAAAATTTAAACTGAGGACAAATGGCAAAATATCTTATTGAAACTTATTATACATGTACCTTTAAAGTTAATCATTATTTAGATGATATTAATGAGGCAGAGTTAAAAAATTTAGAAAAAAGAGAAGATGGTAAATTTGAAGTTTTAGACGTAAAACTTGATAACAGAAAAACAAAAAGTTTAGACCCTAAAAACAATAAAGTCCTTGAAGACAACAAAGTAGAAATAGTTACCGAAACAGATAAAAAAGCCCCGATAAATAAAGAAAGTGTAATAACAAGTATAAACATAGCTAATGAGAAGTCAGGTAAAAGATTTAGCATGCCTGACAGAAGAAAAGGATATATTCAAAAAGCTACTATTGGTGACCACAAAGTTTACCTACATACTGGAGAATATGAAGATGGAAAAATTGGAGAAATATTTATTGATACCAGTAAAGAAGGTGAGCTTGTAAAAGCTTTAATGAATAATTTTGCAATTGCTGTTTCTCTAGGACTTCAATATGGTGTTCCGTTAGATGAGTTTATAAGTGCATTTGTAGGTACAAAATTTGAACCATCTGGCAAAGTACATGGTAATGATAGAATTTTAAGCGCTTCATCAATTTTGGATTATATTTTCAGAGAATTAGCTATTTCATATCAAAATAGAGAGGATCTAGCCCATACTCCGGCTATTGGAGGAAATGATGCCATAAATGCAGAAGATCAAAGCTCTGAGGATCAAAATCAATTATTGAAAATTGTAAAAGATATTACTAGCAAAGGTTTCGTTAGAAATAATTATAAAAAAAATCTAGTTGATCTTTCAGATGTAAAAATAAGTTTAAAAGGTAAAAAGTAAGTTATTTTTTAGTTTTTAATGCTAAATTTAATTCTTTCAATTGATCTGGGTTTACCTCAGATGGTGCATTCATCATCAAATCTTGTGCATTTTGGTTCATTGGAAACATAGTAACTTCCCTAATATTTTTCTCATTAGCTAGTAACATTACGATTCTATCAATACCAGGTGCTATTCCTCCGTGTGGTGGTGCGCCATAACTTAGTGCATTGATCATACCACTAAATTTTTCATCTACTTGATTTTTATCATATCCTGCAATCGAGAAAAGTTTATACATAAGTTCTGGTTTATGATTTCTAATTGCTCCTGAAGATAATTCTATGCCATTACAAACTATGTCGTATTGATAAGCAAGTATATCTAAAGGGTTTTCAAAATCTTTTTTATTTAAATCACCTTGAGGCATTGAAAATGGATTGTGACTAAATTCAATCTTGTTTGTTGATTTATCTTTTTCAAACATTGGATAATCTACAACCCAGCAAAACGCAAAAACGTTTTCATCAATTAAATCTAGATCTTTTGCAATTTTATCTCTTGCAAGTGCAGTAATTTTTTCTAATTCGTCTTGTTTTCCACAAGCCATGAAAATACTATCACCTATTTCACAGTTTGTTTTTTTCATAATTTCAATCAATGCATCTTGAGAAAAGAATTTTCCTATAGGGCCTTTTGCTGAAAGATCCTTATCTTTTTCAAAAGTAAAATAAGCTAAACCAGAAGCACCTTCTTCTTTAGCCCATTTATCAATATTATCAAAAAAACTTCTGGGCTTATCTTTCGTATTTTTTGTAACAATACATCTTACTTTAGATCCAGATTTTACTAATTTTTTAAATATTTCAAATGAAACATCTTCTCTTGTAAAAATTTCAGTTATATCATTTACTATGAGCGGGTTTCTTAAATCTGGTTTATCACTACCATATTTAAGCATTGCTTCCTTGTATGAAATCTTTGGAAATTTATCAAACATCAGTTTTTTGGCAGAAAAATTTTTAAATGTATTAACCATTAACTTTTCAACAACATTAAATACATCCTCTTGTTCAACAAATGACATTTCTAAATCCAATTGATAAAACTCCCCAGGACTTCTGTCTGCTCTTGCATCTTCATCTCTGAAACAAGGTGCAATTTGAAAGTATCTATCAAAGCCCGAAACCATTATTAATTGTTTAAATTGCTGAGGAGCTTGAGGTAGTGCATAAAATTTTCCTGGATTTAAACGACTAGGTACTAAAAAATCTCTAGCACCCTCTGGACTAGATGAGGTTAAAATTGGTGTTTGAAATTCTAAAAAACCTAATTTAGTCATTTCATTTCGGATATATGAAATAACTTTAGATCTTAAAATAATATTTTCATGAATTTTTTTTCTTCTTAAATCTAAGAATCTATATTTCAATCTTATTTCTTCTGCATATTCTTGATCACTAAATATTGGCATAGGTAGCTCTTTGCAAGTACCTAAAACTTCATACTTCTCAAGAACAACCTCTACTTCACCTGTGTCAATTTCATAATTAATTGTTTCTTTAGATCTGTTAACAACTTTTCCCTCAATTTTAATTACTGTTTCTAATTGCATTTTTTCTAAATCTGAAAAATATTTATTATCTTTATCGATTATACATTGGGTAATTCCATAATTATCTCTTAAATCAATAAATAATAAGTTCCCATGGTCTCTTTTTTTATTTATCCAGCCTGCAAGAGAAATTTTTTTATCTACATCCTCTTTTCTTAATTCATTACACTTATGTGTTCTGTATTTATTCAATTAAACCTCTAATGCTTCTCTAATAATTTTAAAATCGATTGGTTTCTTTCTTTTTAAACTAATTTCGTCGATTTTATATATGAAATCAGATATTTTGCTATAACTTCTGTCAATTCTCTTAATTATAAATTCAATAAGTTTTTGGTCTATTGATATTTGACGATCAGAAAGATTTTTAAGTATTAATGCATAAATTAAATCGTCACCAGGTTTTTCAATTTGAGATAAAATAAAATTAGTAGATCTTGAACTTAGATCATTTAGTTTAAATTTAAAATCAACTATTGGTATTGTTGAGGTTACAATCAAATATTTATTATCCTGATCTATTATATTAATAAGTGAAAATAATAAGTTTTCATTTATTTTTTCAGTTAAATCCTCAACAATAATGTTTTCATATATTTTAATTTTTTGAAGAAAATGATTACTAATATCCTCTGAATTAATTTTAATTCCTCTATTTTTTGCTAAAAATATATTTATTAAATGACTTTTTCCTGAAAACTTTTCACCGATTAAGTTTATAAAATTTTTATCCCATTTTGGCCAACTATTTAAAAGGTGAAAAGAATGTTCGTTGCTATTTGAAACATAAAAATCCTGATCTTTAAAATTTTGTTCGTAATTAAAATTAAGAATTTGTTGATTAAGATTTTTCATTTAAAACCCAAATTTTATTTTTTATTTCAAAATCATAATTTTGATTACTCATAACCTCTAAAAATTTATCAGGTGTTCCATTAAAAATAATTTTGTAAAAATTATTTTTATTATTAAACTTATAAATATAAAAATTATA
>CACFCI010000020.1 GCA_902564785.1 uncultured Pelagibacteraceae bacterium | reverse complement strand
CCTAATAAAACTGACGCCATTAAAAAATAAAAACCTAAAAGTATTTCCATATCAAAAAAACTTGAAGCTTTGCTCGAAAAAACTAAAAAACTAATTAAAAAAATATCAACCATACTAAATTTATGCAAATTATAACGACTAATAAATTGAACTTTAGTATGGCGATAAATTATTTTAATTATTGGAAAAATCAATCCAAAACTAATAACAACAATACCCAAAAGAAATTCGTTGTTTATTATCAGCTCTTTGGCAATACTTAAGATAGAAAATTCTGTTGTAAAAATCCAAAATTCGTCAATTTTCGCTATTGGCAATATCACTCCTAAAATCAGCAAAATAAATTCAACAAAACTTAAAAAAATAAATATATATTTCCGTTGAATTAAATTTAGTTGTTGAAGAGTCATATTAAATTAACAATTAAATTTACTCTACAGTTACCGACTTTGCTAAGTTTCTTGGCTTATCAATGTCATAACCTTTTTTAAGAGCAGAGTAATAAGCAAGTTTTTGAAGTGGAATAGTCAAAAGGAATGGAAGTAGGTCATCATTTGTATTCTCAACTTCAATAGTTTCCCAAATATTTTCTGATACAACTTCATCTTTACTTTTATTAGTTATCAATAAGACCTTTGCTCCTCTAGCAATAACTTCCTGCATGTTCGAAATTGTTTTTTTGTAATAATTATCTCTAGGAGCCAAAACTACTACAGGCATTCCCTCTTCAATTAAAGCTAATGGCCCATGCTTCATTTCACCTGCTGGATATCCTTCAGCATGAACGTAAGAAAGTTCTTTAAGTTTTAATGCACCTTCTAAAGCTATCGGGTATGAATAACCTCTCCCTAAAAACATTGAACCCTTTGCCTCATTAAATGTTGATGATATTGCCTGAATATCGTTATCATGTAATAAAGTTTTTTCTATTAATCCTGGTAAAACTTTTAAATCTTTAATCTTTTCCTGATATTCTTTTTTTTCAATTTCGTGCCTCAATGATCCAAGTTTTAAAGCTAAAATATACAAAACAAGTATTTGTCCTAAAAAAGCTTTTGTTGAGGCCACTCCAACTTCAGGTCCACAATGAATTGGTAACACAAAATTAGAGTCTCTCGCTATTGAGCTCTCAATCACATTAACAACAGCACATGTTTTCATGTTATTTTTGTTACAAAGATCTAAAGCCGCATAAGTATCTGCAGTCTCACCTGATTGTGAAACAAAAATATATAAAGTATCTGTTTTAAATCTATTTTTTCTATACCTAAACTCTGATGCTATATCTATGTTTACATCTAAAGTTGTAAGTTCCTCAAACCAATATTTTGCCATCAAACAAGAATGGTATGCAGTTCCACATCCAACTAAAGTTATTGATTTAATTTCTTTAATTTGCCATGGAAAATTATAGATATTTATATCTTTATTTACATTATCTATATATTCTTTAATTCCAGTTTTGATCGTTGTTGGCTGTTCTTCTATTTCTTTTGCCATAAAATGTTTAAAATCACCTTTGTCATAACTTGCCTCATCTGATGATAATTCTAATATTTTTTTATTAATTTTTTTCCCTTCTTCATTAAAAAAAAGAACTTGATCTTTTTTAACAATGCAAAATTCACCATCATCAAGGTATGTGATTTTATTTGTCATTGATTTCAAAGCATATGAGTCTGAACCTAGATAATTTTCATTAGGACCATATCCTACTGCTAAAGGAGAGCCTCTTCTAGCACCAACAATTAAATCTGGTATCTCTTTAAATACAATTCCAAGTGCAAAACTACCATGAAGCTGTTTTAATGTTTTTGTTATAGCTTCTTCTAGTTCTGAAGTTTTTAAATTTTCTGTTATTAAATGAACGATTACCTCGGTATCTGTCTGTGATTTAAATTTGTGACCTTTGTTAATTAAATGTTTTTTTAATATTGTAGAGTTTTCAATTATTCCATTGTGAACTACTGATACGTTATGAGAGGAATGAGGATGCGCATTTAAACTATTAGGAATTCCATGAGTTGCCCATCTCACATGCCCTATACCAATATTACCTCTCAAGTTTTTTAAATCAAAATTATTTTCTAAGTTATTTACTCTTCCTTCTGATTTTACTTCATTGATTTCACCATCTGAAAGTGTGGCTATACCTGCTGAATCATATCCTCTGTATTCTAATTTTTTTAATGAATTAATTATATTTGCAGAAACAGGTTTATTGCTAGATATTCCAATAATTCCGCACATAAATTATTTTTTCCTTCTTTTGTAGCTCTTAACTTCTAATTGTGGCGATCTTGTTAATGCTAAAGATTTTTTTCTTACATTCTTTGTTATTACTGATCCAGCTCCAACAATACTATCTTTATTTATAGTAATTGGGGCAACTAAAGAAGAGTTTGAACCTATAAATACTTTATCTTTAATTTTTGTCTTATTCTTATTTACACCATCATAATTACAAGTAATTGTACCTGCGCCTATATTTACTGATTTTCCAATTTCAGCATCTCCTACATAAGATAAATGGTTGACTTTAGATCTGTTTCCTAAAGTACTTTTTTTAATCTCTACAAAATTACCTATTTTGGATCCTTCTTTTAAAATTGTATCAGGTCTTATTCTGGCATATGGACCAATCTCAACTTTATTTTCAATTTTACACGACTCTAAATGTGAAAAAGATTTTATAATTACATTATTCCCAACTTTAACATTAGCGCCAATAACAACATAAGGTTCTATAGTTACTTTCTTTCCAATTTTTGTATCTTTTGAAAAAAAAATAGTTTCAGGACCAATCATTTTAACTCCAAATTTTATAAACTTTTCCCTAAGTTTTTTTTGAGTTGTATCTTTCATTTTGATATTATTTATATTAAGTATATTGTTTGATTAATTCACAATTTATTTCTGTAAAATACTTTAAGAATGAAACAAAAATTTACAATTTTATTTGATTTAGACGGTACATTAGTGGATACCGCCCCAGATTTAATCCGCGCCCATAACCATGTAATGAAAAAATTTGGTTATCCTACAAAAACTTTAGGAGAATTAAAAAATGCAGTTGGCAAAGGAGCAAAAGCTATGATGGCAAAAGCTAACGGCCAATGGAGGTGGTTTGATGAAAAAATTCAAAACGAAATGACTGATGAATTTTTATCTTATTATGGAAAAAATATTTTACGTGAAAGTAAATTAATTAATGGTGTTAAGGAATTTTTGAATTGGTGTAAAAATGAAAATATTTCTATGGCAGTATGCACTAATAAAACTGAACACTTAGCGGTTGATCTTTTAAAAAAAATTGGGATTTATGATTATTTCGAATATGTTGCAGGATATAATACTTTTAAATATTGCAAACCAGACCCTCGTCATTTAACAACGACTATAGAAATTTTA
Source organism: uncultured Pelagibacteraceae bacterium (assembly GCA_902564785.1). Lineage (GTDB taxonomy): Bacteria > Pseudomonadota > Alphaproteobacteria > Pelagibacterales > Pelagibacteraceae > Pelagibacter. Next base: position 19,079 of record CACFCI010000020.1, on the reverse strand, counting down.
GATGGTGATAAAAAAAAATCAATTATGATTGGAGATAGCGAGACAGATGCTAATGCCGCAAAAGCCGCTGAAATTCCAATAATTTTACTAAAATACGGATATACAGAAAAAAGATCTGAAGAAATTTATCATAATCACATAATAAAAGACTTTGTAGGTATTGAGAAAATAATATCTGAATATCTTTAATATTGATTAATTTATTTTAACTATTAAAACAAAATCACAAATTAGGAGTTATTTTGTTATTACACACAGTTAAAGTATATCCTTCGAAAATTAACCTTCCAAAGAGAAAACAACTTGCTTGGAAAATAGCTGAGATAGCTAGTGATAATTCAAAATTAAACAAAGACTCTATTGAAATGGTTATCAATAGAATAATTGATAACGCCTCAGTTGCAATTGCATCGTTAAATAGAAAACCAGTGGTTTCATCAAGAGAAATGGCTTTAAGACATTCTAGAAAAAATGGTGCAACTCTATTTGGCGTTAATTCAAAATTTAAATTTGATTGCGAATGGGCTGCATGGTCTAACGGAACCGCAGTTCGAGAGTTAGATTTTCATGATACTTTTTTAGCCGCAGATTATAGTCATCCAGGAGACAATATCCCGCCGCTTATAAGTGTTGCGCAACAAAATAAAAAAAGTGGATTGGATTTATTACGAGGGATAATTACAGCCTATGAAGTTCAAGTTAATTTAGTTAAAGGTATCTGTTTACATAAGCATAAAGTTGATCATATAGCTCATTTAGGACCTAGTGTGGCTGCTGGGTTAGGTACAATGTTAAAATTAAATACTGAAACTATTTATCAAGCTATACAACAAGCGCTACATACATCAATATCTACTAGACAATCGAGAAAAGGAGAAATCTCCAGCTGGAAAGCTTATGCACCCGCACATGCTGGTAAGCTTGCAATTGAGGCGGTAGATAGAGCTATGCGTGGGGAAGGAGCTCCTAGTCCCATTTATGAAGGTGAAGACAGTGTAATTGCAAGAATACTGGATGGTAAAAAGGCAAAATATAAAGTCCCATTGCCAAAAAAAGGTGAAAGTAAAAAAGCTATCTTAGAGACATATACAAAAGAATATTCTGCAGAATATCAATCGCAAGCATTAATTGATCTCGCCAAAAAACTAAAAACAAAAATTACTAATTTAAATCTTATTAAAAAAATTGATATCTTCACAAGTCATCACACTCATTATGTGATTGGAACAGGTGCTAATGATCCACAAAAAATGGACCCTAATGCGAGTAGAGAAACATTAGATCATTCTATAATGTATATATTTGCTGTAGCATTAGAAGATGGGGATTGGCATCATGTTAAATCTTATACTAAAGCAAGAGCAAATAGAAAAAGCACAATTAAAATTTGGAGATCAATTAAAACATATGAAGATAAAAAATGGACAAAGAAATATCATGATCCAAATCCAAAAAATAAAGCTTTTGGAGCTAAAGTAGTTGTAACACTTAACAATGGAAAAAAAATAGTAGAGGAATTAGATAGAGCAGACGCACATCCATATGGTGCTAGACCATTTAAGAGAGAAAATTATATAAATAAATTTTTAACTTTAACTGAGGGTATTTTGGATAAAAAAGAAAGCAATCGTTTTTTAAAAACAGTACAAAATTTAAGAAATTTAAAATCAGGTCAACTTCATAAATTGAATATTGAAGTAAGAAGAAATAAATTAAAACAAAATAATAAAAAAGGAATTTTTTAATGCACTTTGTAGAAAAAGAACCAAGTCAAAAAAGATTAGATTTTAATCAAAAATTAAAATCAAATAAAATATTAAGAGTTCCAGGTGCATACAATCCTTTGACAGCAAAGCTTATAGAAGAAATTGGATATGATGCAGTTTATGTATCAGGTGGAGTAATGGCTAATGATCTTGGTTTTCCCGATATTGGCTTAACAACTCTACAAGATGTTAGCACAAGATCATATTTAATTTCGAGAGTAACTAATCTTCCAACAATAGTTGACATCGATACAGGATTTAAATCTTGTAAAGAAACCATAGAAACATTTGAAGAATTTGGAATAACAGGTGTCCACTTAGAGGATCAGATTGAAAGAAAAAGATGTGGGCATCTTGATAATAAAGAGCTTATTTCAACTGATGCTATGGTTAAAAAAATTAAAGAATGTGTTGCTACTAAAAAAGATCAAAATTTTAAAATTATTGCACGTTCAGATGCTAAAAGTGTTGAAGGTTTAGATAAAATGATTGAAAGATGCAAAGCCTACATTGATGCTGGTGCTGAAATTATTTTCCCAGAAGCTCTTGAAAATGAAAAAGATTTTGAAAAAGTTCGTAAAGAATTGTCTAGTTACTTGTTAGCTAATATGACTGAATTTGGTAAATCGAAATTGTTTAATTACAAAGAATTAGAAAATTTTGGGTATAATATAGTTATTTATCCAGTAACCTCACAAAGATTAGCAATGAAAAATGTCGAAGATGGATTAAGGGACATTTATGCAAATGGACACCAAAACAATATTATAGATAAAATGCAGACTCGAAAAAGACTTTACGAATTAGTTGATTACGAAAAATATAATTCGTTAGATGAAAAAATTTATAATTTTAGTACAAAAGGACATGAGTAATGAGTGATGATATTAAAAAAGGCTTACTGGGAATTGTTGTAGACGAAACTGAAGTTTCAAAAGTAATGCCAGAAATAAATTCTCTCACCTATAGGGGGTATGCTGCTCAAGATTTATGTGAATATTGCAGATTTGAGGAGGTTGCTTATTTAATTTTAAATAAAGATCTACCAAATACTATTCAACTTAGAAAATTTGAAAAAGAAGAAAAAAATAATAGAGAGCTTACAAAAAATTTGTATGAAATAATAAAGCACATGCCTAAAAGATCTCACCCAATGGATGTGGCAAGGACTGCTGTAAGCGTTATGGGATTAGAAGACAAAGAAACTACAGATTCTTCACCTGAAGCTAATATGAGAAAAGCATTAAGAATTTTTGCGAAAACTCCTACAGCACTTGCAGCATTTTACAGAATAAGAAAAGGAAAAAAAATAATTAAACCAAAAAAAAATTTAACCTTTGCTGAAAACTTTTTTTATATGTGTTTTGGTAAAGTGCCTCAAAGAGAAATAGTTAAAGCTTTTGATGTATCTTTAATTTTATACGCTGAACATAGTTTTAATGTTTCGACTTTTACAGCACGTACAATTACAAGTAGCTTATCTGATATACATGGCGCAATAACTGGAGCGATCGCCAGTCTAAAAGGCCCTCTTCATGGTGGAGCAAACGAAGAAGTAATGCATATGATGAATAAAATTAAAAAACCAGAAAATGCTCTAAAATGGATTAACAATGCACTTAAAAATAAAGAAGTAGTCATGGGATTTGGACATAGAGTTTATAAATCTGGGGATTCTAGAGTTCCAACTATGAGAAAATATTTTGGTAAAGTGGCTAAACTCAAGAAAGATAAAAAATTTGAAAAAATCTATGACATCGTTGAAAAAGTGATGATTAAGAAGAAAAATATTTATCCAAACGTAGATTATCCAACAGGGCCTACTTATCATTTAATGGGTTTTGAAACGGACTTTTTCACACCTATATTTGTAATTTCTAGAATTACAGGATGGTCTGCTCACATAATGGAGCAACATGCTGCCAACAAACTTATCAGACCTTTAGCAAGCTATAAAGGTAATAAGCATCGAAAAGTGATGCAGTTGAATCAAAGATAATTTTAAAATTAACTAAAAGCTTCTGCCCAAGTACCTTGGGTTGATGCTTTAGAATATTCGGTCGCTCTACCTTCGAAGAAATTCATATGCTCAACTGCATTAAGCATTGTATCCAACCAAGTTAATGGATTTTTTTGAACATCATAAATTGGTTCTAATCCTAATTGAATAAGTCGTCTATTTGCAATGAACCTAATATAATCTTTAACTTCTTGTGCAGTTAAACCTTCCATTGGACCCATTTCAAAAGCTAAATCAATAAAAGCATCCTCATGCTCAACAATTATTCTACAAGCCTCATAAAGTTCTTTTTTTAATTTTGGTGTCCAGATTTCAGGATTTTCTTTTATAAACTCTTTAAAAATTCTGATCATTGAATTGCAATGTAGAGTCTCATCTCTTACGGACCAAGTAACTATCTGTCCCATTCCTTTCATTTTATTATGTCTTGGAAAATTTAATAAAATAGCAAAACTTGCAAATAACTGTAATCCTTCTGTGAAAGCACTAAACACAGCAACTGTTTTTGCAATATCCTCTTTAGAATTTACATTAAAGCCTTGCATGTAATCATATTTGTCTTTCATCTCTTTATATTTCATGAAAGCTGAATATTCTGATTCTGGCATGCCTATTGTATCAAGTAAATGTGAGTAGGCAGCAACGTGTACTGTCTCCATTGCAGCAAAAGCTGTCATCATCATTAAAACTTCTGTTGGTTTAAATACAGTTGTGTAATGTCTTAGGTAACAATTATTAACTTCTACATCTGCTTGAGTAAAAAACCTAAAAATTTGTGTTAATAGATTTTTTTCTGGTTGAGATAAATTTTTTTGCCAATCTCTTACATCATCTCCAAGAGGAACTTCTTCTGGTAACCAATGAATTCGTTGTTGAGTTAACCAGGCATCGTAGCACCATGGATATCTAAATGGTTTATAAACAGGATTTTCAACTAGCAATCCCATTTTTTTTGGTTGAATAATTTCTTTGTTAATCTTCTCTGCTACTGACATGATAGGCACTCCTCGTATTCTGGCTCTTCGTTAGTTGGTTGATTTTTAGATTTATAAACATTAGCTGTAATATCAGTTGATTTAGCATCATTGATATTTTCAGCTCGTTGAATTGATTTCGATCTACAATAGTAAAGACTTTTTAAGCCTTTCTTCCACGCATCAAAATGAATTTTATGTAATTCTTTTTTATGAACATCAGCTGGTAAAAATAAGTTAACTGATTGTGCTTGAGATATAAATGGGGTTCTGTCCCCACTTAATTCAACTATCCAATTTTGATTAAGCTCAAATGCTGTTTTAAATACATCTTTTTCAAGATCTGTAAGGAAATCTAGATGATTAACTGAGCCTTGATTAGTAGTAATTGTAGACCATGTTTCATCATCATTTTTACCATACGATTGAAGAATTTCTTCTAGATATCTATTTCTAACATTAAAAGATCCAGAAAGAGTTTTGTGCGTATAACTATTTGCAGCAATAGGTTCTACCCCTGGTGATGCACCTCCACAAATAATTGAGATTGAAGCTGTCGGAGCTATTGCTGTCTTGTTAGAAAATCTTTCTTTATAACCATATTCCGCTGCATCAGGGCACGCTCCTCTTTCTTCAGCTAAATCTTTAGAAGCTTGGTTTACTTTTTCATGAATATTTTTAAATATTTTTTTATTCCACGATTTTGCCATTACAGATTCAAGTGGAATTCTATTTTTTTGTAAAAATGAGTGAAAGCCCATCACACCTAATCCAACACTTCTTTCTCTTTCCGCAGAATATTTTGCATCTTTAAATTGATCTGGTGCCTTATTAATGAAATCAGATAAGACATTATCTAAAAATCTCATCACATCACTAATCATGTCTGGATCATCTTTCCATTCATCATATTTTTCTAAATTCAATGAAGATAAACAACATACAGCTGTTCTATCTCTTCCATCTTTATCAATTCCTGTTGGCAAAGTTATTTCACTACATAAGTTGGAAGTTTTAACTGTAAGGTTTGCTAACTTATGATGTTGTGGAATTTGTCTGTTAACTGTATCAATATAAATTATGTATGGCTCTCCTGTTTCAATTCTTGCTGTTAATAATCTTATCCATAAATTTCTTGCAGAAATAGTTTGTTGAACACTCCCATCAGCTGGACTTTTTAATGCCCATTGTTCATCTGTTTCTACTGCTCTCATAAACGCATCAGAAACCAAAACACCGTGATGTAAATTTAATGCTTTTCTGTTTGGGTCACCACCTGTTGGTCTTCTCATTTCAATAAACTCTTCTATCTCAGGATGATCAATTGGAAGATAACATGCTGCAGAACCTCTTCTTAATGATCCTTGACTGATAGCCATAGTCAAAGAGTCCATCACCTTTATGAAAGGAATTATTCCAGATGTTTTTCCAACTCTTCCTATTTTTTCACCAATAGATCTTAAATTACCCCAATAGCTTCCAATTCCTCCACCCTTCGCTGCTAACCAAACATTCTCACTCCATAAATCAAGAATGCCTCCTAAGCTATCAGATGCTTCATTTAAAAAACATGAAATTGGTAATCCTCTTTTTGTACCACCATTTGATAAAACTGGTGTTGCTGGCATGAACCAAAGATTGCTTATATAATTATAAATTCTTTGAGCGTGCAAATTATCATCTGCATATGTGCTTGCTACTCTTGCAAATAAATCTTGATAAGATTCGTTTAAACCTAAATATCTGTCTTTTAAAGTTGCTTTACCAAAGTCTGTAAGATTTGCATCTTTCGATCGATCAATTTTAATTATGATGCCTTTGTCATTTTGAAATAGTTCTGTTTCATTATTTAATGAGAAAAGATCAGGTTTATTTATTTTAGAAACTTCTTTAACTTCAGGGCTATATTCAGAGACAGCTTTTTTGAGGGCCTGCGAAAGAATCTTATTCATAAAAGTTTAATATATTTTGTTATTAGTACGAAAACAACTATATGTTGTAGGCGTTTGTTGTAATTACACTATATAATCATTTTAACAACAGAACATTTATAGAACGCGACAATATTATAATCAATAAAAAAATTAAATTTTTTCCAAGAAATTAACATAAAAAGGTTAAGTAAATACCTAATGAATCAAAACATAAAAATAGACCCTTATGGATTTAGAGAATATGACGCTCGTTGGTTGTATGAGAAAGACATAAATTCAGCTGGAATAGAGAATCTTGGTAGAGGACTTGGAACACAAGTAAAAATTCATACTAAAAAAGAAAATCCAAGAATCATCGTTGGACATGATTATCGATCTTATAGCGAAGAAATAAAAGCTGCTCTTAAAAAAGGATTAATATCTACCGGATGTAATGTTGAAGATGTAGGTCTATCCTTGTCTCCAATGGTTTATTTTGCACAATTTAATTTAGACGCAGATGCAGTTGCTATGGTTACAGCAAGTCACAATGAAAATGGTTGGACTGGTGTGAAAATGGGTATCAAAAAGGGGTTAACTCATGCACCTGAAGAAATGAAAGAATTAAAAAAAATCACATTAAATCAAGATTTTTCTAAAGGAGAAGGAAATGAAAAACAAATAAAAGATTTTGATAAAATTTATAAAAATGACTTAATTTATAAAAACAAAATAAAGAAAAAAATTAAAGCAGTGGTAGCTTGTGGTAATGGAACAGCAGGAGTTTTTGCTCCCGATATATTAAGAGGTATTGGTTGTGAAGTAATTGAGTTAGATTGCAATTTAGATTGGAATTTTCCAAAATATAATCCAAATCCAGAGGATTTAGAGATGCTTCATGAAATTGCAAAAGTAGTGAAAGAAAATAATGCTGATATAGGTTTTGGTTTTGATGGAGATGGAGATAGAGTTGGTGTTATTGATAACGAAGGAAATGAAATTTTTTCAGATAAAATAGGTTTATTAATAGCTAGAAATTTATCAAACAAACATAAAAATTCTAAATTTGTAGTTGATGTAAAATCTACAGGATTATACTCAAAAGATAAGATTTTATTAGAAAATAATTGTGAAACTATTTATTGGAAAACAGGACATTCTCATATTAAACGAAAAGTTAATACCGAAAAAGCTCTAGCAGGGTTTGAAAAAAGTGGTCATTTCTTTTTTAATCAACCTTTAGGATATGGTTATGATGATGGAATTAATTCAGCCATTCAAGTATGTCACTTATTAAATAATCAAAACAAAAAGATGAGTGAAATTATTAGTGATCTATCTATAACATTTCAAACACCAACAATGGCACCTTTTTGTAAAGATGAAGAAAAATATTTAGTTGTTGAGGATTTAGTTAAACAAATTGAAAATTTAAAAAAAAATAACACAAAAGTAGATGGTCAAATAATAACTGATATTTTAACTGTTAATGGAGTTAGGTTTTCATTTGAAGATGGTTCTTGGGGGCTTATAAGAGCCTCCTCAAATAAACCATCTTTGGTTATTGTTACCGAAAGCCCAACATCGGATGAAAGAAAGAAAAAAATCTTTGATTTTATTGACGATTTGCTACAAAAAACAGGCAAGGTCGGTGAATATGATCAGAGAATTTAATTTTTTAAATTATCTTCATCAGTTTTATTTTCTAAATTATCGTTATCAGCTTTAGTTTCTAAATTGTGACCATCCTGATTATTTTCTTGTTCAGGAGTCTCGTCGCTATAAAATTTTCTAACCAATTCCTCCTCTTTTAGTCGTTGCTCATCATCAAATTTTTTCTCCCATTCTTTCATTCTCCTATTTTCCTCTTCGATTCTCTCTTTTTGAGCAATTTCAGCTAATCGAATTCTCTCGTTTTCTTCCTCAATCCTTTTTTGTCTTTCCTCCTCAATTTTCAATTCTCTTTCTCTTTGACGTCTTTCATTTTCATTTTTTATTCTTTCACGTTCAGCTTCTTTTAGTTCTTTTTCCTTAATTCTTAATTCCTCTTCCTTGGCTCTTTGCTCTGCCTCCTCTTTTAAAATTTGTCTTTGAATTTCCTGCTGTCTTTCTGTTTCTAGTTCTCTTAATCTTTCTTCCATTTCTTTAAGTTTTTCTTGCTCATATTTCAACTTTCTAGCTGCCTCTCTTAGTCTTTGTTCTTCCTCAAGTCTATTTTTTCTTTCAATTTCTTTTAATCTTAATTTTTCTTGTCTTTCCTTATCTTTTTCTTCTCTTCTTTTTTGAGCTTCTAGTTCTTTATTTTTTAATTCTTCTTCCTTAATTTTAATATTTTCTTCTCTAATTCTTTGTCTCTCTAACATTTTTAGCCTTAAATCTTCTTGTTTAAGCTTTCTGGCTTCCTCTCTTAATTTTCTAGTTTCTTCGTCTTTAATTTTTTTTTGTTCTATTTTAATTCTTTGAGCTTCTATTTTTTGTCTTTTTTCTTCATTCTTTTTTTCTTGCTTTTCATTTTCAATGATTAATTTTTTTTGAAAAAGAAGTTTCTTTCTTTCTTCTTTCAATTCATCTTGTTTAGCTTTTTTAGCTAATTTTTTTTCTAAAATTAATTCTCTTTTCTTTTCTTTTTCTAATTGTTTTTGTAATGCTAAATCTTTTTTAATTTTATTTTTTTTAAAATCATTTAAAAATGAGGATAATTTTTTTTTTGTTTTATCTATTGGATCAAATAAATTTTTTTTAATATTTTTATTAATGTTTTTTACTGAAACCATTTTTAAAAGTATCAATTAGTATAATAACACTAAATATTATGTGTGGCTAAATTGAGTTTTATTTTAAGGTCAAATACAACTTAAGATTGTCTATGTTTAACTTGGTTGATAAAGTATATTTTCAACTAATAAGTGTTCATAAATATTTAAAGAATCGCTTAATTTAGATTCGTGAGGTGATGGAGGGAGACTGAAGTCACCTCTTTTTTTTTGCTTGTTATAATTTTAAGTATTCGTAAAAAAATTTAATCGAAACCACTAAAAGAAAAATTCCAAAAAACTTACTAATTTTATTCTTATCAATACTGTGTACAGTTTTAGCTCCTATCCTTGCCATAAAAGTTGTAATTGGTATGAAAATTAAAAAGGCAGGAATATTTATAAAACCAATACTTAGTGGAAGACTTGAATTTAAATAATTTCCTGAGATCAAAAAACCTATTGCTCCAAATAGAGCAATTAAAAAGCCTATAGCTGACGCACTTCCTATTGCTTTATTTATAGAATAACCAAAAAATTTAAGAATAGGAACATTCATTACTGCTCCTCCTATACCCATAGGGGCTGATATAAACCCTACAAGAAAACCAAGAATTACTTTTAGATGTAATTTCATTTTAACAATTATGTTTTGTTCCTTTTCTTTTATTAAAAGTAAGTAAATACCTAAGAATAAGATCATTATAGAAAAAAATAAAACTAAGGATTTTGTTTTTAATGAAGCGGCAAAAATAGTACCAACAATAACACCTAGCACAACAAACAATCCGTAGTTTTTAACAATATCAAAATCAACTGCTTTAAATTTATTATGTGTTAAAACAGAAACTGTAGAAGTTGGAATTATAATTGCAAAGGAAGTTCCTACTGCAAGGTGCATAACATATTGAGGATCAATTTCTAAAGAACCAAAAATAAAATATAAAAAAGGAACAGTTATTAACCCTCCACCAATACCAAATAATCCAGCAACAAAACCAACTGGTATAGCCGTTAAGGCCATTAATAGAATAATATAACTGTATTCGTTTGTTAATATTGAATTAAGCAGACTGCCCTACTCTAGTATCTACATTATTGTATTTAATTTTATCCATGATGTGATCAATCTTTTTTATATCTGCATCTCTTACACACATGTTTTCACTTAAATATCTTTTCCAATAACTTGCACCTGTTTGACCATGAAATAAACCAAGAGTATGTCTCATGATTTGATTTAATCTTGTTCCTTTTTTTAATTCTTCTTTAACATAAGGAATCAGTTGTTCAATTACATCTTGTCTACTTGGAACATCTTCATTATTAAATATTTCTCTTTCAATATCTGCTAATAAATAAGGGGTATGATACGCAGCTCTTCCTATCATTACACCATCTGTTTTTTCTAAATGAGGTTTTATTTCATCTACTGAAGTTATTCCACCATTTATAATAATCTGTTCATTAGGAAAATCTTTTTTTAATTTATAAACATATTCGTATTTTAAAGGGGGAATATTTAAATTTTGCTTAGGTGTAAATTTACCTAACATTGCTTTTCTTGCATGTATGATAAAAGTGTTAACCCCAGTTGCTTTTAGAGTAGAAATAAAACTATGTAAATTTTCATAATCTTCCACATCATCGTAACCAATTCTTGTTTTTATAGTTACTGGTAGTTTTGTAACTGATTGCATTTTACTTAAACAATCTGCCACTAAATTTGGCTCTTTCATTAAACATGCACCAAATCTATTTTTTTCAACTTTTTTACTAGGACAACCTAAGTTAAGATTGATTTCATCATAACCAAAATCTTCACCTATTTTAGTGGCTTTAGCTAAAAGTTTTGGAGAAGATCCTCCTAATTGAAGTGCTACAGGTTTCTCGTTAATATTAAACTCCAATAACTTTTTTTTATCTCCTCTATTTATAGCTTCATCGACTACCATCTCAGTATAAAGAAGAGTATTTTTGGATATTAATCTAAGAAAATATCGTTCATGACGATCTGTGCAATCCATCATAGGAGCAACTGATACTTTCCTATTCATGGTATAACTTTATATTATTTTTTTATGAGTTTGAAGCTTCAGTGTCATCTGAAGATACATCTGCTTCTTGATTTTCTGATTCTGAAACTTCATCTAAAGAAACTTCTCCTTGCTCATTCATCGTTTCTTCTCCTACTGAATTATCAACTTCTGCTGTAGCTGTTTCAGATAGCTCAGCCAAATCTTCTTTTGTTACTTGAATTTTTTCTGGAGTTTTTCTTGCTCTTTTAGATGGTAAAATTGGGGTACCACTTTTTGAAATTTCACCTTTATATAGATTTTCAAAATCATCACCTATTTCTTCATCATCCTCAGCAGTATCGTCAACTTGCTCAACATGTTTTCTAAGTTTGTAAACGGCGCTATCAGTTAAATCTGAAACTTTAATTTTTTCTTCAGCAATTTCTCTTAATGAAATAACCGTATTTTTATCGTTATCTCTATCAATTGTTGGTTCTATTCCTGCATTAAGTTGAGTAGCTCTTTCTTTAGCAACAAGTACTAATTCGTAAGGGCTCTCTACTTTATCAATACAGTCTTCTACGGTAACTCTTGCCATGCGCAGTATCTACACAGTGAGTCTTTAAAAATCAAGGTCTATTTTATAAATAATTTGGATTTAGCTTATTTTTTACCAAATAAAGAAGGATAATTGAGCCAAAGATGTAGGCTCCTGAAACAACAGCTATATGTTCAATTGAAAAACCAATATCAATCAAAAATCCAAATAAAGCTGTACCAAAAGCTGTTGAAAATACCATTAGTGCAGTTGTTAAGGCCTTTATAGATCCAATATATTTAACACCATAAATCTCAGCCCAAGTTGAGGACCCAAGAACATTTGCCAGGCCATTGGTTACTCCAAGTAAACCAAAAAATACAAAAGAAGATAACGGCGCATTAAAATAATATAGAACTACAGTTGAAAAAAAAAGTGGAACATTCATATAAATTAATAATTTTCTACTTGAAAATTTATCAATTAAAAAACCTGATATAAAAAGAGTAATCACTGATAAAATTGAGTATGCCATAAATGATTGTGCAATCACATAAGGTCCCCACTCTTTAGAAGAGGATATAAAAGACTGATAAACAAAAGATCCTGTTGCAATCCATGGCATGGCCAGCATTGTCATACAGATGATGTAAAATCTATAATCTTTTAAAACTTCTATTCTTTTCCATTGTTTAATTTCTTTATTATCCTCTTCTATTTTAGATTCTTCCCTCGTATCAAGCTTAACATCTTTAACTAAAAGAAAAGTTGCAACAGGTAAAACTAGTATAACTAAAATAGATATTGAAACCCAAATATCTCTCCATTCTATAAAAGTTAATAAAAAAACAATTAAAACTGGCATTATAAATTCAGCTAATGACAAACCTAACCAACCTGTACTTAAAGCTCTTCCTCTATTTTTTTCAAAAAAACGAGATAAGGTTGTTGTTGCTGTGTGACTTGATAATCCTTGTCCAGCTAAACGCATTAAAAAAATTCCTACAAATAAAAAAATAACAGATGAAATTTTTGAAAATATAAAACAGGAAGCTGATAAAAAAATTATTACATAAGATGCAAATTTTAATATATTTACCTCATCAATTTTTTTTCCAATCCAAACTAAAACAATACTACTTAATAAAGTGGCTGAGGCATAAATTGAGCCAAATTGTCCATGTGTAATTGATAAGGCATCTCTAATGCTAGAATTAAATAGGCCAAGAAAAAAACTCTGTCCAAAGCTTGAAAAAAATGTAAAAATAAAACCAAATACAATTACTTTTAAACTTAAACTTTTAAACATAGAAAAAAATTATGACTTGTAATGTTGCTTTCATAGGTCTTGGGGTTATGGGCTACCCAATGGCTGGATATATATCAAAAGCCGGCCACAATGTAACTGTTTTTAATAGAACTAAATCTAAAGCTGAAAAATGGATTGGTGAATATAAAGGTAAAATGGCCAATACACCTGCGGAGGCTGCAGATGGTGCTGATTTCATTTTTACATGTGTTGGTAATGATGATGATTTAAGAGAAGTAGCAACTGGAGAAAATGGATTATTTAACACAGCAAAAGCTGGTTCTATTTTTATTGATAACTCAACTGTATCTGCAGAAGTATCAAGAGAATTAAATAAAAAAGCAAATGATAAAAGGTTTAGTTTTTTAGATGCTCCTATTTCAGGAGGTCAAGCTGGCGCTGAAGGCGGAATACTAACAGTAATGGTTGGTGGTGATGAAGAAGTGTTTAAAAAGGCTGAGCCTGTAATTGATTGTTATAGTAAAAAAGTAAAATTAATTGGTCCTTGTGGAAGCGGTCAGTTAACAAAGATGATGAACCAAATGTGTATTGCTGGAACAGTCCAAGGTTTATCTGAAGCAATCAATTTTGGAATTAACGCTGGTTTGGATATGGATAAAGTTATGGAAACAATATCTAAAGGTGCAGCACAATCTTGGCAAATGGAAAATAGATACCGAACTATGACCGATGATAAGTTTGATTATGGTTTTGCCATTGATTGGATGAGAAAAGATCTAAAAATTGCAATCGAGGAAGCCAAAAAAAATGGTTCACCTGTGCCTATAACTGAAATTATTGATGGTTATTATGCTGAGGTTCAAGAAATGGGTGGAAACCGTTGGGATAGCTCAGGTTTGATTGCTCGATTAAAAAAGAAAAAATAATATTTGTGACGGATACAGTTCCTTATTACGAGGACTTTGCAGAGATCAAAAAGAAAATTTGGTCTATGCTCGATAATGCTGTGAAAGACAGAGGTTCTCCTTTTCGAATACCAGTGTTTATTTGTGGTAATCAATCAGACTTTGATGGAAGAATTGTAGTTCTAAGAAAATCTGATCAATCAAACAATCTTGTCCAATATCATAGTGATATCAGGTCAGATAAAATTGAAAAATTGAAAGCGAATAATAACGCTGCAATGTTGTTTTATGATAAAGATGAAAAAATACAGGTAAGATTAAAAGTTGAATGTATAATTAATCACAATAATGATGTAACAAAAGAGTCTTGGTCTAAAACTCAGCATATTAGTAGAAAATGTTATTTAGTAGATAATGGTCCCGGAACTGAATCAGATTTACCAACCTCTGGACTAAAACCAGAATTAGATAATTTTGATTACACCAAAGAACAAAGTGAGGAAGGTTACAAAAACTTTACTGTTATTCAGTGTAAGATTAAATCTATAGAATGGCTTTACTTAGCAGCTAAAGGTCATCGAAGAGCTAAATTTAATTTGGAAAATAATAAAGATACCTGGTTAGTTCCATAGATGGTTACCGGGTATATATTCACAGCATTTCTTATAATTTTAGGTTTAGCTGTAATGAGATTTGGCAGTATTCATTTTAAAAAATTTAAAGAGGGTAAAACCAAAATTAAATCAAATTTAAGTGGACAAATTTCTTTTTTAATTTTATTTATAATAATTATTGGATTAATAGTTTATTCGGTCAATGATCTATTATTTAATTAAATAAAATAATTTTTTTATTTTGATATTTTTTTATCATTAAGTTTTGTCATTGCTTTGCCAACAGAAAATGTATAATCATTGTCATCCATTAATCTTCCAGCTCCATCATAAAGTTTCCAATTAAATTTAACTTTGTCTTTTTGTTTTTTTCCTAGTTTTAAAATAGTCAATTCAATTTTTCTTGTCTTTCCTCCAGAAGATCCTTTAAATGTTCTTTTTTCACCTTCTTTCCAAACTCCTAATGGAAATTTACATCCATTTACAATTATTCTTCCACCACGCCTACTATCCCAAACTCTTCCGATACATTGTCCATCATTAGTAACAGTAAAATATTGGGTTTTTACTCCACTTTGACCTTTTCTTGTTCTTTTATAAACTTTTATTAATTTTCCAGTTTGAGGATTTTTCCAATCTTCAGGACCTACTATTTTTTTTCTTTTCTTTTCTCCAAAGACCAAATTGGCTTTTGTAAATTTAATTTCAGTATCATCACGAATTTCCCCACCTGTGAATAATTCAAGTGGTATAAATCTTTCATTTGCTTGAGATAATTGAGAAATTAAAGAAATTATTAAAATTATTAAAAGTTTTTTCATACACCTTTAATAATTATATTTGTCCCTTCAGAATTATCTAGTCTAATTTGCTTTATTGGTTTGTACTCATCAGAATTGTACCATTCTAATGCTTTTTCATAAGAAGGGAATTTAAGGATAATGATTCTAGGAAATTTTGTTTCTCCATCAAAAATTTGAAATTCGCCAGCTCTTACCAAAAATTCTCCACCAAATTTTTTTACAAGTGGAGTAACTTTTTCAACATACTCTTTATAGTTTTCAGGATTAGTTATTTTTAATTGAGCTATTACATATCCTGCTGGCATTTTTTTTCTCATTTAACTCTTGATGCTATAAAATCTAATATTTGGGGATAATAAGAATCGAAACACTCTCGATATAACATATTGTGACCTTTGGCCTTTTTCTTAAGTGCTTTTTTTTCTTTTTTATCTACGGCAATAAATTTTTTTGCACTGGTGAGTTTCTTTTTTCCCTCGGGCCAAACTTCTTCCCATCCACCATGCATTCTAGGCATATTTTCACAAAGATTACCATTGACTGATATTTCCTTACCATCTTTTGCATTATGACCCGGTAATTTAATCATTTTGGCACCAGGTATGTCACCAATCCATTTTAAATCTTGGTAACTTGCTTTCCAATCTTCGCCGCCATCTACTGGACTTGAATAAATTATTGCATCAAGCTTTTTAAAAGTTTTCATTTCATCAATTAATGTTTTCCTTACAAGTCCGTTTGGTCTTCTATCCCAACAATTAGGCATATAAGAAATTGCAGCATTAAATGCATCAGGATATTTCCCTTCTAGTCTTAATGCATTCCATCCTCCACAAGAATGACCTGATAAAAATATTTGATCCCGAGGGGTACCTTTATCTGCAAAATAATTAATAATTTCTATTGTTCTTTTTTCCCTTAAATAGGTTGGGAAATCATTTAAGACACACTCATGCCATTCTTGATGCCACGCGCCCTTTAACTTCCACCCACAAGCATATCCAATTTCTTTACCTTTATAGGGATCATTTTTTTTATCTATCAAACTTCCATTCATCCATAATACAATTTCTTTTCCTTTTATTTTTTTTCCTGAAAGTTGTGGCGCCATAAGTTTTGCTAAATAAAGATCCCAGCCTGGGCCCCAGCCTTTATTCCATCCCCAACCACCGTGATTATATATAACGATAATTTTATCTTTTGGATTGTCTATATCTCTACCTTTGATAATTTTAAGTTTTTTACCTTCGTTCCAAACAAATGCATCAAAATTTTTAGGTTTATCATAATTAGATGATTTAAATAATAAATATTCAATTTCTTTTGCAAATGAAATGTTAATAATTAGTAAATTAAAAAATATTATTAGTGTTAAAAATTTTCTCATTAAAATATTGATTTTGAATATTTTTTCCAATTATCCTGATAATGTTTTGTATTTTCAAAAATTGCTTTTTTTTCTTCTTCTGTAACTTCTCTAATAACTTTGCCTGGTGAACCAACAACCAAAGAGTTATCAGGTATTACTTTATTTTCTGTAATTAAAGCTTTAGCTCCAATAATACAATTCTTTCCAATATTGGCTTTATTTAAAATGACAGCTCCTATTCCAATTAAACTATTGTCTCCTATAGTGCATCCGTGGAGCATAACTAAATGACCAACAGTAACATTTTTTCCTACTTTTAATGGACAACCAGGATCTGTGTGTAATACACTTCCATCTTGTACATTGGATCCTTCTCCAATATGAATATTTTCAATATCTCCTCTTAGAACTGCATTAAACCAAATACTTGTATTTTTTTCTAAAGTAACATCCCCTATTATGGTTGCATTAGGCGCTACCCAATTTTCGCCAGAGTTTTTTGGTTTTTTATCTTTTAAATCATAAAACATAATCTATATATTTTACATTATGCCTATACAAACTCCAATATGTGATTTTGGTCAAAAAGCTATTCCGTTTGAATTAAAATCTACCGATAATAAAATGCTATCCTTAAATGATATCAAAGGTGAAAATGGAACTCTGATAATGTTCATTTGTAATCATTGCCCATATGTAAAAGCCATTACTAAAGAATTAGTTGAAGATTGTGGTGAATTAAACAAAATTGGTGTCAACTCAGTAGCTATATGCTCAAATGATTTTATTAATTATCCAGAAGACTCGTTCGATAATATGATCAAGTTTTCAAATGAAAATCATTTCAATTTTCCTTACTTACATGATGAAACTCAAGAAATTGCTAAAGCATATGATGCTGTATGTACTCCAGATTTCTTTGGCTACAATAAAAATCTAGAACTTCAATACAGAGGACGATTAAGAGAACTTAAAAAGTTTATTCCAGTTAAAGAAGGAGAAAGTGATCTGCTAACAGCAATGAGACAAATAGCTGATACTGGAAAAGGTCCTGAAGATCAAATACCCAGTGCAGGCTGTGGTATTAAATGGAAGTATGATTAATGTATCTAATTGTAACTAGGTCATTCCCACCTGAGCTAGGAGGAATGCAAAATCATTTATGGGGTTTTTCAAATGAATTATCTAAAAATTACATGATCAAAGTATTTGCTGATTATATTGATGGACATGAAACTTTTGATGAAAAAGCATCTTTTTCTATAGAAAGAATTGGCGGACCAAAATTATTAAGAAAATATAGAAAAGCAAACCTAATAGATGAATTTACCAAAAACAATATAATAGATGGGATTATTGCTGATCATTGGAAAAGCTTAGAACATCTAAAAAATAATAAAAAAAAATATTGTTTCATTCATGGTAAAGACATCAACCACTTAAAAGGTTCTAGAATTAATCAACGTATATTAAAAGTTTTAAATAATGCAGAAAAAATAATTGCTAATTCAAAATATACAAAAAATCTAGCATTAGAAATCGGTGCAAATGAAAACAAAATTGTTATTATAAATCCTGGAATTAATCCAGCTAAAGAATTAAATGATAAATCTTTAAAAAAAATTGAAAGCTTACTAAAGGTTAAAACTCCAAGATTAATTACAGTTTCTAGATTTGATAAAAGAAAGAACCATGAAAAAGTTGTAATGGCTTTAAGAAATCTTAAACAAATATACCCAGATATTGTTTATATTTGTGTTGGTTACGGAGATGAAGAGGAAAATATCAAGAAACTTGTAAAGGAACTTGACTTAGAAGGCCAGGTTATGTTTTTCAAAGATATAAGTAATGATTTAAAAAATGCATTAGTTTCAAAATCAAATATATTTATAATGCCTTCAATTATTCACGATAAATCTGTTGAAGGCTTCGGTATTGTTTATGCAGAAGCTGGACAACATGGAGTTCCTTCTATTGGTGGAAAAGATGGTGGTGCAGCAGATGCAATTGATCATGAAAAAACTGGTTTAATATGTGATGGTAATAGTCTTGATGAAGTTTATTCAGCAATTAATAAAATGTTAGAAGATAAAAAATATTTGGAGTTTGGAAAAAATGCTCAAAAATTTGTTACTA
>CACFCI010000019.1 GCA_902564785.1 uncultured Pelagibacteraceae bacterium | reverse complement strand
ATTCATTTCATCAAATACACAAAGGAATTTATTACAATGATAAAAAACTAATCAAAAAATATGTAGAATGGGATGAATTGAGAGAAAACTTTAAAAATTATATTAATATAGAAATACTCAAAGAAACCCAAAAAAGTGATGAACTTAAAGATCTAGGAGAACTCGGAATATTGTTAAGTGGTCTAGCAGGAAAAATCGTAGAAACTATGGTTGATAGTTATCTTAATCCAGAAGGGTTAAGTTTATTAATAGAGAAAAGTCTGAAGAAAGATGAAATACCCAAACCTACATTTTTAACTTTGTTAGGTGGATTTACTATAATGGACTTTAATGGTTTAAGTTCTTTTTATGTTACTTATGAGAATGAAGAACAAAAGTTACCAATATTTTTTAATAGAAAGGGTTTAACTTGGAAAATAACTCAAATTGAATTTACTGATAACTTACTAAAAGATCTACAGTAATTAAATGACAAACTTTTTGGTTTGCCTCATTTCATATTTTGGGTTTTTTTTCTTTTTTTATATAAAAGTTAATTATGTCAAAGAGATACAGTGGAAAATCTTTTAAAGATTCTAGTCTTAAAAAAAAACCAAGATTGAGCTTAAAAGAAAAAAGAAAATTTAAAAAAGATAAGCAAAAAAAGACTAAAAAATCTTAAATTTTGAGAATTATTCATGCCAGTTATGAGTTTTTTTAAGTTTTAATATTTCTTTAAATATGTATAAGAGCCAGAATTTATGAGTAACAATATTAGAAACATTACAATCATAGCCCATGTTGATCATGGTAAAACTACTTTAATTGACAATTTAATGAAACAAAGTGGTTCATTTAGAGAAAATGAAGTTCTTGATGAAAGATTAATGGATTCAGGTGAGCTTGAAAAAGAAAGAGGAATTACAATTTTAGCAAAACCTGCTGCAATTAATTGGAATAATTCAAGAATAAATATAATCGATACACCTGGTCACAGAGATTTTGCTGCTGAAGTTGAGAGAGTTTTAAGCATGGCAGATGGAGCTTTGTTATTAATTGATTCAGTAGAAGGTGTCATGCCTCAAACAAAATTTGTATTATCTAAAGCTCTTAAACAAGGATTAAAACCAATTGTTGTTATTAACAAATTAGATAAAACTGATCAAAGAGCTAATGAAGTTTTAGATGAAACATTTGATTTGTTTGTAAGCTTAGATGCAAATGAGGAACAATTAGATTTTCCAGTTTTATATGCAAGTGGAAGATCAGGTTGGGCAGATTATGAAGTTGATGGTCCAAGAGAAAATTTAAACGCTTTGTTAAATTTAATTATTGATCATGTTAAACCTGCGCAACTCGACAAAACTAAGCCTTTTGCAATGTTATCAACACTACTTTATGCAGATAGTTTTTTAGGTAGAAGTTTGGTTGGTAGAATTACACAAGGTACTGCAAAGGCTAATCAATCTATAAAAGCAATTAACTTAAATGGTGAAAAAGTTGATGAAGGAAAATTGACTAAAATTTTTAGATATGAAGGAACTAAAAAAAGTACCAATAGAAGTTGGCGAAGCTGGAGACATTGTAGTTGTTGCTGGGTTAGAACAAGCAAATGTTGCTGATACCATATGTGACTTAGAGGTTAATGAGCCTATCTCTGCTACCCCGATAGATCCTCCTACAATGTCAATTACAATTACTGTAAATACATCCCCTTTAGCTGGAACTGAAGGTAAAAAACTAACAAGTACGCAAATAAGACACAGATTAGTTCAAGAAGCTCAAAATAACGTTGGAATTACATTTTCTGAAAACGAGGGAAAAGACTCTTTTGTAGTAAGTGGTAGAGGTGAGCTGATGTTGGAAATTCTTTTAACTCAAATGAGAAGAGAAGGTTTTGAAATGACAGTTAGTCCTCCAAAAGTATTATATAAAACTGACGAAAGTGGAAATAAACTTGAGCCAATTGAAGAAATTACTATGGACATTGATGAAGAACATTCTTCAAAAGTAATAGATTCAATGAACAGAAGAAAAGGTAAACTTATAGAATTAAAAGATACTGGAGCCAATAAAAAAAGATTAATTTTTCATGCACCTACTAGAGGGTTAATGGGCTACACAAGTAGATTTCTTACGCTTACAAAAGGCAATGGAGTGATAAATAGAATATTCCATAGCTATGGTGCTTTTGAAGGAGAAATGGAAGGTAGAAGAAATGGAGCATTAATCTCTATGGAACAAGGAAAAGCAGTTGCATTCGCTATATTTAACCTACAAGCAAGAGGAGAAATGTTTGTAACTCATAATGATGCTGTTTATCCTGGAATGATAGTTGGTCTTTCACCTAAACCAGGTGACATGATAATCAATGTTATGAAAGGTAAAAAGTTAACAAATATGAGAACTCAAGGTACTGATGAAAATGTTGTGCTCACACCCGTCAGAACAATGTCTATTGCTGAACAATTAAGTATGCTTAATACAGATGAAGCTTTAGAGATAACTCCAGACTCTTGTAGATTGAGAAAAGCAATTCTTGATCCACACGAAAGAAAAAAAAGCGAAAAAGCTACAGCTGCAGCCTAATTAAAGGTTTTATCAACTAAATAAAGTCCTAACGCAACGCATGGCCCTATACCAAATGCAAACAATAATGTTCCAATCCCTACTGTTCCTCCTAAATACCATCCAATACTAACAACCGAAATTTCTAATGTTGCTCTTACAACAGCTATAGGAAAATTAGTTAATTTCTGTAAACCTATCATTAGTCCATCTCTAGGACCGGCTCCTAAATTTGATACTAAATAAATCCCCCCCACCTATTCCAACCATTATAACAGAAATTACAGCTAATAATAATTGATGAATATAATTTGATGGTGTTGGAACATACTTGATACAAAGATCAATCATAATTGCAATTATCAGAGCATTAAATATAGTACCCATTCCTGGTTTTTGCCCAAGAGGTATCCATAAAATTAAAACAGCAACACTTATTAATAATGTGATAGTTCCAATACTTAAATTAACATTTAAGGAAATACCTTGGGCTAAAACACTCCAAGGAGAGGCCCCAGTGAATGAAACAATTAACAATCCTTCACCTAATCCAAATAGAGACAAACCAAAACTTAAGAAAAAAAATGTAGAAAACTTTGGCTTAAAATTAAAAGGTTTTTCTGAGCTCCATTTTACTTTCGGAATTTTTTTTATTTTTAAAAACATACTTGTAATAAGCTATATCTATTAATTAAAAATTCTAATATTGTAACCAGCAAATGAAAAAGTTTGTAATTATTTTGCTTACATTATTTTTCTCATCAATATCTATGGCTCATATAGGTCATTATAACAAATTTGACAAAATAGAAATGGAGATCTTGAGAAATGATAAAGTAATCGGTTATAACAATTATTTTTTTAAAAAAGATGGTGAAAAAACGACAGTAAAAAATCAATATAAATTTGAGGTAAAATTACTATCTGCAACAATATTCAAAGTAGAGGGATATGGGGAAGAAATTTATTTAAAAGATAATTTAATTTCTTTTAACTCAAAAACACTTCAAAATAAAAAAGAAAAATTTGTAAACTTAAAATTGGATAAAAAAAATAAAAAGTTTGACATTAAAGGATCTTCATATTCAGGGGAAGCTTCTGTAAAAAATATTATTGGAAATTGGTGGAGTCACAAAATTTTACAAGCGGAAAGCCAAATAAGTCCTATTTCTGGAAGTATAAAAGAACAAATAGTTACTTTTATTGGCAAGGAAAATATTTCAATTAATGGCAAAAAATACGAAACAGATCATTTCAAACTTACATCTAAAGATATGACTCTTCCTGAAGATAAAAAGCTAAACTTTGATATTTGGCTTGATAAAAAAACTTCAGTTATTGTCAAAGTTACATATAAAAGAATGGGAGATTGGGAATATCGTTTAAAAAATCTTGAATAAAATTATTTATCTATTTTTTTATAAAGATCATTTGCACTTATCCATCCAGCCTCCACTTTAGGTCCCACAAACCAATCTGCACACACACCTAAGTTTAATTTAGTATTCCAATAACTTTTTACTTTTAAGGGCCTAGAATTTGAAGAATATTTCCAGCCATGGTTTATGGTGGTTAATATTTTTGTTTTTTTTATTCCTGTAAGTTTAAAAAATTGATCAATCAAAATCTTTGAATTTGTTTCTTTATTTTCTTTATTTTTATTTATTTTTTTATTTGCCCATAAACTTGTACTTTGTAAAGTCCATAAATCATTAATACTTTTGAATCTTTTTTTACTATTTTCTTTTGCAGCCCATCCTAAAATTTTATCGTTAAATAAATAACTTGATACATTTTTATTTGTTTTTTTAATTTCAATCATAACTGTAACATTTGCATCCATTTTAACTTTTTGTTTTATGAATGGATCCTTTATGAAACTTTTTGATATTTTTTTTAGTTGAGGAAATGGGCAAGTTAATATTAATTTATCATAATATTTTGTTTGGTTGTTCTTAAAATCTAGTTTCCATTTTTTGTTTACAAATTTAATCTTCTCTAACTCACTTTGAAAATTACATTTTATATTCTTAATTAAATGTTTGGTAATATCATTATTGCCTTTGCAACCAATTATTTTGATATGATTTTTATTTTCTTTTTTAATTTTATTTAAATATAAATGTTTGCCAGTCCATCTTTTTAGAATTTTTTTTTTACACAATTTTTCAATAAATTTTTTAAATTTAATTGATTTTGGAGAAATATATTGTGCTCCGTGATCAAATCCTTTTGACTTATTGAATCTTTTAAACGAAGATCTGCCACCTGGACCTCTGGCTTTATCATATACATGTACAGAATTTTTTTTACTTAATAGATTGGCTATTGTTGCTCCTGAAATTCCTGAGCCGATGACACAATAACTGCTCATTTTCCTGCAACGGTCATTCCTTCTATCATCATAGTTGGTGAATTAACCGAATATTCGAACTCTAAATCATTAGCTAAAATTATATTTTTAAACATATCCTTAAAATTACCAGCAATTGTTATTTCATTAACAGGATATTTAAATTCTCCATCTTCAACCAAAAAACCAGTAGCGCCTACTGAATAATCTCCTGTTACAAGGTTAGATCCATGACCAATAGTTTCAGTAATATAAAGAATTCTTGAGTTTTTTTTTATAAGATCTTCGTAGCTTATATTTCCGTTTTCAAAATATAGATTGGTAGTTCCACCACTTCTTCCATTTGATTGTAAATTTAATTTTTTTCCGTTGTATGTGTCTACAAGATAATTTTTAAGTATTCCATTTTCTATAAGTTGTAATGTATTTGAATTTACACCCTCTGAGTCGAAATTTTGAGAACCCATTCCTTTAATTATGTCAGGTTTGTCAATTATATTTATTGATTTGGTAAAAACTTGTTGATCAATTTTATCCTTTAAAAACGAGGTACCTCTAGCAACTGCAGAAGCAGATATTGCACTTGCAAAAACATTTAACATTCCTTTTGAAATTCTTTTATCAAAAATTATGCTAATTTTTTCACTTCCAATTTTGTTAGGTTTCAATTTTCTAATAGTTTGCGTAGCAGCTTTATTTCCAAGATCTGTTGCTTCTTTAATATCAGACAAATGACGTTTGCTAGAAAATTCATAGTCTCTTTCCATACTGCCTTCATCTTTTGCAACTGTTACACAAGAAGCAGTAAAAGAAGAAGTTTTATAACCTTCACAAAAACCATCACTATTAGCAAGAATAAAATTAGACTTATTTTCTGTGAAGCTAGACTCTGTATTAATAATTTGATTATTTGATGAGGCAGATTCTTCTAAATCTTTTAAATATTTTATTTTTTTTTCATTTTCAAATCTTGTCTCATCATACAAATTCAGGTTACTAATTTGTTTAGCTAATAAATTCTTATTAGGCAAAGAATTAAATTCATCTTCTGGTGTAATTTTTGTAGTTTCAAAACATTTTTCAATTAAAGTTTTTATATTTTCATCTAACAAATTTGATGATGAAATTGAAGATCTTCTTTTACCTAAATATGTTTCTATGTTTAATCCAAGTCCATCGGATCTATCTGAGGCCTCTAATAATTTATTTCTAAAATTAACAGTTTCTGAAATTGAGTGACCAACTTTAACACTTGCATCTGTTGCTCCCATTTTTTTTGCTAAATCTAAACAATAAGAAGCCTTTGATTTTAAAAATTCTTGATCTTTAACCATAGTTTATAGTTTTGTTCCACCAACTGTCATTTTATCAATCAAAATTGAAGGTTGAGCTACTCCTACAGGAACTCCTTGTCCAGCTTTTCCGCAAGTTCCTATACCTGGATCCAACATCATATCATTTCCTACCATCGATACTTCTTTAAGTATTGATGGCCCATCACCAATTAATGTTGCTCCTTTAATTGGCGATCCAATTTTTCCATTATTTATTTCGTATGCCTCGGTGCAATTAAATACAAATTTTCCAGAAGTAATATCTACCTGTCCTCCTCCAAAGCTTACAGCAAAAATTCCTTTATCAACAGATTTAATCATTTCATCTTGAGTTTGATTACCACTTAACATCATCGTGTTTCTCATTCTTGGTAAAACAATATGTCTATAATTTTCTCTTCTTCCAGATCCAGTTGATCTTGTTTTCATTAATCTTGCATTATGTCTGTCTTGCATAAAATTTTTAAGAATACCATTTTCAATTAAAACTGTTCTCTCAGTTGGCGTTCCCTCATCATCAATTGTTAAACTTCCTCTTCTATTATCTATCGTGCCATCATCAACAATTGTAACACCCTCACTTGCAACTTTTTGACCCATTAAATTATGAAAAGCCGATGTTTTTTTCCTATTAAAATCTCCTTCGAGACCATGACCAATTGCTTCATGAATTAGTATAGCTGGCCATCCTGGACCTAAAACCACTTTCATTTCCCCAGCAGGTGCTGGTTTGCTTTCTAAATTTACTGATGCAATTCTAAACGCTTCTTCACAAACATTTTTCCAATTATCATTTTTTAAATAATCATCATAAGATTTTCTGCCACCAATGCCATATACACCTGTTTCTTTTCTTCCATTTTTTTCCAACATCACAGATACGTTAAATCTAATTAATGGACGTACATCAGTCAGTACCTCTCCACCTGATCGAATAATCTCAATTGATTTTTGCTCACCAGCAAAACTAGCAGTCACCTGTTTTACAGATCCATCTTTATTTCTTAAAAAATTATTTACTTTATTTAAAACTTCTAATTTGGAATCTAAAGTTTTTTGTTCTATTGGATTAATATCTTCATAAAATTTTTTATTAGATTTTGGAATTTCATGATTATATGTGCCTTTAATTGATTTTAATGTTGATTTAAGATTTTCTGAAGAATTATTTAGTGACTCTTTTGATATTTCATTTGAATACGAATAAGCAATAACCTCGTTTGAAATAGCTCTAAAACCAAATCCTAAATCAGAGCTGTAGTTTGAGCTTTTAATTTTATTATCATCTAACAAAATTGACTCTGATTTAGACTCTTCTAAATAAAGCTCACCATCATCACAATTTTTTAATGTTTCAGATACTATTTTGTCAGCGTCTTGCCTTGTTAAATCAGATTTATTAAAAAAGTTGCTCATTAACCTTAGATAGTGATTTGTTAATAATTTTCAACTGATCATTTTACGCATGTACAAATTATTACTAAAAGTTAATAATTATTATATGAAAGTATATTTTAACAATTCCTGTAAAATTTGTAGATCAGAAATTAACTTATATAAAAAAGAAAATATAAAAAATATTGACTGGATAGATATAACAAATAATTCTGATGCTGAAAAAGCAACTTCAAAAAATGATAAAGAATTATTAAGAAGACTACATGTTGAGGAGGAAGGTGAAATTATTCAGGGCGCAGAAGCATTTCTTTATGTTTGGAAAAAAATTCCAAAATATAAATTTTTATATAATTTTTTTAAACTACCAATAATTTTCACAATCTTTAAATATGGGTATGAAGTGATTGCATTTTTTTTATATTTAAAAAATAAAAAACAACTTAAAAACTAATAAAGAAAAAATATTAAAAACTTACTTAACAAAGACATAAATAAAATAAACATTATTAATACAACTGAATACATTAAAGATATAATTCCATTTCTTTTTCTTCTTAATCTTACAAAATTTTTATCATCTAAATCAGATACATCCCTCTCACCAACTACAGGGTAATCATAACTCCACCTCCATGTAGATTGTCCTAATCTTGAGTCTAAACTATTAAAATATCTTATCCAGTTTAGGATATATTTTAAAATAATATATAAAATTGCCATTACAATTGTTCCATAAAGCATGAATAATAATACTTAATTATAAAAGATAATTTAATTAATATTTTTAGCTCTTTTTCTTGCTATTAATTGAGTAAGTGTATCTACCATAATATCTGAAGCCTTAAATATTTCGTTGTTTTTAAAATCATGGGAAATATTTTTCTCGGAATTAGTTTTGTCCTCAATAACTATTCCTTCATCTGGAGAATTATTTTTTATATAAATTAATAAAAGCCACTCATCATCTGTAGCTTCATCCCATTTAACAAATATTTCTCCAGTTTCAAAACGTCTATCAATACATCTTAAGATAGACATATGTCTTGTTATATGTCTTTTGTTTAATTGAAAAACTAAACTGCTAGCGCTCCTATAAAAACTTTCAAGCGCAAATTCAATTTTTTGTCTAGCTAAAGTATATTCTTTTTCTTTTTGTAAAAGTGTTTCTCTATCCTCATTACCTTGAATATTTACACCTAAAGCCTCTACTCTCTCTCTAATTTTTTGATCTCTTATAATTCGATATTTTTCTTTTAATTTTTCAATTCTTTCTTGTAAACTGGTGTAATCTTCTCTTTTTTCCCTAAGAGAAATTTTTTCTAATTTTTCTAACTCTTTAACCTCTCTAACTCTAAATTTTTCAATTTGTTTATCTAACTTTAATTGTTGTAAAAACCTTTTTTGTTTTTCTGCTTGTTCAATTCTTAAAAGAGCCTGCTCTTTTCTCAAAAATAATTTTATTTCCTTAGTTCTTTGTTTTTCTAATCTAATTTCCTCTTTTAAAGTTTGTTCTTTTATTTTAACTTTTAATTCTGCTTCTTTCTGTTTCTCTTTTTCAATTTGAATTTTTTTTAATCTCTCGTCTTCTTGTCTTTGCAATTTTATTCTTCTTGCTTCATCTTTTTTTAAAATTTTATATTGAGAAATTGTATCTGCTATTTTATCAAAAAACGTTTGAATAGATTTTTCAATACCAAAATTAAATCTTAAATTAAATTCAGGCTTTAGTGAATTTTGAAAGTTTACTAACTTTAACAAAAAATCTTTTTTTTTTGGTTTAATAGATTTAATTTTTCTTGAAATTTTTATTGGTTTTTTTAGTTTTTTATTTATTTTTTTTTTTCGATTATTAATTCTTTTTACAATTTTACTTTTAACCTTATTTTTATTTAATTTTTTTGGTGTTTTTTTTTTTTTAATTTTAGTTTTACTTTGATTTTTAGAAATTTTTTTTAATTTTTTTTTCTTTTTTTTCATTTTACGGAAATTAATTTCTATCAATTATTTATTGATAAATATAGTCTCTTGTAACAGGTGTAGAAGAATAATTTTTTGTTAATTGAAATTGATATACAACTTGATCGCCCCATTTAAATGCCATCTCGCAACCAGCAAGATAGAATTCCCACATTCTAAAGAACCTTTCATCAAACATTTCAATTATTTTGCCTTTATTTCGAATACAATTTTCTTTCCAATGTCTTAATGTATGTGAGTAATGCATCCTCAAAACTTCAATATCTGCAACAATTAAGCTTGCTTTTTCTATTGGCGTTGTTACTTCACTTAAACTTGGAGTATAACCGCCTGGAAAAATATACTTTGTAATCCATGGATGTGGATCCCTTGGTGGATTTACTGATCCAATAGTGTGAATTAAAGATACCCCATCATCCTTTAGAAGTTTTTCAACTTGTGAAAAAAATTTCCTATAAAATTTTCTACCTACATGCTCAAACATTCCAACACTTACTATTCTATCAAATTTTTCGTTAAGCTCTCTATAATCCATTAATTTAAAGTTTAATTGATTTTCTAAATTAAGTTCTTTTGCTTTTTTATTGCAGTAATTGAATTGATTTTCTGAAAGTGTGATACCTGTTACTTCGCAATTCGCACTTTTTGCTATATCTACAGCCAGAGAACCCCATCCACATCCTATATCTAAAACTTTTTGGTTTGGCTTTATATTTAATTTTTTTATTATATGTTGAATTTTATTATTTTGTGCAGTTTCTAATGAGTCTGTTTCATTTTTAAAATATGCACATGAATATTGTCTTTTAGGATCTAAAAATAAGTCATAAAGATCATCTGAAATATCATAATGGTGTGAAACATTCATTTTAGATTTTTTTATAAAATTAAAATTAGTTAAATATCTATAAGAACCTCTTAATCTATTAATTAAATAGCTAAAAAAATTTAATTCTCCTCTTCCAAAATTCATTAAAGAAAGATCTAAAAAATCAGTTAGTGTTCCATTTTCGATAATTATTTCACCATCAGTATAAGCTTCACCAAAATATAAATCTGGATGAATTAGCAACTTATAATGAAGATTTTTATTTAATATTTTTACTTTTATTGGG
Organism: uncultured Pelagibacteraceae bacterium; assembly: GCA_902564785.1. Taxonomy (GTDB): domain Bacteria; phylum Pseudomonadota; class Alphaproteobacteria; order Pelagibacterales; family Pelagibacteraceae; genus Pelagibacter. Next base: position 11,786 of record CACFCI010000019.1, on the reverse strand, counting down.
TTTTCACTTTTTGGATTTCCAATAATGTAACTTTTTGAATTAGCATCAACTAATATAAATCCATCTTTTTTAAAAACGTTGTTTAAAAATCTTGCCAGTTGCATATTAAGCAGCCTTAATTTTTTTTAATGAGAAATTTAATTTCTCTAAATTATTAATTAAATCTTTTTCATCTTTAGAATTTAAAATGCTAATTGGCGGTAAAAGATTTTTATAGTATATTTCTCCTTTACTAAAGTAAGTATGTAGCCCTGAAATTAAATTATATTTTTCAAATTCAGCTCTTACATCACAAAGATTTTGGTTTACCGTTTGGTCATTACCATCAATAAAATCATCATATACTTTTCTGGCTAATGCAGAAGTTGCATTACATGTAGCAGTAATAATCCCTGAACACCCTAATTGAAGTCCTTTAAATAATTTAGACTCTGAGCCTGGTAAAACTGAAAAATTATCAATTTTTAGATTTTCAAAAAGATTGTAAGAACTATCTTTTACTCCAACAATATTTTTTGGATATTTTTTTACTAACTCTTCAACACATTCAATACTAAACTTATACCCACATAGTTTTTCAAAGTTATATAGTACTATTTCACAATCAGAAATTGCTTCTACTATTTTGCTATAAAATTCTATTACTTCTTTATCTCCATATTTATAATACGCAGGCGGCATAATTAGGAATCTATTAAATCCCAAAGATTTAGAAACTCTCATCAAATTAATTGTTTCACCCAAAGAATTTAATCCTGTTCCAACAATATACTTTTCTTTATGTTTACTTGAGGTCAAATGATTTAATAAATTAATTTTTTCATAGACAGGAATAAGTTGAGCTTGTCCTGTGCTTCCAAATATAGCTACTCCATGACAACCATTATCAATGACCATTTCTGCGTGCAGAATGGTTTTTTTAATATCAAGCGTCAAATCATCATTTAAGATCGACATTGAGGCCGCATAAATGCCTTTAATTTTACTCATAATAAAAATTTATATAAAAATATTAATTAGTAAAGTTTATAAATTAACTATGAAAATATTGGCAATTCAAAACAGAATGGGTATTGGAGACACAGTTATTTATCTACCCTATATTAAGGCGATTTCAGAAAAATTTAATATACCCGTAAGTATACTAGTAAAAGAAAATTCTAAGGCTGACCAATATTTAGACCAAACAAATTATATAGATAAAATAATTTTTTTAGAAAGAGGAAGTAAAACAAATAGCAGACATGATGGAATAATTGGAGCTCTAAAATTAGCTAAAGATTTAAAGGATTATAAATTTGATAAAGTTTTTATATTTAATTCATCATTAAGATTTAATTTAGTTTCAAGATTAGCTGGTATTAAAAAAATATATCAATATCCACTTTTTGAAAAAAAAAACCAAGACATTATTGATCCTGCAAAAAAATTAATAAAAAATAGTTTGGGGGTAATCGTTGAGGATAACCCAGAAATTCAAATTAATGAAGAGTTAATTAAAAACACTAATGTAAAATTCAATATGTCTAATGAAAAGCTCAACATTTTACTTGCAATAGGAGGTTCTGGACCAACAAAAAGAATACCTGCAAAAACCTTTTTATCATTTATTAAAAAAATAAATGAAATTAAAAATTGTAAATTTTACTTAGCTACAGGAAAAAATCAAAATGAACAAGAAATTTTAAATGAAATATTAAACTCAAATTTTAAAGATAAATGTGTAACGCTAGATAATTTTTCGATATCTGAAATTTTACCAATAATTAAAAATTGCAATATATCAGTATGTAACGATACAAGTTTCAGTCATTTATCATCTGCACTAGGAATTAAAACAATTACTCTTATGGCAGACACACCTTTAATCTATGGTTCTTATAGTTCAAAAATGTATCCAATAATCCCCGATGGAGAAAAAACCGTTAGTCACAGAACTTCTGGAAAAGATAGAATTAATCCAGATAAGATTTTTGAAAAATTTATTTCTTTATTAGACTAAGAGATATCTTTCAGCACTATCTCCTTTGCCTCATTAACAATTGCTGACAATCTTGAAGTTTCAGGAGATATATCTGGATGAATTTTTTTTTGTATTTTTTGATAAGCTCGATTAACTATTTCTTTGGTTGGTTTTTTATTAATATCTAAATTTAAAATTTTATATGCCTCAGAGAGAGATAAGCTTGACGAATTGTTATTTTGATTCTGATTAAATGAAAATCTACCCGCATTTCTTAAAGTTTGAATAAGTCGATAAAGTGAAACCAATTGAATTAAGGACAGTCCTTTAAGCTTAACTAAAGCAAGACTAGCAAGTGTTAAAGGTAATGTTAGTAAAAATTTTCCACCAACTGCAAATAAAACTGCGAGAACTGCTAATAGCAATATTGTTATTATCCTGACACTTTTTGACATTTTTTTTGGTGATAAATTTGACCACCATTTCAATAAAAAATATAAAATGATTAAAATTATAAGTGTATAAATTATAAAATTCATATATTTCCTATTAAAAATGAAAGTACCATATCTTAAAAAAAAACCAGAGATAAAATCTTGTCACAATATTGAGTGGGAAGATAATTATAGCTGGATACACCAGAAAAATATTTTGGAAGTACTTAAAGATAAATCAAAATTGGACCCTGAAGTTAAAAAATATTTAGAGGAAGAAAACACTTACACAGACCATCATTTAAAGGATACAAAAAAAATTCAAAAAAAATTATTTGATGAAATTAAAGGTAGAATAAAATTAGACGATGAGTCTTTACCTTATAAAGATCATACATATGAATACTGGACAAAAACCACAACAGAAGGGAATTATTCAATTAAACTTAGAAAAAAAATTGATTCGGAAGATATAGAAGAAATATGGAATGGAGATAAAGAAAAAGAAAAACTTAAAACAGAATACTTTGGAGTTGGAGATTTAGAAGTAAGTAACAATGACAAATATCTTGGTTACTCATTAGATATTAAAGGTTCTGAATATTATACGATCTATTTAAGAGATATAAAAACTAACAAAATAATCTCTAAAGAAATTACGGAAACGTCCGGGGGAATTACATTTAGTTTAGACGATAAATATATCTTTTATTCAAAACTAGATGAAAATCATAGAGCAAGGAAAATTTATAGACATGAAATTGGAAATTTTAATGGTGAAGATGAATTAATCTTTGAAGAAAAAAGTGAAGCCTTTACAGTAGGTATTGGAATAAGTTCAGATGAAAAATATTATTTTATTAATACTTCTGATCATAATACATCTGAACAATATTATTTTAGTACCAGAGATGAAAAGCCAAATCCTAAATTAACTATTAAAAGAGAAAGAGGGGTTCTTTATTCTATAAATTCATGGGATGGTAAATTTTATAATCACACAAATAAAAATGCTGAAGACTTTAAAATTGATGTTTGTGACGATCTAGAAAAACAAAATTGGAAGACATTCATACCAGCAAAAGATGAGGTTCTTATAGGGGGACTTACATTTCTTAAAGATTGGATAATTAGAGGTGAAACTTCAAACGCACTAGATAAATTGTTTGTAAAAAATATTTCTACAAATATAGAAGAAGAATTAATTTTTTCTGACGAGAAAGTTTATGTTCCAGGTGTAAATTTAACTCAAAAAAATAGAAATACAGATGAGATTTATTTAGGATACTCATCACCCAAAACACCTTCAAGAGTTTATAGATATAATTTAGGTAGCAAATCAAAAGAACTTGTCAAAGAACAAGAAATTCCGTCTGGACATAACAAAGATGAATACATTGTTGAGAGAGTAGAATTTAAATCACACGATGGAAGAATGGTTCCTTTAACAATTACTAGACATAAAAATACTAAAATTGATGGCTCAGCGAATTTATTATTATATGGATATGGATCTTATGGAAATTCTATGTCACCAAGTTTTTCTTCTACAAGATTAAGTCTTATTAATAGAGATATAATCTGGGCCACTGCACATATTAGAGGCGGTATGGAAAAAGGTATGAAATGGTGGAAAGAAGGTAAGCTTACAAATAAAAAAAATACTTTTGAAGATTATATTCACGCAGCAAAATATTTGATTGAAAAAAATTATACTTCAAAAGGAAATATTATTGGAATGGGTGGATCGGCTGGAGGTTTATTAATGGGCGCAGTAGTTAATCAATCTCCTGAATTATTTTTAGGAATCATCATGGCCGTACCTTTTGTGGATTCTTTAACGACAAACTTAGATCATTCTCTGCCCCTAACTGTTGGAGAATTCGATGAGTTTGGAAATGCAAAGGATAACCAAGAACACTTCGATTACATATTTTCATATGCACCCTACCACAATATTCAGAAAATGGATTATCCACATATTTTTATTACAACCAGTTTAAGTGATAATAGGGTTTTATTTGATGAACCTACAAAATTCACAGCAAAACTTAGAGATTATAAAACTGATAATAATTTACTTTTATTAAAAACAGAAATGAATGCTGGTCATGGTGGTAAAACTGGAAGAGATAGTGCTATCGAAGAAGTAGCACTAGACTATGCATTTGCCTTAAAAATATCTAAAAAAATTTAACATTGGTCATCATTTGGACCAGGGTCACAATTTCCAGCTGCTTGGTCAGGTATTGTTGGAGCACCTGGGTCAGCTCCACCAGCTGCAGCTTCGTTTGCCGCAGCGAGTGCTTGTCCAGCTTCTGCGGCTGCATCTCTGGCAGCTTCCTGAACAGCAGATAAAATTTCGGGGTCAGCCATAACTTCACCAAATATATTTAATTGTTTAAGCTCTCCACCTATAATTGATATTGTATTACCTATCGCAACAGCATCTTTGAATTCATCAAAATCTTCTTTAGAAATTCCTGCATCAGCTAATGCTTCAGCTGAAATTCCAACCTCATCTTTTAAAATAACTTGTTTTTCTACCTGTCCAGATACTTTTAAATCTTCTTTTAATTTTTTATCTAAATTATTTTGTTCTTTCATTTGGATTTTTTCCTCTAAAGTAAGTGGTCTTACAACAATTTTTATATTTCCCTCATCATCTTCGATTATTTCTATGTTCCAATTATTTTCATTATTTGTCCAATAATCATTGTATCTACTTTGATTGAACCAGCTGTCTACATATTGATCTGCTTCTTCAGAAGAATAGCCTTCGTAAATTTTTTCTTGATAAACATAAGTTCCTTCGATCCATGTATCTATATAAGCGTTTCTATTATTTATTTGTATTGCTCTTGCTTGATCTTCGGTTAATCCTATTTCAATCGCTCTATCATAAAATGCTTGGGAAACTTTATCGGCTTCACTAAATACATCGCCTTCCCATTCAAGAGTATCTGTATTGTAAGATAAATTCTCATAAACTTTCATACTTACTTCAATATCTTTTCTAATGTCAGAAGGATCTCTAAGTTCTATAGTGGTTCCTTTTATACTGTCCAAATAAGCTCCAAATGTATTTTCGTCTGGCATCCAATCTTTTTCTGGATCAGCCTCTCCCCATCTTTTAAACCAATCCTTATAGCCATGCTCGCCTGAAACAGCCCATCTTTCAACAGCCTGATCCGCCTCAGCATATGAAAGACCTGCTGCTAGTGCTTTTTCCATAACATATGTCCCATCTAACCAAATGTCCAAATAAGTTGATGCCGCATTTCTACCAAGTATATTTGCTTGCTCATCTGTAAATCCTTTATTTAAAGCTAAGTTTCTAACAAATTCATTCACTTCATCCGCCTCAGCATAAGGGTCGCCTTCTCCTTCTCCTTGGCCTGGCATAAAGTCTTGTGTTAGATAACTAACGGTTCTTGCCATTGCTTCTTTATCTAATCTGTCTTCGGATAGCTCATAAGGATCTATTTGACCGTCTCCTATTTTTGAAAACCAATCTTGTAGCGCTTTAGGATTTGGTAAATACTCATCTTCTTCACCTTCCCCAGGTATATAAAAATTAAGAGCCCATTCGTTATATTTATTAGATGGATCTAGTAGCCATTTCTCTAGGGCTTTATCAGCCTCCGCCCAGGATCCACCTGCAGCTCTTGTCTCTTCGGCGATCTCTGATCCATGGAACCACATATCATAATAAGCAGAATATGCATTTTTTGCTAACATATTTGCTTTATCTTTAGAAAATCCAAATTTTATAGCTTCATCATAAACTGATTTTTGTACCTCCAAAGCTTCATCAACAGGTCGGCCAACTGAAATTCTATAATCATTTCTTTCCCAACTATAATCATAATGTTGTAAAGTTCTAACAGTTGCAAAATCTTTTAGACGATCTTTATTCGGTTTCAAATCAACATATGGTGGTAAGTCTGGATTAATTGGCGGCACTATTGGATCTGTTGGTGGTTCAATAATTGGAGGATCTGGATTAATAGGTGGATCTATAATTTTAACTAAATCATCATTTGATTTTCCACCACCTTCTTTAAGATTATCAATTGTTTCTTTTCTTTCATCTTCATTCAAAACGGCATTTTGCGGATTTATAACTGCACTAATCTCATCTAAACCAATGCTACTAACTTCTAAGTCTATTAACTTTTGATTAATTGTATAAACATTTAAACCATTTTTTTCTAACTTGTTCATGGAAATTATAACTTCTGAATTTTTCTTTGTTTTTTTTGATTTCATTGACGAACTTAAACTCATCATTACTTCAAGTGTTTTTTCGTCAATATTTTCATCCTCCTCTTTTGATGTTTGCCTTGAGAATTCAGAAGGGACAATCTTGGAGATGTCTCCTAAATATTTGTCAATTACTATAAGTGAATTCAATAGATTATCTTTTTTATCTAATAGCAGATTATCTTCGACAAATGAAACTAGAGTTTTTAATTCTTTTAAACTCTGATCTATTATTTTTACTTCATTTAAATCATTAGATTTTAAATTTTCTACTTTTTTAATTATTCCAGCAATATTTTTTTTGTATTCCACAAATTCTTTTTCTAAATTTTCATTTAAAGTTTCATTAACGTTTCCAGCAGAAAAATTGAAATATGAAAAATAAATTAAAATTATAATTAAAAATCTTTTCATTTTTAACTCTCTAAGTATTCTATAATCTTTTCAAGATCTTGTTTTTCTATTTTTCTTTTTAATTTACCAACAGTGCCTTTAAATTCTGAAATAATTTTTTGACGTTTTTTTAATGATTTATCAACTTTTCCTTTTTTGATAACAGCCCCTCTTTGTAAAAAATCTCCTAATGTCCAATAAATTTCTAAAGCCTCCTCAGTTGTAGCATTTATATCAATTCCTAATGCCGATCTCATAGTTTTTCTACTTTCGTTTGTTTTAATTAGGGAAGCAATAGTTTTTCCTTTTAGAACCTTATCAGGCCAATATTCTTTGAATTTCTTTAAATCACTTTCACTTTGTTTAAGTTTATTAAGATAAAAAATTTCAAAATGAGCCATTCCATAGATTTGGTTGCCTGGATTTTTTTGATTATATTTATCTGTCCTTTTAAATATTAATCCCATTTTTTTTGCACTTTTATCAGTAATACATTTCCAGCTAGTGCAACCTTTCATAAGCTGATCTTCCATTCCAGATGGGTATTTAGATGGTTCTTTAAATTCACCAAGCTCTTGAATTTTAATATTTATTAATTTAATAATTTCCTCATCGGCAAATGATACCGACTGCATTAATATAATAGTTAAAATAATTAACAATTTTTTCATTCAATAAAAATTATAATGAGATCTTGAAATATATCAATTCACTACTACATATATTTCGTAAGTCGCCTAATGGGGCTTACTAAAATAAACTTGCTTAAAAAGGAGGATATTATGACAAGTAAGGATCTATCTATATTTAACTCACTTAGACCTTTTTCAATTGGTTTTGACGATATGTTTGATCAATTTGAGAATATGCTAGGTAATGGAAATTTGACAATGCAGTCAAATTACCCCCCATATAACATTCGAAAGACTGATAATGATAACTATGCTATCGAAGTAGCACTAGCTGGATTTAGTAAAAAAGATGTTGAGGTTGAGTTCGAAGATAATTTATTAACAGTTAGAACTAAACAAGTTAATAAATCTGAAGACAGTAATGTTAATGGAGAAATTATTCACAAAGGAATTTCTCAAAGACAATTTGCAAGATCATTCACTATTGCTGATGATGTAAAGGTTAATGGTGCTGAACTTAAAGACGGTCTTTTGACAATTTCCTGTGAAAGAATAATTCCAGAACACAAAAAAAAGAAACTAATTGAAATAAAATAAGTCTTAAACCTTGCTTGTGGGGATTTATCCCCACAAGTTAAAATTAATTATTTCTTCGCCATAATAGCATTTAGAAAAAATGCCAATAATCCAGCAGGTATTAGCCCAGTTGTTAACAGCAGTTTTAAACTTATTCCAAAATCTGGAATATTTTTAACAAAGTCTGGTAACAATGACATTCCAATTCCAAAAGACAAAGAAAGAGCTAAGATTAATAAATTTCTTTGATCCATTTCTGCCCTTGAAATCAATTTTATTCCAGCAGCTACAATCATTCCGAACATAATGATTGCCGCTCCTCCAATCACAGACTCTGGCATTGCAGCAATTATTCCACCTAATTTTGGAAATAGTCCCATTAGAACCAGAACTATTCCAGCTATGGTTCCAACATGTCTACTGACAACACCTGTAAAGGCTACTAGTCCAGCATTTTGCGAATAAGAAGTATTTGGCATTGCATTAAATATTGCACCAAATGCGGTACCAACACCATCTGCCATAATTCCACCTGATATTTCTTTATCTGTTGCTTCACGCTTAGCACCACCCATTGTCGTAGCACTTATGTCTCCAATAGTTTCAATCGTTGTAACAACTGACATAAACAACATAAGAATTATTGCACCAGGTACAAAATCAATTCCATATTGAAGTGGAGTTGGAATTGCAAACCATGCTGCAGATGCAATTTTGCCATAGTTAACCATTCCCAGTGCTGCCGCTACTATAAAGCCAGCCACTATTCCAATTAAAATTGAAGCTGCAGAAGCCATCCCTTTGCCTCTAAGATTAAAAAAGATAGCAACTATAAACACTGATGCGGCAACTGTTAAGTGATTTGCATTTGCAAAGATTTCAGGTTTATTATTCATTAGCCATCCACCTCCACCAGCATACATAAAGCCAACTTTAAGCAAACTAAATCCAATCATTAACACAACTATACCAGTGACTAATGGTGGGAATAGATGTCTTATTGGTTTTAAAACTTTTCCAATAAAAATTTGAAAAATTCCTCCAATGAAAGCTGCTGTAAATACTGCACCTAATCCTGCTGCTTTAAAAGGTAGCATGATTGGTATAAACGCAAAACTTGTTCCTTGAACAATAGGAAGTCTTGCACCAATTTCTTTATATCCTACAGTTTGGATAATTGTTGCAACTCCCGCTACAAACAAAGCCATTTGAATCAAAAATATTTTTTGTTCAGGCGTTTGACCAAAAACTCCAGCCACAATTATAGGAACCGTTATATTGCCAGCAAACATTGCTAGCACATGCTGAATTCCTAAAGGTATGGATTTATTTAATGGAAGTTTTTTATCTGGACTATTTGTAGAGCCCGCTTTTGTTTTTCTTGAAGCCATATAACCTCCGTCGTTAACTAAGTAGACGTTACATTATTGGCTATGAATTAATATAAAAAAAATGATTAATTTAGAACAGCTCTACTTTAGATAGTAAAAAAAACCTATAATGAGCAGATTTACTTTCTTTAATCAATTAATTTAAAAGCAACCGTTTGAAACAAAACCCACAACTATATTTTCTGAATTTATTTCAAACCTACGTTCACATGGAACAAGGTATTTTTTGCTATTATAAACAAACTCAAAATTGCCTTTTGCATTTTTAAAGTCTTCATCTGGTTTTCCAAGCTCCATCTGAAGTTCGCTAGCTGATTTTCCAAGAAATTTACTTAATTTTTCATTTTCCTTTTCAACAATAGCATCTGTTTTATCTTTAACAGTTTGGCACCCTGAAAAAAAAAATAATATAATTACAAGACTTATTGCTGATTTTAATTTTGACATAAGTTCAAATTAACATTTTTTGTTTCACAATTTATTAACTTTTAAGTTGTATAAATAATTTATTTCTTATTACTTTTAAGTTTAATTATAGTAACAATTGTGTTCTTTATTTGATGGTTCAAGCATATGAATGAAAAAGCCCTAGAAAAGATACTAAATATATTTTTAAAAGAAGTTTTACCGTTAACTGAACAAGGTGTTTCCAAGGGTAGTAAAATATTTGGGGCAGCCATAATTAAAAAAGATGATTTATCTCTTGTAGTTGCAGAAACAAACAATGAAATAGAAAATCCATTGTGGCATGGAGAAATGCATACTCTTAAAAAATTTTATGAATTAGATACAAATACAAGACCAAAAGAAAAAGACTGCATGTTCTTAAGTTCACATGAGCCCTGCAGTATGTGTTTGAGTGCAATCACATTTTCTGGATTTGATAATTTTTATTATTTGTTTCCGTATAATGCCACAAATGATGAATTTAATATTCCACACGATTTAAATATACTCAAAGAAGTATTTAAAATTAATGATGGAGAATATAATAAAGAAAATTCTTACTGGAAAAGTCAAAATATAAACTTACATATTGAAAATTTACCTACTTCAAAAAAGGAAAAAATTTTAAATCAATTAGATGAAATCAAAAAAAAATATATAATTTTATCAAATCAATATCAAAAAAATAAGGATGGAAATTCTATACCATTAAATTAAGCAATGAATACGAACCTCAAAATTTCAAATGTAACTAAAATATATCCTGGTTGTGTTGCAAACGACAATGTTTCACTTGAATTCAATAGTGGTAAAATTTATGCTCTTCTTGGAGAAAATGGAGCTGGAAAATCTACACTAGTTAAAATTCTATCAGGAGTCATCATTCCTGACGAAGGAAAAATTTATTTAAATGAAAATAATCTTAAGCTTAATTCTCCATTAGATGCAAAAAAAAATGATATTGGAATGGTATTTCAGCATTTTAACCTTTTCGAAACATTGTCTGTATTTGAAAACTTAATAATAGACTCAGATGAAAAAAGAGAAAGTTTAAGAGAAAAAATAGACTCAATTATGAAAAAATACAATTTTTCAATTGATCTTAATATTCCTATTCTAAATTTATCAGCGGGTCAAAAACAGAAAGTAGAAATCATAAGATGCCTAATAAGGAACCCAAAAGTTTTAATTATGGATGAACCCACATCTGTATTAACAGAACAAGAAACAAGTGAACTGTTCTTATCTTTAAAAAAATTTTCAGAAGAAGGAATTTTAATTATTTATATAACCCATAAATTAAAGGAAGTTATGCAACTTTGTGATGAAGTTGCTGTAATGAGAAGAGGAAAGTTAGTTTCTGTAAGCCAAATCAAGGATGAAAATATAGAGTCACTCGCTAACAAAATGGTAGGTCAAAACTTAAAAACTATAAAGAAAGCAAAAGAAAAAACTTCATCAGATCAATTAATAAAAATTACAAATCTTAACTTTATAAGTGAGGATCCTTTTGAAACAAATTTAAGTGATATTAATTTTTCTGTTAATCGAGGTGAATGTTTGGGAATTGCTGGAATATCGGGAAATGGTCAAAGCGAATTATTTCAGGTATTAAGTGGAGAAATTATATCTGATAAAAATTCTATAGAATTTAATAAAAATTATATAGGAGATTTAAATCCTC
>CACFCI010000018.1 GCA_902564785.1 uncultured Pelagibacteraceae bacterium | reverse complement strand
ACTTTTTTTTGTCATACAATTATCTGTAACTAGCGTAAATTACAAACGCAATTGAAATAATAAACAATACAATTAATATTTTATTATTAAGATTCATGTTATGATAGTAATATCAAATTTTATGATTATGAATAGAAGAAAATTCTTATCTTATATAGGCTGTGGCTGTGGATCTATTATTTTGCATTCTTGTACCAACGCTCCAATAACAGATAGAAAACAATTAAAAATTGTTTCAGAAGCTAAATTAAATGCTCAAGCAGCTAAGATATATGAAAAAATTAAAGAAAAAGAAAAAATGAGTGATGATTTAAAAACACTTAATGAAATTAAAGAAATAGGAAAAAAAATGGAAAATTCTATTTCAAAATATTTTGATAAAGCTGGAGTAAAAGATCCTACGATAAATTTTGACTGGGAATATATTTTAATTGATAATAAAAAAATTAGAAATGCCTGGTGTATGCCAGGGGGTAAAATAGCTGTATATACTGGAATTTTAGAAGCAACAAAAAATACAAATGGTTTGGCAGCAGTAATGGGCCACGAAATTGCTCATGCTGTTGCTAAACATTCTGTTGAAAGGGCTTCTAGGGCTACACTTGTAAATACCGGAACTCAACTTATAGAAATTTTTAGTGGAGGAAAGCTTTCAAAAATTAATAGGACCACAGGAATTAATACAGTTGGTTTAATTACTCAATTAGGATTACTAAATCCATTTAGCAGAAAACAAGAAAGTGAAGCTGATTATTTAGGTATGATTTTTTCTTCGTTGTCCGGTTATGACATAAGGGAAACTGTTAAAATTTGGGAAAGAATGAAAAAATTAAATAAAGGAAAAGAACCTCCAGAATTTATGAGCACACACCCATCTTCTAAAAATAGAATTAAAGATCTAAATGAAAAGATGAATGATGTAATTATAAATTACCCACCAATTGAAATTAGTTAAATCAATTAATGGTGAGCCGTGATGGACTCGAACCATCGACCCATTCCTTAAAAGGGAATTGCTCTACCAACTGAGCTAACGGCCCACAAAAATGATTCATTTTTTCTTAAATGATCAATGTGTGTATACAGATAAAATTTCATTTTTCAATTCGTTGAATAAAAAAGTTTCCATTCATTATGCTAGTTAAATTGGGAATTTTAGGTAAATAAAATACACAAAATAGCACACTCCTTAACACTACAACTTATCAATGTATTTATTATGAAATTCATCAAAAGTACCGGAATTAATATTTTTTCTAATCGCGGACATTAATTCTTGATAAAAATTAATATTATGTAATGTGAGCAGCATTGATGCTAAAATTTCATTTGTATTAAATAAATGATTTAAATAATTTTTTGAATATTTGTTTAAATTAAGATTTTCACAATTTAGATCAAGTGGAGTATTATCATTTTGGTATTTATTGTTTTTTATATTGATTCTGCCATTCCATGTAAAAGCCAAACCTGTTCGTCCAGATCTAGTTGGTAAAACACAGTCAAACATATCTATACCTCTTTTGACAGCACCTAAAATATCTGATGGCGTCCCTACACCCATTAAATAACGGGGTTTTTCAATTGGTAAATAATCTTTTATATCATCTAAGACAACAAACATCTCCACTTGAGACTCACCTACCGCCAATCCTCCAACAGCATAACCATCGAAATTAATTTTAATTAACTCTTGGAGAGATTTTAATCTTAAATCTTTAAACAAACCTCCTTGAATAATTCCGAATAAAGCTTTGTGTGGATTATTACCAAATGCTATTTTAGATCTTTCCGCCCAGTAAAGTGATAACTCCATTGATTTTTTTATGACATTATAATTATCATTTTTCTTTGGGCATTCATCCATAATCATCACAATATCTGAATTTAAACCTAGCTGTATTTTGATACTCTTCTCTGGACTTAAATAAAATTTTTTACCATCAACATGAGAGTTGAATATAGCTCCTTTTTCTCTATCAATCTTATTCAATTTTGATAAAGACATTACTTGAAAACCACCAGAGTCTGTTAAAATAGGTAAATCGCAATTCATAAAATTATGAAGTCCACCAGCAGACTCTATTCTTTTAACACCAGGTCTTATCATTAAGTGGTAAGTATTAGAAAGTATAATTTCAGAACCTGTTTTTTTTATATCATCTATTGTACAAGCCTTAACAGTAGCCTGTGTACCTACAGGCATAAAAGCTGGAGTATGAATATTACCACGATGTGTCTTGATTATACCACATCTGGCATATTTATCTTTTTTTAAAATGTTAAAGGCAAATTTCTTTAATGCCATTAAAAAAATTATTGGGATTTAAAACTAATAATTTTATCTGGATCACTTACAGCACCATTATTGCTTTGGTCACCTCTTTTGATTTTGTCAACAAATTCCATTCCTTCAATTACTTTTCCAAAGACAGTATATTGTCTATCTAAGAACGGTGCTGGTTGGAAACAAATAAAAAATTGACTATTTGCACTATTTGGGTCTTGAGATCTTGCCATCGATAAAGTTCCTCTATCATGTGGTAGACTATTAAATTCTTGCTCTAAATCAGGTAAATCTGATCCACCCATCCCAGCTCTTCTAAGATCAAAATCTTTAGATTCTGAATTGCCAAATTTAACATCCCCTGTTTGAGCCATAAATCCATCTATAACTCTATGAAATACTACATTGTCATATTTACCATCATTTGCTAATTCCTTAATTCTTTTAACGTGATTTGGTGACACATCTTCAAACAATTCAATTTTAACATCACCATCTTTTAATTTAAGTATCATAATATTCTCCTCAGCTATTGATTGATTAGTAATAAAAAAAAACAAAAGAAGTATTTTAATAAAAATTTTATTCATATTTCTCTTTTAAAGATTTAATTGTACTTTTTGTAGTAAATTTTTTTATATCACCTTTTAACTTAACTATATCCTTTACAAATCTTGATGAGATTATTTGGTTTTCTACATCAGACATTAAAAAAATTGTTTCAATATTTTGGTTCAATTTTCTATTCATACCAGCTAGTTGAAATTCATATTCAAAATCAGATACAGCCCTCAATCCTCTTAAAATAATGTTTGATTTATATTTTTTACATAAATCAGTAGTTAAAGAGCCAAAAGAAACTACTTTTATTTTTTTTCTATTTAACTTTAGATCTTTAAATAAAGCTTTATTCACTATTTCTATTCTTTCATCAGAGCTGAATAAATAATGTTTATTACTCTCATCAGAAACACCTACAACTACTTTATCGAAAAGTTTTAATGATTTTTTTATTACATCTATATGACCAAAAGTAATTGGATCAAATGTTCCAGGATAAATTGCAATTTTACTCATCAAATTAAATTATCATCAATTTTAATAGCTGAAACAACTTTTTCTTCTCCTGATAACTTAATTATTCTAACTCCTTGAGTATTTCTGCCTGCAGTTCTAATTTCTTTAACGGCAACCCTTATAACCCTACCTTTATTAGTAGAGATTAAAATTTCATCACCCTCAAAAACAGGAAATGATGAAGTAATATTTCCATTTCTTGGTGAATTTACTATCCCTATAATACCTTTACCGCCTCTGTTAGTAACTCTGTAATCTATATGAGAAGTCTTTTTACCATAACCATTTTCACTTATTGATAGAACAAATTTCTCTTTAGCTTTTAATTCAGATTTTTCATCTTTTGATTTTTTTCCATTTTTATTAATTTTATCGTTATCGATAACTGATAAAGATACTATTTGATCATTTGGTGCTAGCTCTATGCCTTTAATTCCTTTAGAAGATCTGCCTTTAAAAACTCTTAGTTTCTTAGCTTCAAATCTAATACATTTTCCAAATTTTGTACTTAAGATTATATCCTGATCATCCTTACAAATTTTAACACCTACAATTTTATCATTGTTATCTAATTTCATAGCAATTTTTCCAGATGCATTAATTGATGAAAAATCTTCTAAACCATTTTTTCTTACTTTTCCCTGTGCTGTAGCAAAAATTATTTGATAATTTTTTAAGTCTGTTTCATCTTCAGGCATTGGCATAATTGAGCTTATTGCTTGGTGACTTTTTAAAGGTAAAATATTAAATAAAGACTTACCTTTTGATGATGATGAACCTTCTGGGATTTTCCAGGCTTTGATTTTGTAAACTAAACCCTCAGTTGAGAAGAAGAGAACTGACGTATGAGTATTTACTGATAATGTTTGAACAACAGAGTCTTGATCTCTAGTAGTTATGCCTGATTTTCCCTTGCCACCTCTTTTTTGTTTTTTTACTCCATCTAAAGAACCTCTTTTTATGTATCCTTGTAATGTAACTGTAATTATTACTGATTGTTTTTGGATAGTTTCCTCGATATCGTAATTTAAAACAGCATCTATAATTTTAGTTCTTCTTGGAATAGCAAATTTCTCTTTAATATTTTTTAATTCTTCGCTTATTACTTTTAAAAGTTCTTTTTTTGATGAAATTATCTTTTTATATTTAGTAATTAGTTCGGCTAATTTTTTAATTTCAACTTCAATTTCATTTATTCCTAATGCAGTTAATTTTTGAAGTCTTAATTCTAAAATAGCTATAACCTGTGGTTCTGATAAAGAATAATTGTTTTTACCTTTTTTCCCCTCTACTAAAGAAATTAATTTTTGAGATTTATTTATTTTCCATTTAGTTTTTAGAATTGATATTTTAGCATCATCAGGTGTTTTAGATGATCGAATTATTTTTATTATTTTATCTAAATTTTCAACTGAAACAGATAATCCTATAAGTATATGAGCACGTTCCTCTGCTTTTTGAAGATCAAATTTTGTTTTCTTAATTACTACATCTTCTCTAAAAGTTAAAAAATTAGATAAAAAATCTTTTAGTGTGCAAGTTTGAGGTTTTCCTTCAACAATAGCTAAAGTATTAAAACCAAATGAACTCTCTATTTGAGTATTTTTATATAATTGTCTCTTTATAGTTTCTGGTTCTACACCGTTTCTTAAATCTATTGCTACCCTGATACCTTCTCTGTTCGACTCGTCTCTAATATCCCTTATTCCTTCAATCTTTTTTTCTCTAACTAATTGAGCAATCCTTTCATTTAAAACAGATTTGTTAACTTGATATGGTATTGAAGTTATTACCAGTCTTTCACGTCCATTTTTTTGTTGTTCAATTGAGATTTCACCTCTAATCTTAAATGATCCTCTACCATTTTTATAGCCTTGTTTAATTATATCTTTACCTATAATTACACCGCCAGTTGGAAAATCTGGACCAGGTATATGTTTCATCAATTCTTTAATTTTAATATCTTTATTATCTATTAAAGCCATAGTTCCATCTATAATTTCACCTAAATTATGCGGAGGTATGCTTGTTGCCATACCAACAGCAATACCTCCAGCTCCATTTACTAATAAATTTGGAAACTGTGCTGGTAGAACACTAGGTTCTTTCTCTGTTTCATCATAATTACTTTTGAAAGTAATTGTATTTTTTTCAATATCATCAATCAGAAATTGAGAAACTTTTGACAAACGAGTTTCAGTATATCTCATTGCTGCAGCAGGATCGCCATCTATGGAACCAAAATTTCCTTGGCCTTGAATTAAAGGTAGGCTCATAGAGAAATCTTGCACCATTCTAACTAACGCATCGTAAACAGACTGATCACCATGAGGGTGATATTTACCTATAACATCTCCAACTATCCTTGCAGATTTTCTAAATTGTTTAGACCAATCGTATCCACCTTTGTACATTGCATATAAAATTCTTCTATGAACTGGTTTTAATCCGTCTCTTACATCAGGCAACGCACGACTTACAATTACACTCATTGCATAAGAAAGATATGATGAGCTCATCTCATCATGCATTGAGATTAATTTTATATTTTTATCTTTAAACTCTTCAGTATTTTTCATAGAAATTAAAATGGAATTTCATCATCCATATCAGACACTTGTGAAGAATCCTCAATGTTATTTTGTTGAGTTGTGTCATTTTGAATTCCACCACCAGAATTTCCCCCACCTAACATTGTGAGTGAAGAATTATATCCTTGTATAACTATTTCAGTTGAGTATTTATCTTGTCCAGATTGTTCATCTTTCCATTTTCTAGTCGTAAGTTGACCTTCAACATAAACTTGAGCACCCTTTTTTAAATATTGTTGAACAACATTTACTAAACCTTCGTTAAATACAACTACACGGTGCCACTCCGTTTTTTCTTTTCTTTCACCTGTGTTTTTGTCTTTCCAAGATTGACTTGTTGCAAGGCTTAATCTAGCAACACTTTTACCATTTACCATTTGCTTAATTTCAGGATCTGCGCCCAAACGACCAATTAATAATACTTTATTTAAACTTCCAGCCATAATATTTAATATTTGTTAAATTAGTTAATTAGAATTATATCACAATTCTTCTGAATATTAATTTTATTAACTCAAAGCAACTAAAATTATGATGAAAAAGATAGTTATTAAGGGCGCTAAAGAACATAATTTGAAGAATGTTACTGTAGAGATTCCAAAAGACAAATTTGTGGTCATAACGGGTCTATCAGGGTCTGGAAAATCGTCTTTAGCTTTTGATACTATCTACGCGGAAGGTCAAAGAAGATATGTTGAGAGTTTATCTGCATATGCACGTCAGTTTTTAGATAAAATGAAAAAACCAAATGTTGATTTAATCGAAGGATTAAGTCCAGCTATCGCAATAGAACAAAAAAATACTTCAAAAAACCCTAGATCTACTGTTGCAACTGTAACAGAAATTTATGATTACATGAGGGTGTTATATGCTAGAGCAGGTATCCCTTACTCGCCATTCACAGGTAAACCAATAACCTCCCAAACAATTACACAAATAGTAGATTTGGTTAAAAAATTACCAAAAAAATCAACAATATATATTTACGCTCCAGTGGTAAGAGGTCGTAAGGGTGAATATAAAAAAGATATTTTAAGTTACAAAAGAAGAGGATTTAGAAAAATTAAAATTGATAATGTTTTATATGATATTGAAAAATCACCTAATCTAGATAAAAAACTTAAACATGATATTTCAGTCTTGGTCGATAGAGTGGTTTTAAATTCAAAACTTGGGAATAGATTAGCTGAAAGTATTGAAACAGCAGTAAATTTAGCTAACGGTTTAGTGTTTGTTGAATATGAAGATGAAACACTCCCTCAAAAATTTAGAAAAATAGAAAAATTAATTTACTCTACAAAGTTTGCTTGCCCTGAGAGTGGTTTTACAATTGAGGAAATTGAGCCAAGACTTTTTTCATTTAACAGTCCCTATGGTGCTTGTGAAGAGTGTGAAGGTATTGGTATGAAGTTAAATGTTGATCCAAATTTAGTTGTTCCTGATGAAAGAAAAAGTTTAGCCGATGGAGCAATTGAACCTTGGTCAAAATCAACTACATTATATTATGCTCAAACTTTAGCGTCTTTAGCAAAACATTATGGTTTTTCTTTAGATGAAAAATGGAAAAAATTACCCAAAAAAATTAAGGATATTATTCTTTATGGTTCAGATGAAGATGAGATTAAATTTAATTTTGACGATGGATACGAAAAATATTCTTACAAAAAAACTTTTGAAGGAGTAATTAATAATCTTGAAAGAAGATTTTTAGAATCTGATAGCGAATGGAAAAGAGAAGCAATAGCTGAATATCAATCTGATACTGCCTGCGAAGCATGTAATGGTGACAGATTAAAAGAGGAAGCTTTATGTGTAAAAATCAATGATCTAAATATTAGTGAGGTAACAAAAAAATCTATTTTAGATGCAGCAGAATGGTTTAAAAATTTAGAAAATAACCTTGATAAAAGACAATTTAAAATAGCAGAACATGTTTTAAAAGAAATAAACGAAAGATTAAATTTTCTTTTAAATGTTGGTTTAGACTATTTAACACTATCTAGAGAGTCAGGAACTTTGTCAGGTGGTGAAGCTCAAAGAATAAGATTAGCTTCACAGATTGGATCTGGTTTAACTGGTGTTTTATATGTTTTGGATGAACCTTCAATTGGATTACATCAAAAAGACAATGTAAAGCTTATTAACGCTTTAAAAAGATTACGAGATCTTGGCAATACCGTTATTGTTGTTGAGCATGATACAGAGACAATGGAAAATGCAGATCATATCATTGATCTAGGTCCTGAAGCCGGTAGTAATGGTGGTGAGATAACAGCACAAGGATCATATGATGAAATTAAAAAAGATAAAAACAGTATTACAGGTCAATATCTTGCATATAAAAAGACAATTGAAATTCCTAAAGCTCGACGTTTAGCTAAAAATGGAAGATTTATAGAAATTAATGGTGCAAGTGGAAACAATCTAAATAATGTAAATCTTAAAATTCCAACTGGGACTTTTACCTGTGTAACTGGTGTCTCAGGTAGTGGTAAATCTACTTTAATATTACAAACACTATTTCATGCTTTAAATTTAACATTAAACAATAAAGCAAGAAAAGCACCTAAATCATTTAAAGGCTATAAGGGCGTAGAATTGATTGATAAAATAATTGATATTGACCAGTCACCTATTGGAAGAACTCCAAGATCAAATCCAGCAACATACACTGGTGCTTTCGGACCTATTAGAGATTGGTTTACAAGCCTACCAGAGTCTAAAACAAGAGGATATAAACCAGGAAGATTTTCTTTTAATGTTAAAGGAGGTAGATGTGAAGCTTGTGAGGGTGATGGTGTAATCACATATGAAATGCATTTTTTACCTGATGTTTATATACAGTGTGATGAATGTAAGGGTACCAGATACAATCGAGAAACTTTAGAAATTAAATTTAAAGGTAAAAGTATTGCTGATGTTCTAGATATGTCAGTTGATGAAGGTTGTGAATATTTTGAAAATATATCTAATATAAAAACAAAACTTTTAACACTTAAAAAAGTAGGATTAGGTTATATAAAAATTGGCCAGCAAGCAACTACGCTATCAGGAGGTGAAGCACAAAGAATTAAGCTTGCAAAAGAACTTTCAAAAAGATCAACAGGAAGAACGATGTATATTTTAGATGAACCAACTACAGGCTTGCATCAACATGATATTAAAAAGCTTTTAGAAATACTTCATACTTTTGTAAAACTTGGAAATACAGTAGTTGTGATTGAACATAATCTAGATGTTATTAAAACGGCCGATTACATTGTGGATATGGGTCCTGAAGGCGGTGTAAAAGGTGGTAATATTGTCGCCGAAGGAAAACCTGAGGAAGTATGCAAGGTTAAAGAGAGTTATACCGGTCAATTTTTGAAACCTCTTTTAGCTTAGATTTAACAACTTAAAAATATCAAAAAATTAGTATATAATAATTTAGAATCATGAGTAATTTATTATCATCGTTATCAAAAACAATTCACACTTCACTTGCGCTAGCAATAATATTGTTTTTAGGATTATTTTATTTAAACGATGGGATAGCTATTGATACATTATTCTGGAGCTGGTTGTTTAGATATATACATGTGATTGTTGCAATTATGTGGATTGGATTATTGTGGTATTTCAATTTTGTTCAAATTCCAAACATGGGAAAAATTCCAGATGAACAAAAACCAGCAATTGGCAAAGTAATTGCTCCTGCTGCATTATTTTATTTTAGATGGGCTGCAGCGTTAACTGTTCTTTCTGGTCTAATTCTAGCCCTTCTGAATGGTTATCTTCATGATGCAATGACTTTAAGTCTTGGGTCAGGTGTACCTAAGCACACTGCAATTGGAATTGGAATGTGGCTAGGAATTATAATGGCATTTAATGTATGGTTTGTAATTTGGCCAAATCAAAAAAGAGCATTAGGAATAGTTGAGAGTGATCCAGAAACAAAAGCTAAATCAGCTAAAACTGCAATGCTATTCTCAAGAACAAATACTTTGTTATCCTTACCAATGTTACTTACAATGGTAATAGCTCAAAATTTATATTAAATTATTTTTTATCCTCTTCATCTCTAAGAACAGTTTTTTGTGAAACTCTTAGTCTAACTAAAACAGT
Source organism: uncultured Pelagibacteraceae bacterium (assembly GCA_902564785.1). Lineage (GTDB taxonomy): Bacteria > Pseudomonadota > Alphaproteobacteria > Pelagibacterales > Pelagibacteraceae > Pelagibacter. The sequence continues at coordinate 14,907 of CACFCI010000018.1, read as the reverse complement.
ATTAGCTATATAAATTGAGGAATATGTACCAAAAACAACACCTAGTATCATTGCAAGTGAAAATCCTTTTAATATTTCTCCACCAAAAAAATAGATCGCTAATAAAGCAAGTAAAGTAGTTGCAGATGTTATAATAGTTCTTGATAATGTTTCATTGATTGAAATATTAGTTAATTCAAAAATTTTTATATCTGAATATTTTCTTAAATTTTCCCGCACACGGTCAAAAATAACTACCGTATCATTCATTGAATATCCAACTATTGTTAATACCGCTGCTATAATTGATAAATTAATTTCTAAACTAAATAAAGAAAAAACTCCTAGAGTTACAATTACGTCATGGAACAAAGCTAAAATTGCACCTAGACTAAACTGCCATTCAAATCTAATCCAAATGTAAATCAACATTAATGCTAAAGACAAAGATATTGCTATAACTCCTGATTTTAATAATTCGGCACTAACTTTTGGACCAACATTTTCAACTCTTCTAAAATCATAATTGTTTCCAAAAGATTTATCCAAATTAACTTTAATTTCTTCAATGATGTTCTTTTTATTGTCTTTATTTTCAAATTTTACTAAAAAATCAGTATCATTTCCAAATTTTTTGACTGAAACATCTCCTAAATCCATTTGATTAAATCTATCTCTTAATGAACTAACATTTATTTTTGAATCTGAAGCTCTTAACTCAATTAATGTACCACCTTTAAAGTCTATACCAAAATTAAGCCCTTTAAATATTAAAAGTAATAATGAAACAACAATTAAAACTGATGAAAGTAAATTAAAGTGATTATAATATTTATTAAAAGCTATCATTAGATTAATTTTCCCTTATCTTTATTTCTTGATACATAAATACTAGTGAACAATCTTGCTATGAAATAGACTGAAAATAGTGTTGTAAATATCCCAACTCCTAAGGTTACAGCAAAACCTTTAACTGGACCTGAACCCATAAAAAACAAAATAATTGCTGCTAATAATGTGGTAATATTAGCATCTAAAATTGCTGTTCGCGATTTAGTATAACCACTATCAAAAGCTAAAATATTATTAGTCTCGTCTTTTAGTTCTTCTTTAATCCTTTCAAAAATTAAAACATTTGCATCAACTGCCATACCTACGGTTAGAATGATACCTGCAATACCAGGTAACGTTAAAGTTGCTTCAAATAAAGTTAAAACACCCAAAAGAATAAACAAATTTACTATCAATGTTACATTGGTAATTAATCCAAAAATTTTATATTTTACGAACATAAAAATTATCACCAACATAAAACCTATTGCTAAGGCAAACATTCCTGCATTAATTGAATCTTGTCCAAGATCAGGTCCAACTGTTCTTTCTTCAATAATTTCTAATGGAGCTGGTAATGCTCCTGATCTTAATAATAAAGCTAGATCAGTTGCTGTTTGAAAAGTAAAACCTCCACTTATTTGACCCGATCCACTAGCAATCGTGTCTCTAACTACAGGCGCACTAATAATTTTACCATCTAAAACAATTGCTAATTGTTTTCCAATACCAGTTGAGGTTGCCTTACCAAACCTTTTTGCACCTACTCTATCTAAAGTAAATGAAACAATTGTTTGGTTAGCTTGAGTGTCCATTTTTGGTTGAGCATCAAGTAAATTTTCACCACTTATTATAATTCTTTTACTAACAGTAGCTTCTTCTAGACCATTTTCAAATTTTAACTTTTCAACACCAAAACGATCATTTTCGTCATTTGTTACAAATCGAAAAGTAAGATTGGCAGTTTTGCCAAGCAATGATTTTATTCTCATCGGATCATCTAATCCAGGTAGCTCTACTAAAATTCGGTTATTTCCTCTTTTAAGTATGTTGGGTTCATTAGTACCAACCTCATCTACCCTTCTTCTAACTATTTCTATAGCTTGATCTTGAGAAGAAGTTTTAAGTTTAATTAAACCCTGTCTTGAAAAATTAACTTTAAAATTAAACCCTGTATCCTCAATTTCTAACTGATGTGATTTAAATCTTGGATAATAAGGATTAAGATCACTATTTTCATCCTGAAATACATCTAAGATAATTTGCTTATCATTTTCTATTACATTAAAAAAAATATTTTGATTTTCTATCTTTATATTATTGATCTTAATATTTTTTTCTTTGAAGTAATTTCTGATAGTTGTTGTTAAGTTTTGTAGCTTTTGTTCAATTACAGGTTCATTATCAATTTCAAGTAATAGATATGATCCACCCTGAAGGTCTAATCCTAGATTAATTTTTTTATCAAAAAAATTATCATCAAATTTAAAAAGATTTGATGAAGCAATTAATATAAATAAAACTGAAAAAAGAGTTATAAATAAAATTCTTAACTTAGAGAAATAAAGCACTTAACTAAAAATAATTATTTTTTAACTTCTTGAGTATTTGTATTAACAAGACTTTGAATACCAGTTGATTTAACTATCTCAACCTTTACGTTTTCAGCAATTTCTACTTCAACTTTATCGTTGTCTATAAGTCTCTCCACTGTACCTGTAATTCCACCGGAAGTAACAACCTTGTCACCCCTCTTTAGACTTTCAACCATTGCTTTGTGCTCTTTAACTTTTTTTTGCTGTGGTCTGATTAAGAAAAAATAAAAAATAACAAATATTAAAATTAACGGTATAAATTGTCCTATTCCTGAACCTTCCATAAATCTCCTTATAAATTATGTGAATACTTATACTATCTATGTAATTAAAACAACTTTATTTAGTTAAGATCAATTCCAAATTATTCATATACGGTCGCAGTACCATAGGAACAATAATCGAGCCATCTTTTTGTTGATAGTTTTCTAGTACAGCAATTAAAGTTCTGCCGACAGCCAAACCACTTCCATTCAATGTTCCAACAAAAACAGTTTCCTTATTTTTATTTTTATATCTTGATTTCATTCTTTGTGCCTGAAATGTTGAACAAGAAGAGCATGATGATATTTCACGATACTTGTTTTCTGAAGGCAACCACACTTCTATATCATAGGTTTTTTCAGCACTGAAACCCATATCACCAGAGCATAAAATTACTTTTCTATAAGGTAACTCTAACTTATCCAGAATATCTGTTGCACAATTAGTCATTCGCTCTAGTTCATCAAGACAATTTTCTTTTTCAACAATACTAACCATTTCAACTTTATAAAATTGATGTTGCCTAATCATTCCTTTTGTATCTTTGCCATAACTGCCAGCTTCTTTTCTAAAACATGGAGTTGAAGCAACAAATCTCATAGGTAAATCTTTTTGGTCAACAATTTTATCTTTAACAATGTTGGTTAATATTACTTCGGCAGTTGGAATTAAAAATTTTCTATCAGATCCTTCATCAAATTTTATTTCAAATTGATCGTTTTCAAATTTTGGTAATTGGCCAGTTCCATACATTGTATTGTCAGAAGCTATCAATGGAGGTGAGATTTCCTGATAGCCGTTTTGAACAATATGGGTATCTAACATAAAGTTAGATAATGCTCGCTCCAGTAATGCTAACTCTTTTTTTACAAATACAAACCTTGATCCGGTTGTTTTTGTCGCAAGATCGAAATCAAGCATACCTAAATTTTCACCAAGTTCATAATGTGATTTGGGTTTAAAATCAAACTCTGGAACTTTTCCAGCTTTTAAAACTTCTACATTATCATTTTCATCTTTTCCATTTGGAACATCTTGATGAGGTATATTTGGTATGCTTGAAAGAATATTATCTAATTCATTTTTAGTATTTTTTTGTTGATCGGTAATCTTTTCTAATTCAGAAGATATTTCTTTAGATTTTTTAAACAACCTTTCATCTTTTAATTTTGAAATATCTTTTTTTTCTTTTTCTAAATTTTCTTTTTTTTGTATTAAATCTCTATTTAACTCATCAAGTTTTTTTAAATTATTAAAATCAATTTTAACTGAACGTTTTTCAAGATCTTTTTCAAATTTTGAAAAATCTTTTCTAATTTCTTTTAAATTATGCATCAGTTTTTTCTAAATTTTTGTTTTCTATAAATTTTACTGAAAATATTGATAATTCATATAAAATTAATAAAGGAATGGCTAAACCTATTTGAGTAATTGGATCTGGTGGTGTAAGTAATGCAGCAGCAGCAAATATAATTACTACAACATACTTTCTTCTTTCTTTTAGAAATTGACTATCAACAACACCTATTCTTGCTAATAAACTTAAGACGATAGGTAGCTGAAAACTTATTCCAAACGCAAAAATTAACTTCATAACAAGTGATAAGTATTCATTTACTTTTGCTTCTAATTGAATTGGTAAACTTGTAGACATCCCTGTACTCTCAAATGATAAAAAAAATTTAATAGCTAGAGGCATTATCAAATAGTAAACAAGCATGCCTCCCAAAAAGAAAAGGACTGGTGTTAATACAAGATATGGGAGTATAGCAACTTTTTCATGTTTATATAAACCTGGTGCAATAAATTTCCATACATGCATTAGAATAAATGGACAGGTTACAAAAAATGCGGTGAAAAAAGATACCTTAATATACGTTAAAAAGGTTTCTTGAAGTGCTGTGAAAATAAGCCTTCTGTCAGATCCATCATCTTTTACAGCTTGAGCAAATGGATCAACTAAGAAACCGTAAATATGTTCTGCAAATATATAACAAATTACAAAAAAGATTATTAGAAATATAAAACTATGCAATAATCTTTTTCTTAGTTCAGCAAGATGGCTTACAAATCCACCTTCATTTTCTTGATTGCTCATCTTTTTTAGTTTCTTTTTTTATTTCGTTCTCAATTTTTTCTTCATTAATTTCTAAATTAGTAACTTCATTTTGAATATTACTTACGTATCTCTTGGCTGATCCTATCCAAGAACCTGCTTTCTTTAACATTATTGGAAAATCTTTTGGTCCAAGTACAATTATTGCAATACCAACAACAACTAATATCTCAAACCAACCAATAGTAGGCATGTGATTTAATCTTTGTTTTCTGAGTCTTTATTTTCGTCAGAAATATTTTTAGGCTCTGCATCCTCAGTAACATCTGAAGACATTCCCTTTTTAAAACTTTTAATTCCTTTAGCTACATCACCCATAAGACTAGAAATTTTACCTCTTCCAAAAAGTAAAATCACAAGGATAATAACTACTGCAATTTGCCAAAGACTTGGTGCCATAATGATTACCTTATAACCTTTTTATGATTAATTTAAAAGTTACTTTTTTATTAATCTTTCTCTTCAGTATCAAGAGTGCTATTTAACATTTCATCAATATTAGAATAAATATCTTCTTTTTTTTCCTCTTGTTTTTCTTTGTAGAATTTACCAGTTCCAAAAATTGAATTATCAACGCTAGAACTATCAATTAATCCAGCAGCACCTAATTCGTCAATTGTTGGTAAATCAGATAATTTTTGAAGATTAAAATGACTTAAAAATTCATCAGTTGTAACGTACTGAATTGGTCTACCTGGCACATCTTTACGACCACCAGGTTTCACCCAACTAAGCTCCATCAATATTTCAAGAGTATTTGTACCAAAGGCAACACCTCTTATTTCTTCAATCTCTGCTCTAGTAACTGGTTGATGATACACAATTATAGCCAAAGTCTCCACTGCAGCTTTAGAGAGTTTTTTTTCAACTGTCCTCTCTTGTGACATGATATTTGACAAGAGAGGAGAAGTTCTGAAGGACCACTTTTCTTTAATACAAACTAGATTAATTCCTCTTTTAGAATATTCTTGCTGAAGCTTCTCTAACGATTTAGCAATATTACCCTTTTTTGTAATTTTACTTTCAATTGTATCAATATCTAACGGTTCAGCAGCAGCAAAAATAACTGCCTCAATCTCTTTTTCTAAATCAGTTAACTTAGATGGAAAATTAACAACATTATCTTTTGTAATTTTTTCTTTTTTAATCATTATTTTCTTTTACATAAATATCATCAAATAACTTATCTTGTTTCATAGTTAAGTTTCCTTCTTTAACTAATTCTAGGGAACCGGCAAATATTCCTGCTTTCCCAGTGCGTTTATATTTTGAACCATTTTTGAAATTTTTGGGTATCAAATCATCTAATTTTTTCCAATCAACTAATTTTCCAAAAAATTCTTTTATTGTTTTAATTCCATCCTCTGCAGTAAATACAGGTAATTTAGGAATATTAATTTTTTGAAAGTCTTTGGTCATTATAACTGTTGAATATGACTTAAGTAGTTCGAATAAAGTTAAATTATATTCTGCGCTATAAATAGATCTTATATTCCCCTTCATTCCTCTTGATCTAATTTCTCTACCTAATCTTTTTCTTTTAAGCATTTGCTCAGAAAGTAATCTAATTAACTCTAATTTTTTTAGTTGTAATTTTAATTTTTCAGCAACTTCCTGAACTTTAAATTCTTCTTCTGGGGTTCCTGGAAGTAATAATTTAGATTTTAAATAAGCTAACCAAGTTGCCATCAATAAATATTCTGAGGCTATTTCTAAATTTAGATCTTTTTTTTTTGTAATATAATCGTGGAATTGATCTGCCAACTTTGTAATTGATATCTCTTCAAGATCTACTTTTTGAGCTTTGGCTAAATCTAACAGTACATCTAGAGGGCCATTATAGTTATTTATATCAACATTAAATAATGCAGAATCAGAAATACTCATATTTTGATATTAACTCAAAATTTTATAAAATAGTGATGTTTTTTTTATAATAAAATTACTAACCTTTGGTGAATTATCACCAACCACCTTCATTTCAGACAATTTACCATTACAATGAAGAGCAAGATTACAACCTGCACTAAATGTTTTGATTGTATTAGTTTTTAAATCATCTTTTAAACTTTTCATTGATAAATCATCTGAAATTAAAATGTTTTTAAAACCAATTTTATTTCTAATTAAATTTATAATTTTTTTAGAGTGTGTGGCTGTATTTAACTTATCGATACTTCGATATATTACATGGGCAGTCATTGCAAAATAGCTTTGTTTTTTCATGAATGGAAAAAAATCATTTTTATTCAAATAATTTAATTTTTTTGTAACAACAGGAGTAAATTTATGACTATCTACCTTAGCTAATCCATGACCTGGTATGTGTTTCATCACAGTACCAATGGAATTTTCATGAAAATAATCAATACAAATATCTCCAATTTTAGAAATATTTTTTTTATTTTTTGAAAAAGACCTATCACCAATAATGTTAGTAGCTCCTTTAACTCGAAGGTCTAAAACAGGAACTGTGTTTATATTAACACCAATTGATTTAAGTAAATACGAAGTCTTATCAATAAATAATTTATAAATAATATTAAATTTTTTCTTATCTTTTATAAATAATTTGCCAAAATATTCAGAAGTCAAATTATCAAATGAGATAATTTTACTTAATCGATTTACTCTTCCACCTTCTTGATCAATTAATATTGGGTATTTTTTATCTTTAAATATCTTTTTTATTTTTTCAGTTAATTTTTTAGTTTGTTCAATTGTAATTATGTTTCTTGAAAATAAAATAATACCCCATGGTTTATATTTCTTTAGAAAAATTATTTCTTCATTGGATAATTTTGATGATTTTAAACCAACAATAAAAGCTCTTCTATACTTAATCATTCTCTAAAAGTTTCCAAAAATTAAACTTTTTTTTCTTTTTTTTGTTTGTTTGCTTAACGTATTCAATTACATTTTGTGTGTTGTTTTCTAAAACAGGTAAATTTTTTGAATATAATTTAATTTTTTCATCATTATTTTTATAAGATCTGTATGATTTTTTTTTATTTTCATCCGAAAAATAATATCTACCTGTCAAAAAGATAAATAAAACAATTACAACTATAAAGATTAAATACTTAATTTCTTTTAGCATTACATTTTATCTGGTGTATCTACACCAACTATATTCATTCCTGATTTTACAACATTAGAAATTGCTTTTAAAAAAATTAATTTATCTGGTGAAACTGTTTTTTGATCATTAATAAATCTTTTTTCTGGATTTTGTTTACCAAGATTCCAATATGAGTGAAACTCTGAAGCTAAATCATATAAATAAACAGGTATTCTATGTGGTTCTAATTTTGAACTAGCTGCATCGATACATTTGGGCCATTCTGAAATCTTTTTTAAAATTTTGATCTCATCATTCGAGTATTCAAAACTAAAATCATCTAATTCAATATTTGAATTTAAATCTTTACTAATATGTCTAAAAACAGATGAAATTCTGGCATAACAATATTGAACATAATATAATGGATTATCTTTTGATTTTTCTTTTACAGCATCAAAATCAAAATCTAATTCTACATCACTACTTCTGTTGAGCATTATAAACCTAGTTGCATCTTTTCCAACTTCTTCAATTAAATCATCGACCGTAATGTAGTCACCTTTTCTTTTAGACATCTTAAATGGTTTGTTATCTTTAATTAATTTTACAAGCTGACTAATTTTACAAATCAATTTATCTTTTTTTCCTGATAAAGCTTCAACTGAAGATGAAATTCTTTTGATATAACCAGCATGATCTGCTCCAAGGATATTTATTAAATAATCAAATTTACGATCTACTTTATTTTTATGATATGCAACATCACTTGCAAAATAAGTCCATGTTCCATCTGACTTTTGTAATGCTCTATCTTTATCGTCACCAAAATCAGTAGATTTAAAAAGTAACTGTTCTCTTTCTACCCAGTTTTTATCGTCTTCTCCAGCTGGAGCTTTAATTTTCCCTTTGTATACAAATTTATTCTTCTCTAAAAATTTTATTACACTCTCTACTTCGTTATTTGAAACAATACTTTTTTCACTAACAAAATTATCGTGGTTAATTCCTAAACTCTTAAGGTTCTTTTTAATTAAAAGTAGCGCCTGTTCTATAGATAAAGCTGTTAACTTATCGCTTATTTGATCATAATTATCAAAATTTAGATCTGAATTATTTGAAACTATATTTTTCGCAAAATCGATTAAATAATCCCCTGGATACAAATCAGGATTATCTTGAGGAAAAGTTTCGTTAAACTTTATTTCTCTAATTCTAAAATATACAGATTTAGTAAAATTTATAATCTGGTTACCATAATCATTTACATAATACTCTTTTGTAACCTTGTGATTATTAAATATTAACACATTAGATATGACATCACCTAAAATAGCTCCTCTACAGTGACCAACATGCAAGGGTCCTGTGGGATTAGCTGATACGAATTCAACTAAGTAATTATTTTTTTTCTCATTCTCATTAATTCCAAATTTTTCAGCATTATCAATTATTTCTTTAATAAAGTTTGACCAAAAAGATGGCTTAAATTTAATATTTATGAAACCAGGTTTAGCAATAGATATATTGTCTATTTGATCATCGCTATTTTTGATTTCTGGTGCAAGTTTTTCTGCTAATTCTATTGGAGAAGTTTTGTTTAGTTTCGATAAAACCATTGCAACATTAGTTGAAATATCACAATCAAATTTTGGCGGTGGCACTTCTGCATTAATACCATTGAAACTTTCTGGAACGATAAGTTGATTTTTTTTACTAAGCTCAACAATAATTGATTTTATTTTATCTAAATATAATTCAAAAATATTCATTTATTATCGTTATAAAGGTTAATTGCGTATCTATCCGTCATACCAGATATAAAATCTGAAATAGCTCTATATTTGTCTTTAGTCAATTGCTCTTTAGTAAGAAATTTTCTTGGATTTGATTTAATTATTTTAAATAATTTCTTAATTATCATTTTACCTCTTTGATTCTTATTAAGTACCGATTTATTGTCATACATTCTATGTCTTAAAAATGATCTGATTTCTTGCTCAGAATTTTCTATTTTATCTGAAAAAGAAACTATTAATTGATTTGATTTTGATACATCTTTTAATGACTTAATTTTAAATTTTTTAATATTTTTTTCTGTATTACTTAGTAAATCTCTAATCATGATATCTATTGAGTCTCTGATGATTTGATAAATAGCAATTTTATAATTTTTTTTATTAATTTTATTTTTATATTTTTGATAAATGTCTTTAAAAAATTCTAATTCAACTAATTCCTCAAGTTTGAATAGGTTCGCTTTAATTCCATCCTGAATATCATGATTATTGTAGGCAATATCATCTGATGTTGCTGATATTTGAGCTTCTAAAGATGGATACGTATTAAAGTTAATCTTATTTTTGAAAACTTTTGATCCAATTAGTTTGTTGATCATGCTTAGATCGTCTACTGGTCCGTTATGTTTTAAAAGTCCTTCTAAAGTTTCAAGAGTTAAATTTAGTCCAGCAAATTTGAAATATTTATTCTCTAAAAACATTACGATTCTTAGTGTCTGAAGATTATGATCGAAACCACCATAATTTTCCATACATTCATCTAGAGCATCCTCTCCTGCATGACCAAATGGAGTATGACCTAGATCATGAGCAAGACTTAAGGTTTCTGCTAAATCTTCGTTTAATTTAAGGTATTTTGTAATTGATCTTGCTATTTGAGCAACTTCGATTGAATGAGTGATCCTTGTTCTAAAATGATCCCCTTCTGTGTTAACAAATACTTGGGTTTTATGCTTTAGTCTTCTAAATGATGCGCTGTGAATTATGCGATCTCTGTCACGTTGAAAAGGAGATCTATATTTTGAATTAGCCTCTTTATTAAGTCTACCTTTACTTTTAAATACGCCTAACAAAATGTCTTTTTTCATCCTTTAATTTAAATAATTAAGTATTATATTAGTAATATCAGTGTTGAGACATGATTAAAGAAATTAAATTTACGGATAAAGCGTTAAAACAAATAGATAATTTGTTATCGAAAAAAGACAAAGGATCATTCTTTAGAATCGCTATTAAAGGTGGAGGATGCTCAGGTTTTCAATATGAATTTACTTTTGATAAATCAAAACAAGATGATGATTTGAATTATCAAAATATTTTAATTGATAAAACTTCAGCTGATTTGCTTAAAGGATCTGAAGTTGATTATGTTTCTGAACTAATTGGTGAACAATTCAAAATTTCTAATCCACAAACCAAATCTTCATGTGGTTGTGGAGTTTCTTTCTCACTTTAATGCTCATTTCATCTTGGAATGTTAATTCTGTAAGAGCAAGGGTTGAAAATATCAAAAGCTATTTATTAAAATATAAACCTGATATTTTAATGATGCAGGAAATCAAAACTGAAGATGTTAATTTTCCATATGATGATTTTTCATCAATGGACTATGAAAGTCATGTATTTGGTCAAAAAAGTTACAATGGTGTGGCGATCATCTCAAAAAATAAATTAAAAAACGTCAAAACAGATTTAATTAAAGATAAGTTAAAACAATCAAGAATAATTTCAGCTGAATTTGAATATAAGAAAAAAAATATACAGTTAATTAATATTTACACTCCAAACGGTAATCCAGTAGATACAGAAAAATATGATTATAAAAAAAATTGGCTTGATCAATTAATAAAACAATTAAAAACTTTATCTAAAAAAAATTCTAACATTATTTTAGCTGGCGATTTTAATATAATACCCTCAGCAGAAGATGTTTATAATGTTAAAAGTTTTGAAGATGATGCTTTATACAGACTTGAAATAAGAAAAAAATTTAGAGAAATGATTAATCTTGGTTTTAATGATGTCTACAGACATTTTCATGAAGATAAAGAAGGATATACATTTTGGGATTATATGAGAGGTGCTTGGCAAAAAAATAATGGGATGAGGATTGATCATTTTTTAGTTTCAAACTCATTAATTGATCAAATTAAAGATATTAATATAAACAAAGATCCACGTGGCAGAGAAAAGCCATCTGATCACACGCCTATTGAGATTAATTTAGCTTAAAGATTTAATTTTATTTATTAATTCTTCGTTAATATTTCTTGGACCAGTATCCATTCTATTCTTATGACGTCTTTCTCCAGGTAATCTTACTTCGCCCATTGATTTCATTTTTTCAAAAAAATCCTCAGCATGTTTTTGCCAATTAGTTCCTGAGGTTTTATCTGGGTTAATGGCAAGAATAAATTCACCGCCACTTGGAGGACCGCCATCATTATTATCTTTGGCAGCAGTTTCAAAACTAAAATTATCCCCAACTAATGCACCTGCCATTAATTCTACCATCATTGCAATTGCAGATCCCTTATAACCACCAAAGGGTAATAAAACTCCACCATCGGCAATTTCTCCTGGATCAGTTGTTTCTTTACCATCTTTAGTTAAACCAGTTCCAAGTGGAACTTTGTGCCCTTCTCTTTTAGCAACTTGAACTTCTCCCATCGCCATTGAAGCTGTTGCCATATCATAAACAACTGGTGTTTTACCTGGACGAGGCCAAGCAAAAGATATTGGGTTCGTCCCAAATAATGGTTTTATTGCACCAGCAGGTGCTACAGCAGGCTTGTAAGATGTGCAAGCAAATGCAACCAAACCATCTTCTGCTAATTTTTCTGTTTCAGGCCACATAGCAGCCATATGATGTGAATTATTTATTGCTAAAACAGCTACACCATTTTCTTTTGCAGCTTTTGCTAGTTCAGGCAATCCTTTATTTAATACAACAGGAGCTAAACAATTATTTCCTTCAACTTTAATTACTGATGGAGATATTTTTTTTACTTCAGGTTTCCCTTTTCCATTTATCTTTCCACCTTTAAGACCTGTTACATAAGCTGGCAATCTAAATAAACCGTGCGATAGAGAACCATCTCTTTCAGCATTCCTAATTAAGTCTGATAAAATTGATGCTGTTTCATCATCACAACCATTTGCCAAAAGAGTTTTTTTAGCTAGTTCAAATATTTCGTCTAAAGTTAATGAAACTGTGCTCATTATTTTGATTTACATTTTTTACATAAACCAAAAAATTCTAAATTGTATTTGCTATATTTCATTCCAGAGTTATCTGAAAAATTAGATAAATATTTTGAAAGTTTTGAATTACTTATCTCAGATACATTCTCACAACTTTCGCAAATTGAAAAAGCTGTTGCTTTTGAAACCTGACAGCTTGAATTTTGACAAGCTATAAAAGCATTTCTGCTTTCAATCTTATGGATTTTTCCTATTTCAACTAATTTATCTAATGCTCTGTAAACTTGTAGTGGCGCTTTAATTCCTTTTTTTTGAACATTAAAAAGGATTGAATAAGCTTTCATTGGTCCACCAGATTTATCAATTAAGTCAAAAATAATTTTTTGATTTTTAGAAAGGTTATGTTCTTTTTGCATCTTTAAATTCTTATCAATATGTTATCAGTTTTTCAATTTAATCGATTGTTTTATTTTAAATAAAGAAAGTATGAATAAAACTAACGAGGCAGCTATTATTGATGGTCCTGAAGATGTATTAAATTCTAATGACGAATACAAACCTAATACAACAGACAGTAATCCACCAATAATTGAAAATATAACCATTTTTTGTGGACTATCTGAGATATTTCTAGCCATAGCAGCAGGTATAATTAGCATACCTGTAATTAACAATAGACCAACCATTTTAATTGATATTGCTATTACAGCAGCCATTAAAATTGTAAATATTGCTTTCGCTCTATCTGGATTTAAACCTTCTGCCTCAGCTAATTCATAATTAACTGTTGATGCAAACAATGGTTTCCAAATCAATTTTAGAACTAATAAAATTAATGCTCCTCCAGTCCAAATAATTAATAAGTCATCAGTTGTTACAGCTAATATGTCGCCAAATAATAGACCCATAATATCAAAACGAATAAATGTTAAAAAACCTACTACTACTAATCCAACAGCTAATGAAGAATGAGCTAAAAGACCAAGCAAAGCATCCCCAGGTAAATTAGTTTTTTTCTGTAGTTGAATTAAAATTAATGCGATTACTGAAGAAATTAAAAATACTGAAATAGCTATATTTAAATCTAAAGTATATGCCATTGTCACTCCAAGAAGCGCTGAATGAGCTAATGTATCACCAAAATAAGATAATCTTCTCCATACTACAAAACAACCTAATGGTCCTGTTACAAATGCAATTCCTATTCCTGCAAATAATGCTCTTACAAAAAAATCATCAAACATATTAATTTTTTTTTATTTCGCCCTCATCAGAATGAACATGGTCATGTTTATGTTCGTACACTGTTAAAATTTGGGAAGCTTTTTCTCCAAATAGAGCTTTGTATTCATTATTTTTTGCAACATCCATTGGTGATCCAGAGCAACATACGTGGCCATTTAAACAAACCACATGATCAGTTGCTGTCATAACTGTATGCAAATCATGTGAAATTAATAAAATACCACAACTCAAAGTATCTGAAATATTTTTGATTAATTCATATAATGCTATTTCACCTGTATAATCTACTCCTTGTACAGGTTCGTCTAGAACAAGTAATTCAGGTTTTTTTGAAATTGCTCGTGCTATTAAAACTCTTTGAAACTCTCCTCCTGAAAGATTTCCTAAATTCTTATTTTTTAAATGAATTACACCAGTTAATGATAAAGCCTCATCTATATCTTTTTGACTAATGCTTTCTGTAAGTAACATAAAATCACAAACTCTTAAAGGTAGGGTCCAATCTATTGAAATTTTTTGAGGAACATATCCAACTTTGTTAGTGTATTTTTCAACATTACCCTCAATATTTTTATAAATACCTAAAGCAATTTTTGCAGTAGTGCTTTTGCCTGAACCATTGGGACCAATAAGTGTAACAATTTTACCCTTCTCCACTGTTAAAGAAACTCCTTCAACTAACCACTTATTATTCTGCTTAAAACCAGCATTATGTAATTTTACTAATATGTTGTTTTCAGTACTCATATATTGCTTGACTTCTAAATGTTATATTATTACATAATGTTATATTATAACAACCAATTAAATATT
>CACFCI010000017.1 GCA_902564785.1 uncultured Pelagibacteraceae bacterium | reverse complement strand
AAGAAAAAAAATTATCTAAAATTAATATAAAAATTGCAAGTTTAGAAAAAAAAATTGCTGAAAAAAGAGCAAAAAAAATAGCTAAGAAACAAGCTAATGAAAGCTCAGCATCTGTAAATAATTAATATCTAAATTCGTCTTTCTCTCTTCTCAATTATGAAAAGAGAGAAAGTTGTTAATTAACAAAATTTAAAGTGAATACGAGAAGAATAATTTATTATTTAACTATAAATTTTGTAAGCAATCATTAGATAAGTTTAATTACAAAAATATTTATCTAATATTACAATTCAGTTAATTTAACGAACTCTTCCATAAACATCTTGATATCTAACAATATCGGTTTCCTTCAAAATTGAGCCAACTTGAGCTTCAACAATTTTAACAGGTTTTTTTCCTGGATTTTGAACTCTGTGTATTGCTTCTAATGGTATGAATATATGTTCACCTGCCTTTTTAACAATTATATCTTTGTTAAGAGTTATTTTAGCATTGCCTTGTGTAACTAACCAATGTTCTGCTCGGTGATGGTGTTTTTGTAAACTTAAAATGCCTTTTGGTTTTACATATAGTTCTTTTATTAAAAACTCTTTTCCTTCAAATAAATTGGTGTATTTACCCCATGGACGGTAATATATATTTTTTTTCTTAATATATTTGTTTTTATTTTTGTCATACATTTTCAAAATTTCTTTCCAACTACCAAGATCTGACCAAGGAATATCTAATTTGATAGCATTAATTTGTTTGGTTTTTTCTAGAATTGCATAATCAAACGATTTAGCAGTCGCTTTTATAAATGAAGCTTTGTTTAGATAATATGTATTAGCCTTATATTTTGATTTATTAACTGCATTTACACAATTTTTATAAGTTTTAGGCTGATATTTTTTAAAGTTATTAATAATGGAATCTTTTCTAAGATAAAACATTCCAGAATTCCAATAACCTTTATTCTTTATAATTTGTTTTGCTTTAGCTTCTTTAGGTTTTTCAATAAATCTTGTTACTTTATTGATATTACCTTTGATTTTTTTTGTTAAAAAATAACCATAATCACTCGTTGGAGATTTAGGTTTAATTCCAAAAACAAATATATTTTCTTCATTAAGGTTTAATTTATTTTTATTTATCGCCTTATTAAAAACACTCATCTTTTCAATCAAATGATCTGCTGTAAAAAACATTAAAGGTTGATTGTCTGGAACATCTTTAATTAAAGCTGTACTTAATATAGCTGGTGCAGTGTTTCTTTTGGCTGGCTCTACAATAATTTTATATTTGCTTATTTTGTTTTTTCTTAAATGCTGTTTTACTTTGCTTAAGTATTTCTTATTTGTACTAATAATTGGAGAGTCATAAATTGATGCTTTTGTTCTCTCAAGTGTTTTTCCAAGTAAAGTCCAATTACCAAAATCAATAAATTGTTTAGCTTGATGATTTTTAGAATTTGGCCAAAGTCGAGTTCCAGCGCCTCCACATAAAATAACTGGACGAATTTTCATTAAATCTCTGAATAATCCTTAACTTCTTTTTTCTTACCTGGATGAGTTGGTGCACCTAAATACGCAGGTCCAACTGTTTGTGCATATTTCCATAAAGTACCTGATCCAAAATCTGATTTTCTAGCCTTCCATTTTCTTTTTCTTGCAGCTAATTCTTTTTTAGAAAGTCTTACATTGATAGTTCCTTTTTTGGCATCAATATCGATGATATCTCCTGTACGTAAAAGGCCTATAGGACCCCCTAGAGCGGCCTCAGGGCCCACATGACCCACACAAAAGCCTCTTGTAGCACCAGAGAACCTACCGTCAGTAATAAGGGCTACTTTCTCCCCTTTTCCCTGTCCATAAATTGCACTTGTTGTCGATAACATTTCTCTCATACCTGGACCTCCAACAGGTCCTTCGTATCTAATTATAATTACATCACCATCGTTATACTTTTTGCTTTGAACAGCTTTCATTGCACTTTCCTCATTTTCAAAGCATCTTGCTTTACCTGTAAATTGTAATTTTTTTAGTCCAGCAACTTTAACAATTGCACCTTCTGGTGCTAGGTTTCCTTTTAATCCAACAACACCTCCTGTTGGTAATAACGGATTTTTATAAGATCTCATTACTTTTTGTCTTGGATTAAATTTAATACCTTTTAAATTTTCCTTCATAGTTTTTCCAGTAACCGTCATGCAGTCACCATGAATATATCCACCTTCATATAAGGTTTTTAATAACATTGGAACACCACCTGCTAGCCACATATCTTTTGCAACATATTTTCCACCTGGTTTTAAATCTGCAAGATAAGGTGTTCTTTTAAAAATTTTAGCAACATCCATTAAATCAAATTTAATTCCTGCTTCATTTGCAATAGCAGGTAAATGTAATCCTGCATTTGTAGAACCACCAGTTGCAGCAACAACTGTTGCAGCATTTTCTAAAGCTTTTCTTGTAACTATATCTCTTGGTTTAATTCCTTTTTTCAAAAGGTTCATAACCGTTTTACCACTAGCTTTTGCGTATTTATCTCTTTCCTCATATGGAGCTGGTGTTCCAGCTGAATAAGGTAATGCTAATCCAATTGCTTCAGATACACATGCCATTGTATTTGCAGTAAATTGACCTCCACAAGCACCTGCACTAGGACAAGCAACTAATTCTAATTTTCTAAGTTCTGCAGCAGACATTTGACCTGTTGAATGTTTTCCAACCGCCTCAAATACATCCACAACTGTTACGTCTTTCCCTTTATATTTGCCTGGAAGGATCGATCCACCATATATAAATACACTTGGTACATTTAATCTAACCATAGACATCATTAGACCTGGTAAAGATTTATCACATCCTGCGATACCAACTAAAGCATCATAACAATGACCTCTAACTGTAAGTTCAGCTGAGTCAGCGATTACTTCTCTGGATATCAATGAAGACTTCATTCCTTCATGCCCCATTGCAATACCGTCAGTAACGGTAATTGTACAAAATTCTCTTGGAGTTCCACCATTAGCTCTAACTCCTTTTTTAACTGATTGAGCTTGTCTCATTAGTGCAATGTTACAAGGAGCTGCCTCATTCCATGTGGAAACGACGCCAACAAAGGGTTTTGCCACATCTTTCTCAGTTTCCCCCATAGCATAATAAAATGATCTGTGTGGAGCTCTGTCTGCTCCTAATGATGTATGTCTGCTTGGAAGTTTCTTTTTATTGAATTTAGCCATTATATACCCTTTATTGTTACTGATATTTTCTCAATATCATTCTTTAAATTATTATAATTATTTTTTTCTTGTTCAACAATCTCTTTTGGAGCTCGATCTACAAAACTCTTATTCTCCAATCTCTGAGATATTTTATTCATCTCTTGCTCTAATCTACTTTGTTTATTTGTTAAATTTTCTTTGATTAATTTTAAATCAACATCTTTATCAAAATAAATCTTAAACAAATCACCGGAAACAACCATTGTCGCAGCTGGTTTATCTAAATCTTTATCCAATATACTATTTATTCTTCCTAGTTTTTTTAGAATAATTTCATTTGTATTAATAAATTCTTTTTGATTTTTATTAATATTGCTTATTGATAAATCAATAAATGAGCCTGGGCTTACATTTAGCTCATTTTTAAATGATCTAATCTCTGAAATAATGTTGATGATATTTTTAACTTGTTCAGTGCTGCTATCTCTATTTATTTCACCTGATAACCAATTTTTAAGCATCAAATAATCACTACCATCATTATCAAAGTTATTTTTGAGCCAGATTTCTTCAGTAACAAAAGGAATAAAAGGATGCAGTAAAATCAAAATTTGTTTGAATACAAAAGATGATACTTTTTTAACCTCTGCTTTAGCTTTTTCATCTTCTGAAAATAGTATTGTTTTAGATAGTTCTAAATACCAATCACAATACGAATGCCATGCAAATTGATATGCATTTTTAGCTGCTTCATCAAATCTATAATCTTTAAGGTTTTTTTCTATCTTATTTTTAGTTTCAACAAGTTCTGAATAAATCCATTTGTTAATATTTACATTTAAGCTTGGAACTTTATCTATATCTTTAAAATCACATTCATTAGTGATTAAAAAATTATTTGCATTCCATAATTTATTTAAAAAATTTCTATAACCTTTAACCCTATCTTCAGAAAGTTTAACATCTGTGCCAGGTGAAGCCATTGATAGCAAAGTAAATCTAAGAGCATCTGCACTATATTTTTCAATTAAATCTAAAGGATCAATTACATTACCTTTAGACTTAGACATTTTCTGTCCCTTTTCATCTCTAACCAATGCATGAACATAAATATCTTTAAATGGTTCTTTGTTTAAAAATTCAGTACCAAACATAATCATTCTAGCTACCCAGAAAAATATAATGTCAAAACCTGTAACTAATACCGATGTTGGATAAAATTTATCTACATATTTTTTATCATCAGGCCAACCAAGTGTTGCGAAAGGCCATAGGCCAGATGAAAACCAAGTATCTAAAACATCTGGATCACGATTTAATTCAACATCTTTACCATAATGTTTTTTTGCTTGTTGTTTTGCATCATCTTCATTTTCAGCAACAAAAATTTTTTTATCAGGACCATACCAGGCAGGTATTTGGTGTCCCCACCAAAGCTGTCTTGAAATACACCATGGCTCAATATTATCCATCCATTGAAAATAAGTTTTTGACCAATTTGCAGGAAAGAAATTTGTTTTTTTTGAGTTAACAACTTCTTTTGCTTTAATTGATAATTTACCAGCATCAGCAAACCATTGTTCTGTTAGGAAAGGTTCAATTATTGAATTTGATCTGTCTCCATAAGGAACTTTATTTTTAATATTTTCTTCTTTAACAAAAAAATCTTTTTCTTTAAGTTCTTTTAAAATTCTTTTTCTCGCTTCAAACCTATCAAGACCAACATATTTTTTTGGAGCATTATCATTTATTTTACCAGCTTCCGTAAAAATATTTATGATTTCAAGATTATTTCTTTGACCTACATCATAGTCATTGAAATCATGTGCAGGAGTTATTTTTAAAGCTCCCGTCCCTTGCTCAGGATTAGCATAATCATCCTCTATAATTTTTATTTTTCTTCCAACAATAGGAATAGTAACTGTTTTTCCAACAAAGGATTTAAATCTTTCGTCTTTTGGATTAACAGCAATAGCTGTATCACCAAGCATTGTTTCAGGTCTTGTGGTTGCAATAGTTATAAACTGGTCAGTTCCATCTATAGGATATCTAATATAATAAATTTTAGAATTTACCTCTCTTTGATCTACTTCTAGATCTGAAATAGCTGTTTTTAAAACTGTATCCCAGTTAACTAATTTCTTATCTTTATAGATTAGACCTTTGTTATAAAGATCTACAAAAACCTTGATTACTGATTTGGATAAATTTTCATCCATAGTGAAGGCATTTCTTGACCAATCACAAGAGCAACCAAGTTTTTTTAATTGGTTAATTATTATGTCTCCGTATTGCTCTTTCCATTCCCAAACTTTTTCAATGAATTTTTCTCTACCAATTTCATTTTTATCAATTTTTTCAGAGGTCAATTTTTTCTCTACTAATGCTTGAGTTGCAATTCCAGCATGGTCTGTTCCTGGTTGCCATAAAGTTTCAAAATTATTCATCCTATGGTAACGAACTAATAAATCTTGAATAGAATTATTGAGCGCATGACCCATGTGCAGACTACCAGTCACATTTGGTGGTGGAATTACAATTGAGAATTTTTTTGAATTTTCCTTAGGTTTAAAAAGACCATTTTTTTCCCAATAAGAATAAATTCTATTTTCTACATCAGAATGTATATATTTATCGCTACTCATTGATGTTAAAGTTTATAATTTAATAATCTAAATTAACAATAATCAATTTGGATCGTTATTTAATAGACTAATAGAAAAAATTTAATATAAAAAGGCATCTGTAGCTATTAGCTAAAAATAAGATGGCAACGTGGCGGAATGGTTACGCAGAGGATTGCAAATCCTTGTATCCCGGTTCGATTCCGGGCGTTGCCTCCAAAAAAAATCTTGTTTTAGTTATAAAAAAAAGTAAGTTGGCTTTTTTACATTCCTCGGTAGCTCAGTTGGTAGAGCAGTTGACTGTTAATCAATTGGTCGCAGGTTCGAGTCCTGCCCGAGGAGCCAAAAAAAATAATCAAACAGTTTTAAAATTAATTTGGGGTCAGATAACAATTAACTTTAAACTGCTTTTGATATTCCCGATCCTGAAATTTGTAAGGATTTATTAAATTTTAATTTTTGATCAGCATTAAGCTCTGAATATAATTTCACTAAAAAATTATAATTAACATTCATGTGACCTTCTTGTGATTTTTCTAAATTCACTAAATATTCTGAAAAATCTTCAAAGAAATAATTAATTGGCACTTTTAAATAATTTGCAAGTTGGAGTAATCTAATTGAACTTACCCCATTAGTACCTTTTTCATATTTTTGAATTTGTTGGAATGTTACATTTATTGCCTTTGCGACTTTAGTTTGTGTCAAACCTAAAGCTAATCTTCTTAGCTTAAGCTTATTGCCTAAGTGTTTGTTGAAATTATTTTCCATTAAGACCCCTCTTAATTAAATTTTATAAAGGCTATTCAACCTATTTATTAAAGTTACTGCAATAAAAAAATTTATTTTTTTTTTAAAGAAATCTGAAATAATCAAAACACTGTCAAGCATTACTTCGATTTAAATTTAACTTATTTAGATTGTTTAAATCTTATATTATGCCTTATAGTAGTTATATTTTTTATAGAATTTGACTTAAAAATAGCTTTGTTCTATCGCTCTTCGGGTTTGCAAAAAACTCTTTAGTTTCAGCTCTTTCAACTATCATGCCCTCATCCATGAAAATAACCTCGTCTGCAACCTCTTTTGCAAAACCCATCTCGTGAGTTACTACAATCATTGTCATTCCTGCTTTTGCCAAATTAACCATAGCATCTAAAACTTCTTTAATCATCTCCGGATCTAATGCTGATGTTGGTTCATCAAATAACATTATTTTTGGTTCCATACATAATGCTCTAGCAATCGCACATCTTTGTTGTTGACCGCCTGATAATTGTCCTGGATATTTGTTAGCTTGATCAGAAATTTGTACTTTTTCTAAGTGCTGAAGAGCTAAATCTTCTGCCTCTTTTTTTGGCATTTTTTTTACCCAAATTGGTGCTAAAGTACAATTGTCTAAAATTGAAAGATGAGGAAACAAGTTAAATTGCTGAAATACCATTCCAACTTCAGCTCTAATTTTTTCTATATCTTTGGTATCTTCTGTTAATTCATTACCATCTACAATAATTGATCCTTCTTGATGCTCCTCTAATCTATTAATACATCGAATTAATGTTGATTTCCCTGAACCAGAGGGCCCACATACAACAATTTTTTTATTTTTTTCAACTTCTAAATTAATATTTTTTAAAACTTGGAAATCTCCAAACCATTTATTCATTTCTGTAATCTGAATTATTTTATCTGACATTATCTTTCTGTTTTATATTTTTGTTCTAAATTATAACTATATTTACTCATTGCATAGCAAATAATAAAAAATAGTACTGATGCAAATACATAGCCTTCCATAGCAAACCCTAACCACTCTGGGTTAGTTTTTGCAAGATTTAACATTCCAACTATTTCCAGAAGTCCCACAACAAATATTAATGGTGTATCTTTTACAAGTGCCAAAAAAGTATTGGCTATACCCGGTATTACAAGTTTTAGCGCTTGTGGTAAAATTACTAGTATATGCATCTTCCAATATCCCATTCCTAAAGATTTAGCAGCATCATACTGGCCTCTAGGTAACGCTTGCAAACCTCCTCTAATAACTTCAGCTACATAAGCGGCTTCAAATAACGAAATTGCAATTATTACTCTAACTAATTTATCAATAAACAAGTCTTCAGGTAAAAACATTGGAAACATTACTGATGACATAAACAACACTGTAATTAATGGAACTCCACGCCAAAATTCAATCATACCTATAGAGATATATTTGATTATGGGTAAATCAGATCTTCTACCCAAAGATAAAAATAATCCAATTGGAAAACAAAAAATCAAACAGAAAAAAGAGACTATAAAAGTTAAAGACAATCCTCCCCAAGCACCCGTCTCAACCCACTCTAGAGCTTCTAATTTACCAAGTTCTATAAGTTCCTCATAAAAAAATACATATTTTAATAATATATAAAAAGTGATTGGAACTATTATGAAATAGTACATTTTAAATTTTGATGGAATAAAAAATCCTAAGACAATTGAAATTACAGCTGCAATAATTCCATAAGAAAAGTCAAAAAATATTGGACCACCAGATATAAAAAAGAAAATAAAGAAAAAAGCAATAATTGGATAAACGACTACGTAATAAAGTGTTAAATATTTTTTGAATTTTTCCGAAGCAAAAAAACCAACACAACCCAGAAAAGCTAAAGCAATAAATGATAAATTAATACGCCATTGCTCTGGGTTTGGATACATTCCATACATAAATCTATTAAACCAAATTTTAATATAGGTCCAACAAGCACCGCTACCTGTACACACATCTTTCGAATCACCTGCAATGTTTGCGTCTAAAATAAACCAACTTAATATTGGTGGAAGTGACTTGATAATCACAAACACAATTAATAATGACAAAAAAGCATTAAAATTATTGGTATTAATATTTTTATTGACTGAATCTAAAAACTTATACCCTGAATAATCAATTCTAATTAAATGCAATCCTATAAAACCTAAAATTAATGGTAAAAAGAAGCTTATAGTTCCAGGTAAAAAAGAAATTAAATCTCTATTAAAAAAAGAATTTAAAAACACTGTAAATATACTGAGTGCAATTAAAATTACGCCTGTATATAGATAGGTATTAAAATTATTTTTATCTGGTTGTAAAAAATTTAATTTGTTCATTATTTTTCTTTAATTGCTATTTTTTTATTGTACCAATTCATAAATATTGAAATTGATATACTCAAAGATAGGTATGTTAACATTGTTATAGAAACAATTTCTATCGCTCTTCCTGTTTGCATTAATGCAGTACCAGCAAATACAAGAACTAAATCAGGATAGGCAATAGCTGCTGCAAGAGATGAATTTTTTGTCAAATTTAAATACTGGTTTGTAGTTGGTGGAATTATTATTCTTAAAGCTTGTGGCATTACAACTAATTTTAAAACTTGATTTGGGGTTAGTCCTATAGAAGCTGCAGCTTCCTTTTGACCTTTGCTTACACCCTGAACACCTGCTCTAACACATTCAGCAATAAAGGTTGCTGTATATAGTGATAAAGCTAAAGCAAGAGATATTAATTCAGGAGGTAATTTAATTCCACCATCGTAAGTGAAACCAGATTGAGATAGTTGTTTAATCACAGGTACTTCAACTGAAGCATCAACACCACCAAATAAAAAACTTAAAATTGGTAGAATTAACAACAGGCCTATTGAAATTGACAAAACTGGTGTTTGGATACCTTCGTTCTCTTGTTTTTTTTTAGCATAAATTCTGACAAAAATAATTGATATTACTGCAGCAATTATTGAATAAATAAAAATATCTAAATTATTCCAAACGAAAGCAGGAACAAAAAAACCTTTTATAGTAAGAAAAAAAACTCCAAACATAGGTTCTGTATCTTGGGGCAGTGGTAGTGCTCTTAAAGCAGCAAAATACCAAAAAAATATTTGTAATAATAAAGGTATATTTCTAAAAAATTCAACATAAACTGCAGCAGTTTTGTTAATAAGATAATTATTTGACAATCTTGCAATTCCAACAACAACTCCAATAATTGTTGCAAATATAATTCCGATAACAGAAACTAAAATAGTGTTTAACAATCCTACCAAATAAGCTCTAAAATATGAATGCGAACCATCATATTCAATCAAAGAAAATTGAACATCAAAAGAGGACTCTTGAGATAGAAAACCATATCCAAAAGTTATTCCTCGATTTTCCATATTTACTTGCGCGTTATATGAAAAAAATCCAAATATTAAAATTACAGCTAGAAGTGTAAGTAATTGGGGTAATATTTTTTTAATATTCACAATAATTCTAGACTTATAAAAAAAAGGGCTAGAAAAATCTAGCCCTTTTTAAGTTTTATTTAAAGATATAAATTATCTTGCTGGTGGTACATAAAGTATTCCACCTTTAGTCCACAATTCATTTGGACCTCTGTCAGGTAGAATTCCAGTGTCAGCAATATTTCTCTTGTAGCTTTCACCGTAGTTACCAACTTGCTTGATAATTCTTAAACTCCAATCATTATCTAAACCTAAAGCAGCTCCTAACTCACCTTCGGCTCCAACTAATCTTTTTACAGCTGGATTATCAGAAGTTTTCATTGAGTCTGCATTAGCTGAAGTAACACCATATTCTTCTGCTTCGATCATAGTATTTAGAGACCATCTTACGATATCTTCCCAAACAGAGTCACCTTGACGTACAACAGGGCCTAGAGGCTCTTTTGAAATAGTTTCAGGTAACACTATATGATCATCCGGACTACTCAACTTAATTCTTTGAGCAGCTAAACCAGATTTATCAGTTGTATAAGTATCACATCTACCAGCATCATATGCTGCAACAACTTCGTCTGCTTTTTCGAAAGTTACTGGCTCATATTTAATTCCTTTTGAATTAAAGAAATCTCTCATATTAAGCTCAGTAGTAGTTCCTAGGTTAGTACAAGCAGAAACACCATCTTTAAAATCATTTACAGATGAAATTCCTGAATTTTTTCTAACCATAAAACCTTGACCATCGTAGAAGTTAACACCTACGAAAGTAAGTCCGATGTCAGCATCCCTAGAAAGAGTCCAAGTTGTATTTCTTGATAAGATATCAATCTCATTTGATGTTAAAGCAGTAAATCTTTCTTTAGCACTTAGTGGTGTAAACTTAACTTTGTTTGCATCACCCAATACTGCAGCAGCTACAGCTCTACATACATCAACGTCAACACCAGTCCAATTTCCTGCAGCATCAGCGTTAGAAAATCCTGGAAGACCTTGAGATACTCCGCATCTTACAAAACCCTTCTTTTGAGTGTTTTTAAGTGTTTTAGATTTTTTAGCAGCCATAGTTTCTGTTGTAAAAGTAAACAACACCGCAACCATAGCAACTAAAGAAGTTAATTGTTTTAAGTATTTAAACATTATTCTTCCTTTATGTTATTTTTATTTGTTAACAAATAATTCAAAATTACTTTTGAATATTTGTAATTTAAGCATGTAAGAAAATACTCTTCAAGATAAATTAATTTAAAATTTGATGTATACGAAGAAACCAGTCAAGCTTAATTTTATATAAATTATGTTTAAAATAGTAAGAATTGGCGCGCCCTGAAGGATTCGAACCTACGACCCTCGGTTTAGAAAACCGATGCTCTATCCAGCTGAGCTAAGGGCGCAAAACCCATTTTACATATACAACACTTGATTAATATTTAAAGAGAAATTTTTTAACTATTAACAATATTGATAAAAGCTCAACTCTTCCAATAATCATAAAAAATATAAGAAAGTATTTGGTTAAAAAATTCAAATTTTGAAAATCTAATTCAGTGACCCCATAAGCTGAAGAGTTTACTGTATTCATCAAAGTTAAAATAGCTAATTTAAAAGAATATTCGAATTCTAGGTCATTAAATGACAAAATTAATGTCAAAAAAAATAAAGACATTACAAAAATTAAAATTGTTAAAAAATATTTATTGATATCTTTTGTATCAAAATTAATTTTAGAAAAAGCAAGTTTATTCATAAATACGTTTTTTGGTCTACTAAATGAAAGAATTTGATTTAAAGAATATTTTGTTAAAGAATAAATTTTTAAAAATCTTAAACCAGAGCTTGTAGAGAAAAAGGAACCTCCAATAATTACTAGAATTAAATAAATAAAAGTTAAATTGGTTTGGTCTTTATTAAGTGAAATACCAATATTGGATATACTGCTAACTAACATGAAAAAACTATATGTAAAATTATTATCGTAACTAAAAAAAACAAAAAAAATACTAGCAACAACTATAAAATATAAAAATAAATGAATATCCTCATAAAAAAAATTCAAATTTTTATTTCTTAAAAAAATTAAATTATAAATAAAAAAAATACTAAAAAAAGATATTAACATTAAAATAGAGAAAATAATTACTTGTGAATTGTGTATTAAAATTGATGAAAGATCATTTACTGGCAAAAAACCACCTGAGGAAATAATTGTCATTGCTAAATTTAATGAATTAAAAGTTCTTATTCCGAAAATATTCAACAAAATAAAAATAATAATTGTTAAACCAGAATATAATAAAAATATTTTAATCGATTGTTTTAAAACCTCTGAAGAATTAAATGATAAAAAATTTGTTAAAGATTTTTTTAAACTTTCATCATAAATATCAATAAGAAATATAATTGAACATAAAAAATATAAACCCCCAATCCATTGGATCGAGGATCTCCATAAAATTAGTCCTTGATCAATATGTTTTATATTGTCGAATACAGTGAAACCTGTTGAAGTAAATCCTGATACTGCTTCAAAATATGCACTTAAAAAATTTAAATTATATATACTAAGGTAAAGTGGAATACATAATACCAAAGGTATTAAGAAATAACCTAAAAGAATAGTTAATATTTTTTCAAATATAGATGGTTTTTTTTCGATAGTTTTTAGTTTGTAAAATATTATACCAATTGTAACAGAGGTTATTAAACTAAAATAATAAGTATTTAAATTTAAATATAAATTGAAATAATAAGAGTAAAGAATGTTAAAAAAAGAAAAAATAGAAATTAATATAAAAAAAATACTTAAATATTTTACTCTAAATAATGACATTTGATTAAATAGAACTAATTCTAAAAATATTTTCCACTACTGAAATTGAGTCTTTTTTTGCTAAAAAAACAACTTTATCATCTTTTTGAAATACAAAATTTGATCTTGGAATAATAACTTTATCCTGTCTTAATACAGCACCAATTCTTATTTCCTCAGGCAAATTAGAATTTTTTAATTCTTTATTTATAAGCTCTGATGTTTCAATAATTTCAGCTTCAATTACTTCATATTCGCCATTCATTATTGTATAAGCTGTTTCTATAGTTCCTTTATGAACATGCTTTAAAATACTCGAAACTGTATTCATTCTAGGATCAATTAGGTCATCTATTTTTAGAGAATTTTGTAACAATGAGTAATTAGGTTTGTTGATTAATGCCATAGTTCTTTTATCGTCAATATCATTTTCATCTTTTGCAAATTTTTCTACAAGAATACTAACCATTAGATTATCTTCATCATCATTAGTTAAAGCTAGAACAGTTTCTGCTTCTTCTAAATTCGCCTCTACTAAAACTTCTTCATCAAGTGCATCGCCGTTAATTACTATTGAATTATTAAGTTCATTAGCTAAATATTCGGCTCTATCTTTATCTTTTTCAATAATTTTTACTCTAACTGAGTCTACACTTTCTTCTAAATTTTTTGCTAAATTAAAACCTATATTTCCACCACCAACAATTAGAATTTTTTTAGAAACTTTTTCATCATGGCCAAAGGCCTCTAAAGTTTCTGGCATTTGTGAAGAGTTAATTATGACATAAATTTTATCTTTTATTTTTATATCATCATTTTTCTTAGGTATTATGAACTTATCATCTCTTATTATTCCAATAATGTTAGCGTCTAAATTAGGATGTTTTTTTGTTAAGTCATTAAGTTTAATATTAATTAATTTACAGTTTTGATTTATTAAAATTTCCAACAATCTTATTTTATTTTCTGCAAACGGAACACTGTCTAAAGCCCCAGGTGCTTCCAATTTTCTTTGTATTGATTTTGCAATTTCTAATTCTGGTGAGATAATTACGTCTATAGGTAAATTTTCTTTATTATATACTCTTGAAAATTTTGGGTTTAAATAATCTTGAGATCTAATTCTGGCTATTTTTTTTGGAATATTAAATATTGAGAAAGCAATCTGACATATAACCATATTAATTTCATCATTTCTAGTCACAGCTATAATCATATCTGTTTCAGCTGCGTTAGCTTTTTCAAGGATAGATGGATATGTTCCTTTTCCAACAATAGCTTTTACATCTAAAGCATCATCAATTTTTTGAATATGCTCACTAGAAGGATCTATTACAGTTATTGAGTGACCTTGTTCACTTAACTGTTTAGCTATAGTAAATCCAACTCTGCCAGCTCCACAAATGATAATATTCATTTAATTAAATTCTTTAATTCCTAGGCCCTTTAATTTTCTGTGCAAAGCACTTCTTTCCATTCCAACAAAATTAGCTGTTTTTGAAATATTTCCATTAAATTTTTTTAATTGAATAGTTAAATACTCTTTTTCAAACTTTTCTCTAGCTTCTTTTAATGGCACAGATAGGCTATTTTCAGCCAATTGATCATCAAAATTTGTATTTTTTAATGACTCCTTAATAATGTTAGAAATTTTATCTTTTGAATCTGGTTGTAATATTGCAATTCTCTCAATCAAATTTCTTAGTTCTCTTACATTTCCATGCCAATTATGGTTTAAGATATAACTATTGTTTTCATCTATATCTAATTCTTTAATTTTGTAATTATCAGATATTTTTTTTGAAAAATATTTAATTAATAAAGGAATATCCGAAATTCTTTGGTTTAGTGGTTCAATATTTATCTCAAAAACATTTATTCTATGAAACAAATCTTCTCTAAAATTCCCAATTTCAATTTCTTTTTTTAAGTCCTTACTAGACGAACAGACTAATCTTACATCTACACTGACATCATTACTTCCATTAACTCTTTTAAATTTTTGATCAGTTAAAACTCTTAATATCTTAGATTGAATATCTAGTGGAATTTCTGATACTTGATCAATTAAAAGTGTTCCTTTATTTGCCTTTTCAAGAGCACCATATGATATAGACCCATTTTCTTTTTCCTCACCAAATAATTCTAATTCATATTTATTTGAGTCTAACAAAGCTCCATTTAATACAACAAAAGAATTTTTACTTCTATTTGATGATTTATGTATTTTTCTTGCTATCAATTCTTTGCCAGATCCAGAAGGTCCTGTAATAAATACCCTACTCTCTGTAATAGAAATTTTATTAATTTGATCATTAATATTTTGAATATTTTTACTTATCCCAACTAATTCATAAGATGAAAATAATTTACTTTCGTATTCTTTATTTTGTTTTTTTAAATTGAAATTTTCAACAGCTCTTCTTGCAAAATTTAACAATCTATTTTGATCAAATGGTTTCTCAATAAATTCAAATGCACCATGTTGAAGTGATTTAACAGCCATCTCAATGTTAGCATGACCAGAAATAATAATAACAGGTATATCTCTATTTTTTGATTTTATGTGAGAAAGAAGTTCAATTCCATCATTGTCACCTTTGTCGAGTTTCACATCTAAAATAGCCACATCAGGTAATTTTTTATCAATTTCAGCAAGAGCTTGATTATAATTTGCTGCAACTCGAGTTTTGTAACCAGCATCAGAAATTAGTTCTTGAATTATATTTCTTATATCTGCGTTATCATCAACAATTAATATCTCTTCACTCATACTATAAAATAAAAATAACTTTAATTTTAGCTCCCTCTTTTGTAGGTAAAAATTCTATTTTTCCATTATGATCATTAACAATTTTATTTACTATAGATAAACCTAATCCAGTTCCATTTTTTTTAGTTGTAATATAAGGATTTAACAAATCTTTAATATTTTCACTAAAATTACTAAACCCAATTCCATTATCTGTAATAACTACACTTATTTGGCTATCATTTTGATTAAGTTCAATAGTAATTTTTTTATCAAAATCTGTTGTTTTTTCACACTTTTGTTGAATACTTTCAATAGAATTCTTAATTAAATTCAAAAAAACTCTACCAAGTTGTTCTTGATCACATTCTAAAAATATCTTTTCAAATTGGTTAATAAATTTTATTTCAATAGTTTTATCTAGTTCGCTTAGTAACTTTATATTTTCATTTATAATTTCAACTAAATTATTTTTTCTTAGTATAGGCTTTGGCATCCTAGCAAAATCAGAAAATTCATTCACTAATTTTTCAATTTGTTTAATTTGATTATTAATTATTTTTAAATTTTCTTTAAAATTTTCAGAATTATCTTGATTAATATTTTTAGAATATTTATTTTTAAGTCTATCTAAAGTTAATTGAATTGGTGTCAATGGATTTTTAATTTCATGTGCTAGTTTTCTAGCTAAACTTCCCCAAGCTTCATGTCTTTCATTTATAATTAGTTTTTCTTGTTGGCTCTTTAGTTTGTCTATCATTAAGTTAAAGTTTTTATTCAAAGTTTCTAAGTCCTTGTCTGTTTTAACCTCTGGGACTTTTGCATCAAAGTTTCCTTCTCCAATTGAAGTGGAAGCAAAAATTAGATTATTTATTGATCTAAAAAATCTTGAGGAAAATCTAATTGCTATAGATATGGAAACGAACAACAAAACACTTACAACAATTATATAAATGATCGCAAATGAAATTTTAATCCCAGTGCTTTTCTCTTCAACAGTATAATAAAAATTAATTGCTTCTTGTGATTCAGATAAATATCTAGAAATATCTTTATCTAAATATTTTACAACATAAATGAACCTGTCATCAAAATTTTGCAATCTCATTATAGCTGCAGAAATGTTTTCAGGTGCATTTATAATTTTCAATGGTCTGTCGTCTTCTAGAACAAGATTTATAGCTTTATCCACAGGTGGAGAGAATAATTTTTTATCACTAATAGATGTAAATAATATATTTTTATTGATATCAATTATATGAATCTCATCAACATTTCTTATTATTTTTTGAGTATTTAGAAATCTTTTATACTCATTTTCATTATCATTTAAAAATTTCTTACTTTTATTTGTATCAAAAGCAATTAAAACAATATCTGATTGAATTTTATTTCTTATCTCTTGAACATAATTTTTGGCTAATTCATAAGAATTATTCACGACAGTTGTAACTTTTTTATCAAAATATTTTTCAAGAGCGAAAGAAAACAAAAATAAAGAAAAAATTGAAATAAGTACAGAAGGAATTAAAGTAAATAAACTATAATAAGTTATATATTTTTTATTTGATTTAAAGCCATCTTTATCGATATCGTTTTTAATTGCTTTTTTAATTTCTAAAAAAATGAAAATAAAAAGTATTGCTAATAAAATAATATCAAATACTAACAAAAATTGTAAGTTTTGATCATTTAATTCAACGAAACCTTTATCAATAAAAGTTAAAAAGGTTAAAAAACCTATCGATAATGTAATAATAAATAATATTATTAGAAATATGTTTTTTTTTATAAATTCAGACATTTAAAAAATTTAATAAACAATATAAATGAATAATTATTTTATAATACTAGCATCAGGACAAAGCAAAAGATTTAATTCAAAAATACCTAAACAATTTAATATTTATAAAAATAAGGCTCTTTTTAAACATTCTATTGAAAAAGCAATTAAATCAAAACTGTTTAAAAAAATTATATTGGTCATTGATAATAAAAAGGCTGTTAAAGAAAAATTTCAAAAAAATATCTTAATTATAAAAGGTGGAAAAGAAAGATCTGATTCTTCTTTAAAAGCATTAAAATATATTAAAAAATTTAAACCCAAAAATGTACTAATACATGATGCAGCTAGACCTAACTTCAGTATAAGGCTATTAAACAATTTAGTTCAATCACTCAAAAAAAATAAGGGTGTTATTCCAGTGATTACTCCAAAAGACTCTATTAAATATAAGGAGAATAATAAATTATTTAATTTAAAACGTAAAAATTCCTTTTTAACACAAACACCACAAGCATTTAAATTCAAAGATTTATATAATTTATCAATAAAACAAAAAAATAAAGTTACAGATGAAGCAACATTATTTATAGAAAATAATTTCAAAATAAAATTTATTAAAGGTGAAAATATAAATAATAAAATCACATTTAAAGAGGATATAGAAAACAAAAAAACTTATTTTGGAATTGGATTTGATATACACAATTTAATAAAAGGTAAAAAACTTTTTTTAGGTGGGATAAATATTCCTTATCACTCAGGACTTAAAGGACATTCAGATGGAGATGTAATTATTCATTCAATAATAGATTCTCTACTTGGTGCAATGAGAAAAAAAGATATTGGTACTTTTTTTCCAGATGATAAAAAAAAATATAAAAATATTAGGTCGTCCAAAATGCTTAAACCTATTGTTGAAATATTAAATAATAATAAATTTTATATAAATAATTTAGATATAAATTTAATTTGTGAACGACCAAAAGTTTCAAAGTATCGTGATAAAATAATCAAATCTTTATCAAATTTGTTAAATATTGATAAACAATTAATTAACCTAAAAGGTAAAACAGTAGAAAAACTAGGATTAATTGGAAAGGAAAAAGCAATAGCTTGTGAAGTTATTTGCTCAATAACCGAATGAAAAAAATAAATGTTTTGTTATCTACTTTCTTTGGTTATGGATATTTAACTAAAATTCCTGGTACTGTAACATCAGCAGTAACAGTTTTTTTTATTTATATTGCTTTTGAAATTCTAGGATACACAGATCTTAAGTTTTCAATTATTTTTTTTCTACTTTTATTCTTTTATTCATTTTATGCAGTAAAAGACTCTGAATCTGAATTTGAAAATAAAGATCCAAGACAAATAGTAATCGATGAAGTTTTGGGACAATCCATGCCATTAATTTTACTATTATATTTAAATCAAAGTCATCAAATAAATATTCCAATTGAAATTTATTATTTTTTATCTTTTGTCCTTTTTAGATTTTTTGACATCCTAAAACCGTTTCCGGTAAGTTATTTTGATAAAAACCATAAGAACTATTTTGGAATAATTATGGATGATATAATGGCAGGTTTATATTCCATGATATTAATATATTTAATAAGTTTAAAATTCTAATGGGTGTTCAATTGATTCATAAAAAATTAATTAAAAAAAAATTAACTATATCCGTAGCTGAGTCTTGTACGGGTGGATTATTGGCCCATAATTTAACTAAATTAGCCAATTCATCAAAGTACTTTCAAATGGGTCTAACTACTTACTCTAATCAAGCTAAAATAAAGATATTGAAGGTTAATAAAAATATTATTAGAAAATATGGTGCGGTAAGCCATGAGTGTTGTAAAGCAATGGTTCAAAATTTATCTAAAATTTCAAAGAGTAAAATCAACGTGTCAATAACAGGAATTGCAGGACCAGGAGGTGGATCAAAAGAAAAACCAATTGGCCTTGTTTATATTGGTATAAAAAAAGGTAAAACTTTACTTATTAAAGAAAATAATTTTAAATCTAGAAACCGTTATTCGATTCAAAAATCAACAGTTAGTACTGTAATTAAGATCATTAGTAAAATTATTTAATACTTTCAGCTCTTTTTTGAAACGCATCTGCTATCTTTTCCAAACCAAATTGAAAAGATTTAGTCATTAAAATATTTAAAAACTTATTTTCTATTTCAAAATCAATATCAAATAAAACTTCTGTTTTGTAACCATCGGTATCATTTCCTAATTCAATAAATTTCCAATTATTTTCTAAGTAATTTAATGGTCCACCTAAATTAACAACATGAATGTGATCACTTTTTTTATTTAATTTAACGTCACTTTTAAATGTATCCTTAAACGGACCCTTGCCTATAGTAAGATCAGCAATTATATTTATTGTATCGCCGTTATCTTTTCTGTCATAAACTTTTGAATTATCACAGAAAGGAATAAAGTCTGGGTATTTTTCAATATCTAAAACAAACTCAATTAGCTTATCTTTTCTGTTATCAATTAATCGCTTAACCGATGCTTTTGGCATTAATTATTTTTTAATCTGTTTTGTTGAAGTTTCGCAAAATCCTCATCTGCGTGATAGGAAGATCTAGTTAAAGGAGATGAAGAAACTAACAAAAATCCTTTAGCTTTTGCAATTGTTCCTAAATCTTCAAATTCTTTTGGCGTGTAATATCTGTCTAATGGATAATGTTTGGTAGATGGTTGTAAGTATTGACCGATCGTTATGAAATCAACATCTGCAGCTCTTAAATCATCCATGACTTGTAAAATTTCATCTCTAGTTTCACCTAAACCAACCATTATTCCTGATTTAGTAAAAATATTTTTATTTACTTTTTTTGTATTTTTCAAAAGTTCTAATGATGCAAAATATCTAGATCCAGGTCGGACTTTTAAGTAAAGACTAGGGACAGTTTCAATATTGTGGTTAAAAACATCTGGTTTAGCATCTAAAACTTTTTTATACGCATCTCCTTTTCTTAAGAAATCAGGTGTAAGAACTTCTATAGTGGTATTTGGATTTAATTTTCTAGTTTGATTAATCACTTCAAAAAAATGTTCTGATCCACCATCATCTAAATCATCTCTGTCTACTGAGGTAATTACAACATGTTTTAAATTTAATTTTTTTACCGCTTCTGCAATTTTAACAGGTTCAAGTTGATCTAATTTTCCTGGTATACCGGTTTTAACATCACAAAAAGCACAAGCTCTTGTACAGGTGTCTCCCATAATCATAAAAGTTGCATGTCGCTTGCTCCAACATTCAGTTATATTTGGGCAGTTTGCTTCCTGACAAACAGTTACAAGATTATTATTATTCACTATTGTTTTAGTTAAAAAGAATTCCTTACTATTTGTAAGTTTTGATCTAATCCATTCAGGTTTTTTTTTAATTGGATTAACTGGTTTATTTTCTTTTTCTGGATGTCTACTTTTCATCTCTTTTAATTATATAAATTGTCTCATCTTTTTTACCAAACAAAAATCGATCTCTAATTAAAGTCTCGATATAATCAAGATCTAGGTTAGTACTTAGAAGTGAATTTTTATGATCCATATCTTCTATTTTACTAGTTAGGGTTAATTCCTTTTTTTTCAAGTTAGACAAAAGTTCTTTTTTTTCTATATATGAAAAAAGACCTCTTTCTCCAGACACTAAATTAAATCCAAAATAGAAAATAAGAAAAACAGATATTAATAAAAAATAATTTCTTTTTATTAATCGAAGCATTAATTGATCTTATTCATCCTCGCTTTTTTTCCAAGTTCTTCTTCAATACGTATTAATTGATTATATTTTGCAACCCTTTCAGATCTGGCCAAAGATCCAGTTTTGATTTGATTTGAATTAGTACCCACCGCTAAATCAGCAATAAACGTATCTTCACTATCACCTGATCTGTGAGATATAATTGTTTTATATCCAATTGTTTGAGCAAATTTGATTACATCTAGGGTTTCTGAAACCGTGCCAATTTGATTTAGCTTTATTAAGATAGAATTTGACGAAATATTTAAGAAACCTTTCTTTAATCTTTCAAGATTTGTTACATACAAATCATCTCCTACGACCTGGACTTTATTTATTGATTTCATTAATTTATTCCATGCCAACCAATCATTTTCGGCAAATGGATCTTCAATAGACTTAATTTTATATTTATGAATAATTTTTTGATATTCCTTAATGGATTTATCTACTGAAATATAACTTTTTGAATGAATGGAGTATTTTTTCTTTTTATATAATTCATTAGCGGCCACATCTAGACAAATAGAAACATCTTTACCATTAATAAATCCTGATTTTTTAATTGCACTCACAATTAAATCTAAAGCTTGATTATTACTACTGATCATGGGTGCAAACCCTCCTTCATCACCAACTGAAGTTGATAAACCTTTATTTTTAATTAATTCACTTAGATTTTTAATAACAACGAAACAAATTCTCATCGCTTCGGAAAAACTTTTTGCTCGATCAGGTCTGATCATAAACTCTTGAATTCTAAGACCATTATTTGCATGTACTCCCCCATTAATAATATTCATTAATGGATAAGGTAATTGAAAATTATTTTTTTGAGAAAAAGTTTTATACAAAGGTAATTTTTTTACTTTTGCAGACAGTTTTTTAACAGCCATAGAAACAGCTAACATCGCATTAGCTCCTAAATTAGTTTTTTGTCTTGTACCATCCAGATTAATTAACAAAGCATCAATTCTTTCTTGGTTATGAATATTTTGACCTTTTAATTTTTTTGAAATCTTTGTGTTAACTAAATTAACTGCATTTAAAACACTTTTTCCTAAATACCTTTTATTATTCTTATCTCTTTTTTCAAAAGCTTCAAAAGTTCCAGTGGAAGCACCTGAAGGACAAATAGCAGATGTGCTATTATTTTTTATATAAACTTCTGCCTCTACCGTTGGATTTCCTCTACTATCAAAAACTTGACGTGCTTTTACTTTTAAAATTTTGCTCACTATTTTTTAATTAGATTATCTATATCGTGTAATTGTTTTAATAGTTTCTCTAATTTATTCAATGGTACCATGTTAGGCCCATCCGAAGGTGCATTATCTGGATCTTGATGGGTTTCAATAAAAACACCCGCAACACCGACAGCTACTGCTGCTCTTGCTAAATATTCTACAAATTCTCTTTGGCCACCAGAAGACTCTCCTTGTCCACCTGGTTGTTGAACTGAATGTGTTGCATCAAAAATTACAGGATAACCATTCTTTGCCATAATAGGTAAAGATCTCATGTCAGATACTAAAGTATTATAACCAAAGCTCGCTCCTCTTTCAGTTACTAAAATATTTTTATTACCTGAGTCTGAAATTTTTTTAGTTACATTAACCATGTCCCATGGTGCTAAGAACTGACCTTTTTTAACATTAATTATTTTGTTTGTTTTCGCTGCAGCTATTAATAAATCTGTTTGTCTACATAAGAAAGCTGGTATCTGCAGTACATCAACATGATTTGCTACCACAGAGCATTGTTCAGCGTTATGAATATCTGTTAATATTGGAACATTTAATTCTTTTTTAATTCTATCAAAAACTGGTAATGATGCTTCAAGACCTGCACCTCTTTTACCTTTTATGCTGGTTCTATTCGCTTTATCAAATGAGGTTTTATAAATAAATCCAAGTCCAAATTTTTTTGTAATTTCTTTAATTTTACCAGCTATATCTATTGCATGTTGCTCAGTTTCAAGTTGGCAAGGTCCAGCAATAATACAAATTTTATTATCGTTTGAAATTTCTATATTTCCACAATTTACTTTAATACTATTCATTTATGATTTTTTGCTGCCTTGATAAATGATGAGAATAAAGGATGAGGTGTCAAAGGTCTAGATTTAAATTCTGGATGAAATTGAACCCCTATAAACCAAGGATGATTTTTTAACTCTACAATCTCTGGAAGCTTATTATCTGGTGATAAACCTGAAAAAATCATACCTTTTTTTTCGAATTTATCTTTGAAAGCAATGTTAACTTCATACCTATGTCTATGTCTTTCTTTTATTATTCTTGATTTATATATTTTTCTTATTTTTGAATCTTCTTTTAATTTGGCATCATAAGAACCTAATCTCATCGTACCACCTAGATCTTTATCTGTGCCTTTAATTTTTTTTCCATCTTTTGTCCACTCATTAATTAGACCTATAATAGGCAAACCTTTCTTATCAAATTCACTTGATGTTGCTTTTTTTAAATTTAACTGATTTCTAGCAAACTCAATAATTGCCATTTGCATTCCATAACAAATTCCTAAAAAAGGTATTTTATTCCTTCTGGCATGTTTTATTGCCTCTATTTTTCCTTCAGTTCCTCTTTTACCAAATCCACCTGGAATTAAAATTCCTGAAATATTATTAAGTTTTTTCTTAATTTCAGAAACTTTCAATTTTTCTGAATCAATTCTTACTAAGTTCACTTTAATATTATTATCAATACCTCCATGGGTTAATGCCTCATCTAAAGATTTATATGCATCTTTAAGCTCTACATACTTACCAATTATTGCAATATTAACTTGTCGTTTATTTTGTAAGATAATTTTTGTAATTTTTTTCCAAGGTTTCAAATTTGCAGGTTTTTTTGATTTTAATTTAAAATAATTTAAAACTTGAATATCTAATTTTTGATTAAAAAAACTAATTGGTGCTTCATAAATAGTTTTAACATCAACTGTTTCAATTACATTTTTAATATCTACATTACAAAACAAAGAAATTTTCTTTCTATGATCTAAAGGTATAGGTCTTTCTGATCTACAAATTATAATATCAGGTTGAATACCAATACTTCTTAATTCTTTAACTGAATGTTGAGTTGGTTTTGTTTTTATTTCATCAGATGCCTTTAAGTATGGCACTAATGTTAAATGAATAAATAATGCATTCTTTTTGCCAACATCGTTTGCAAATTGTCTTATTGCCTCTACAAATGGTAAGCTTTCTATATCTCCTACTATTCCACCAATTTCACAAATTACAAAATCTTCTTTAGATGAATCTTTTTTTATAAACTGTTTTATACGATCAGTTATATGAGGGATAACTTGAACTGTTTTGCCTAAATATTCCCCTTTACGTTCTTTTTTTAAAACATCATTATAAATTTTACCTGTAGTAATATTGTCTGATTTTTTAGCTGACACTCCTGAAAATCTCTCATAATGACCAAGATCCAAATCTGTTTCAGCTCCATCATTAGTTACATATACTTCTCCATGCTGAAATGGACTCATTGTTCCTGGATCAACATTTAGATAAGGGTCTAATTTTCTTAATCTAACTTTATAACCTCTGGATTGTAATAAATAAGCAAGTGATGCTGAAGAAAGACCTTTACCAAGGGAAGAGACCACGCCGCCGGTGACAAATATATATCGCGCCATGGAAGTATCTTATAGCGAATAAAAAATGAATTGAAAAGGATTAATTAATTATTTTCTGGAATTGAAGGTGTATCTTCAGTTTTTTCCTCGACAGTATCTAATACTGAGCCTGTAGGCGTAAGTTCTGCTCTAGAAATTATTGTAAGAGCTAAACTACAGATAATAAAAAGAGTTGCTACAATCGCAGTAGCTTTTGTCATAAAACTACCTGCTGATCTAGATAACATGAAATTTTCTTGAGAAACTCCAATACCTAAAGCACCACCTTCTGATTTTTGCAATAAAACCAAAAGAACTAAAATGACTGCAAGTATGATGTTAATTACTAATAATAAAGTTTCCATGAGGGTCTAAATAATGGTTTTTTTAATTATATCAATAAATTTATTTGGGTTCTGTGATGCTCCACCAACCAAAAAGCCATCAATGTTGGGAATTTTTTTTAATTTTTCAGAGTTGTTAGTATTTACAGATCCACCATATAAAATTTTAGGATATTTTTTTACAAATCTACTTTTGATAAACGAAATAGTTTCAATTAAAACTGTCTCTTTTGGAATTACTCCTGTACCTATAGACCATACTGGCTCATAAGCTATAATAATTTTAGATTTATTTGTAATTGATTTTAATCCTCTTTGAATTTGTCTTTTTAAAATTTGATTAGTTTTATTTTGTCTTCTTTCTTTCAAAGTTTCACCAATACAAAATATAATTTTCAGACCTGATTTAATTGCACTTTTAATTTTTAAATTAATTAAATTATCTGTTTCTCCTAACTGCCTATTTTCTGAATGCCCCAAAATAACATACTTCGCTCCAACATTTTTAAGCATACTAGAATTTACTTGACCTGTGTGCGCACCATAGTCATAGCTGTGATGACAATTTTGAGCACCAACTTCAATTTTGGTTTTTTTTAGCCTTTTCGACAAAGGTCGAATTAATGTATTTGGTGGACAATAAACTATTTTAAACTTATTTTTTTTATTAGATTTCGAAAACTTTATTACTTTATCAAGTGAATTTAGAGTTCTTAAATCACCAAACATTTTCCAATTAGCTATAAAATACATATATTTATTTGTCATAATTGACTTTTTAATCTATAGATTTGTTTTTTACAGATCAATAAATTTATAACGCAATGATTGAAAAATTAAAAAACTTAGGATGGAAACAATTTGGTGGATTAGTGTTAATTTTTATAATTATTATTGCTTTTGGCTTTGGTGGTTTTGGCGGTGGATTTAGTACTAATAATCAAAACAATATTGCAAAAATAAATGAAACAAATGTAACAACTCAAGATTTTATTGACTATGTAAACCAAAGTGGAATTTCTCAAGAAGCAATTAGAGATAATTTGGAAAATAACATAATTGAAGAACTTTTATCAGGATTAATTTCTACAACACTAATTGATTTAGAA
>CACFCI010000016.1 GCA_902564785.1 uncultured Pelagibacteraceae bacterium | reverse complement strand
TTGAAATAGATAGTAAGTTTTTAAAATTTCTCTCATCAAAATTTGAAAAAAAAATTCAAAAACTTGAAAAAGAAGTATTTAAAATTTCAAAAAAAGTGTTCAATATTGCATCTCCAAAGCAATTAGGAGAAATAATTTACAACGATTTAAAAATAGCTGGATTAAAGAAAACTAAAAAAGGAAGTTTTGCAACAAGTGCAAGTGTTTTAGAGGATTTAGCATTTAAAGGTCACAAGTTTCCTAAATTAATTCTAGATTGGAGACAAGTTTCAAAATTAAAAAATACTTATTCAGATGCTTTACCTGAACATTTAAACCCAAATACAAAAAGAGTTCATACTTCGTTTTTGCTGGCTGCTACAACGACTGGAAGATTAGCATCTAGTGATCCCAATCTACAAAACATACCAATTAAATCAGAAGATGGTAAAGATATTAGAAAAGCTTTCACTGCAAAGAAAGGGCACTTGTTAATCTCTGCAGATTACAATCAAATTGAAATGAGAATTTTAGCAGATCTTGCAGATGTAAAAGAACTTAAAAAAGCTTTTAAAAATAAAGAAGATATCCACTCTCTAACAGCTAGCCAAATTTTTAATATTGATATTAAGAAAGTTAATCAAGACCACAGGCGAAAGGCTAAGGCTATTAATTTTGGAATTATTTATGGAATTTCACAATATGGATTAGCTAAGCAAATAAACGTGTCTAATTACGAAGCAGAGGAATTTTTAGAGTCATATTTTGCTAAGTTTCCAGAAATTAAATTTTATATGGATAATACGATAAAATTTTGCAGGAAAAGTGGATATGTTAACAATATTTTTGGAAGAAGGTCTCACTTTAATGGAATAAATGACAAAAACTTTAATGTAAGAAATTTTCAAGAACGTGCCGCAATTAATGCACCTATTCAAGGTTCTGCTTCTGAAGTAATGAGACTAGCTATGATAAGATTAGATAAGAAATTGTCAGAGCAAAAAAATTCTAATGCAAAAATGCTCTTACAGATTCATGATGAATTAATTTTTGAAATTCCAAAAAAAGACGAAAAAGCAATGATTAAATTAATTGAGAAAGAAATGACTAGTGTAGCTCAGAGTGATTATCATTCTTTTTCCACTCCTTTAACAGTTGATATTAATGTTGGAGATAATTGGGGAATGTTACATTAAATTTATAACATTGCCCAAATTAGGACAATTTAGTATTTTTAAATTACCTTATGCAAAAACAGACAATAGCTTTAATAGATGATGATAGAAATATTTTAACAAGTTTAAGTATCGCATTAGAAAAAGAGGGTTTTAAAGTTCAAACATACATTGATGGTGAAAGTGCATTAATTGGTTTAACAAGAATGCCCCCTGACCTAGCAGTCATAGATATAAAAATGCCAAAGATGGATGGAGAAGAATTATTAAAAAAACTCCGAAAAAAAACATCGTTACCAGTAATTTTTTTAACATCTAAAGATGATGAGATTGATGAATTGCTAGGTTTAAAATTGGGAGCAGATGACTTTGTAAAAAAATCAGGAGGTTTTTCTATAAAGGTTTTGATTGAAAGAATT
The DNA here is from genome assembly GCA_902564785.1 of uncultured Pelagibacteraceae bacterium. Taxonomy (GTDB): domain Bacteria; phylum Pseudomonadota; class Alphaproteobacteria; order Pelagibacterales; family Pelagibacteraceae; genus Pelagibacter. The sequence goes on along the minus strand of CACFCI010000016.1, from coordinate 25,540 downwards.
AGAGTGCAGTTAAGAAAAAAAGATTCAAATAATATTCTAGAGGAAAATAAAAGTTTGATATCTCATGGAAGATTAAAATTAGATCCGTCACAACTTGAGTGTGAATGGAATGGAAAACAGTTACCCGATAAATTGACAACAACTGAGTTTTTAATCGTTAAAGAATTAGCAAAGAGGCCTGGTATAATTAAAGAAAGAGCCCAGCTAATGGATATAGCTTATAGAGAGGATACAGATATAGAGGATAGAACTATTGATAGTCACGTAAAACGAATTAGAAAAAAATTTAAAAAAGTAGATCCTGATTTTTCAGCTATTGAAACTAGGTATGGTAGTGGATATAGATGGAATGTTAGCTAATGTTTAGTAAATATTTAAAAACTCTCTCTATATTAAAAAAATTTTTATTTATAAATTTTGTAATCTTTACAATTATTGGATTATTCACATTTATATATCTGAATAATATTCAGCCAAGTTTAATAAAAAAAAAATCTCAAAATCACAAAAACATTATTAATAACACTATTGATAATATTTTAAGGTTAGATGTAAAATTCCAATCTGACGATATAAGAAGATTTTTATTTTCCACAAGGTTTATTTTTCAGAATTTAGATAGAGTAATATTTTTTGATGATCAGCTTAACCTTATTGGAGATACCGACACCTTAGATCTTGATCCAAGATCATTTTCTACAAGGCTTGATAAAATTGAATTAGAAATTTTAGATAACGAGGAAAAAGAAAAAACTATTGAGGAAAAAAATATAAAAATTGATGAAAAAAAACCTGTTTCATTCAAAGATATATTAAAAAATTACTCTAGCTCCGAAGATTTAGGAGATCCTTACACATTTACCCAAGAAGATTTTAATAAATTTAACGTAACAACAATTAAGAATGTTACAAAAAATGAAATTAATCTTGGTTATATAGCTATTACAGAAAACGCTAATGAAATAAAAACAGCGATAGATGAGAGAAAAGCATTTGTAATAAGAACAGCGATATCTGTAGGATTTGTAATATTAATTTTTTCATTTGTGTTAAGTAGATATTTTATTAAACCAATACAAAATCTCGTTGGATATACAATTCGTATTAAAGAAAAAAGCCAAGCCAAACCAGGTATTGAAAATCTTAAAAAAAGGAATGATGAATTGGGACTTTTATCTAATTCTTTAGAAGATATGACAAATGAGCTTCAAAATAGAGTTACACATGCAGAAAACTTTTCGACAGATTTAGTTCATGAGATTAGAAATCCATTAGCATCTTTAAAAAGTGCATCAGAAATTTTACAAGACACAAATAATAATAATAATGAACAAAGAAATAGATTATTAAATATACTTAGCCACGACGTACAAAGAATAGAAAGATTAATTACTGATTATTCACAAATGTTAAAGGATGAAGTTGCTTTAAGTAAAGAAAAAATGAAAAAAATTAATGTTGAGCCTATTATTCAATCTGTTGTTGATGATTATAACAATATTCATCAAGTGAAAACAGGAATAAAAATAGAATATAAAAATGATGGAAAAGATAAATATTTAATAAATGGTATAGAAAATAGAATTGAACAAATTATTGCAAATTTATTAGATAATTCAATATCGTTTAGCAAAGATGGAGGTAACGTATTTGTAGATGTTTCTATTAATGAAAAAAAACAAATATCAATCAAAATTATTGATGAGGGCCAAGGATTTAAAGAAAAAGATACATCAAGAATATTTAAAAGATTTTATAGTAATAGACCTGAAAAATTTGGAGAACATTCAGGCTTAGGTTTAAATATAGTAAAAAATTTGGTTGAACTCCACGATGGTGAAATTGTAGCATCTAATCGTATTGATAAAGAAGGAGCAATGATAGAGATAAGATTTCCCAATGTTTAATCATTTCTTGATAAATAAATACTTAGCTGTATAAAGCTTGCCATGGAAGATTATAAAGTAAAAGACATTGCTCAAGCTGAATTTGGTAGGAAAGAAATATCAATAGCTGAAAGTGAAATGCCTGGCTTAATGGCTTTAAGAGAAGAGTATTCTAAAGAAAAACCATTAAAGGGCGCAAGAATTATAGGATGTCTTCATATGACAATTCAAACGGCAGTACTAATCGAAACTTTAGTTGCATTAGGTGCTGAAGTTCGTTGGTCTTCTTGTAATATTTTTTCAACTCAAGATCATGCAGCTGCAGCAATTGCAAAGGCTGGGATCCCAGTTTATGCCTGGAAAGGTGAAACAGAAGATGAATATTTATGGTGCATTAAACAAACTATAGTAGGAAAACCTGACTGGAAACCTAATATGTTATTAGATGATGGTGGTGATTTAACAGCTGTCATGCATAATGAATATCAAGATTTAATGAAAGATATTAAGGGTGTTTCAGAAGAGACTACCACTGGAATTAAAGCACTTAATAAAATGGAAAAAAATAAATCGCTTTTAGTTCCAGCAATAAACGTGAATGACTCTGTCACAAAATCAAAATTTGATAATTTATATGGATGCAGAGAAAGCTTAGTAGACGGGATAAGAAGAGCTACTGATGTAATGATGTCTGGAAAAATTGCTATTGTTGCTGGTTTTGGAGACGTTGGAAAAGGAAGTGCTGCATCTTTAAGACAAAGTGGAGCTAGAGTTTTAGTTACAGAAGCAGATCCAATTTGTGCTCTTCAAGCTGCAATGGAAGGTTATGAAGTGGTATTAATGGAGGACGCTATAAGTAGAGCTGATATAGTTGTAACAGCAACAGGTAACAAAGATATAGTTACTGCAGATCATATGAGAGACATGAAAGATAGAGCAATCTTATGTAATATTGGTCACTTTGATAATGAAATACAAGTTGAAGCTCTTAGAAATTATAAGTGGACTCAAGTAAAACCTCAAGTGCATGAAATAGAGCTGCCTAGTGGTAAAAGAATTATTCTTTTAGCTGAAGGAAGATTAGTCAATCTAGGTTGTGCAACTGGACATCCAAGTTTTGTAATGAGTGCATCATTTACCAATCAAGTTATTGCTCAAATAGAACTTTGGCATAATCATAAAAATTATGAAAATAAAGTTTACGTACTTCCAAAGCATTTAGATGAAAAAGTTGCAACTTTGCATTTAAAAAAAGTTGGGGCAAAACTAACAAAATTATCAAAAGAGCAAGCAGATTATATAAGCGTTGGAACAGAAGGTCCTTTCAAACCAGATGCCTATCGCTATTAAAGATAGCAAAATCGATATCACTTCAGAGAAGTTAACTAAAGAATTAGCTAAAGAATTTACAAAATATCTTAAAGGTGGCGAATTTGTTTTTTTATATGGAGAGATGGGCGTTGGTAAAACTACCTTTGTTAAATATTTTATAAATGAGTATCAAAAAAAAAATAATTTAACTCAAACTGAAATTACAAGCCCTACTTTTAGTTTATTAAATGAGTATCAGGTGAAAGATATAAGAATAAAACATTATGATTTATTTAGAATTAATAGGAAAGAAGATATCAATAATTTAGATATTTTTGAAAAAGATAATAAATTAATAACTCTTATAGAATGGCCACAATTGATTGCTGATATACAAGATATAAAATTTATAACTTTAACATTTAATTATTTAAATGACTTAAATGATAGAACTTTAGATATAAAAGTTTAAATTAAAACTTATTTTGATGAAAAGCTTAGCAAAATTGAAAAAGATAAAAGGTGATGCGTCTTTTAGAGAATTTTATAGAAACAGAGAAAATAAATCTATTATTGTAATATCTAAGAAAGAAAAGTTAAAAAATCTTTTAATTTATGATGCAATAAATAAAATTTTAATTAAAAATAAAATTTTAGCGCCAAATCTCTTAAGCGAAAATTACATTAATAATTATATAGAAATAAATGACTTTGGAGATCAAACTTTATTCAAAATTTTAAAAAACAAAAAAAAAAATAAATATGTCATTTTTAAAAAGATAATAAAAATTTTAAATAAAATACAATTAATAAAAGATAAAAAAGTAAAAAACTTTAAAAATAAATTTTATAAAGTTCAAGAATATAATAACAAAATTTTGTTTGATGAAACTAAACTTTTTTGTGACTGGTATGCACCAAAGATATTGTCTAAATTCAAAAATATTAAATTTAAAAAAAAATTTAGACTAGAGATAAAAAAATTATTATCAAAATTAAATTATAAAAATGTTACATTTGTTCATAGAGATTTTCATGTTTCAAATTTAATGTATCATAATAAAAAAATTGCGGTAATAGATAGTCAAGATGCACTAGTTGGCAATAAAGCTTATGATTTAGCATCCTTAATTGATGACGTAAGATTAAAAACATCCAATGAATTAAAAGAGAAAGTATTTAAGTTTTACGTCAAAACAAACAAAAAAATTGATTTAAAAAAATTTAAAAAAGATTTTGAAATATTATCTGTTTTAAGGAATCTTAAAATAATTGGTATATTTATGCGTTTAGCTGTTAGAGATAATAAAAAAAAATATCTTAAACTTATTCCCCACGCTTGGGAAATGATTAATCATAGGATTAAAGAGCAAAATGAATTCAATAATTTGATGTTGCTATTAAAAAATAATTTTCCAAAATTTATAAGGTAGAGTAGTGAGAATAAATACAGCTTTAATTTTATGTGCAGGTTTTGGTAAAAGATTAAATCCAATTACTTTAATTACCCCTAAGCCCTTATTAGAGATTAAAGATGTAAGTATGCTGGAGAGATGCATTGATTTAATCGAAAAACTAGGTATTCAAAAAATCTTAATTAATACTTTCTATTTAAAGAATCAATTTTCAGTTTTTTTAAAAAATAAAAAATTCAATATTGATATCAAAATAATTGAGGATGGTAAGCATATTTTAGATACCGGGGGAGGTATTCAAAATATGATTAAAGATACTAATGAAAAGGATTTTTTAATTTTTAATCCAGATACAATCTGGAGTAATGACTATAAAGACGAGATATTAAAAATGGAAAAAATGTATTTTTCTGAAAAATTAGAAAACATTCTTCTCTTAGTAAATAAAAAATTAAGTTTTGATAAAAAGCTAAAAGGAGATTTTAATTTAAAAAATAATTTAATTAACAAAGAGGATGAAAAAGAATTTATTTATATTGGGTGTCAAATAATTAATAAAAAATTATTTATTAAAGAGAAAATAGAAAATTACTCAATTTTGGAAGTTTGGAATAATTTATTAAATCAAAAAAAGTTGTTTGGCTATGAAAGCAAAAAAGATTTTTATCATTTAACTGATCTAGAGATTTTTAAAAAACTAAAAGATCTTTAGCTCTTTCTTGATCAAGATATTTGCAATTAGAAATTTTTCTATTTTCTAATTCAATTAAAAGAGGATTTCCTGTAGGAATTTCAAGTTTAGAGATTTCATTGTCATCTAAATTAAACAAGTGTTTGCAAAGAGCTCTAATAGAGTTTCCATGAGCAGAAATGAGAATATTTTCACTTGTTTTGTATTCAATCTCTTTGCTATAAAACTTTATTACTCTTTCATATGTATCTTTTAGAGACTCAGTGTCAGGAATTTTTTCTAAGGGAATTTCTTTGTAAGTTTCAATATTTAGCGGATGATATGGATTTTTTTTATCTAAAGGGTCAGGTCTAAGATCCCAAGAACGTCTAAATTGATGAACTTTTTCTTCTCCAAGTTTTACTTTCATTTCATCTTTATTTAATCCAGTCAGAGCACCGTAATGTCTTTCATTTAATTCCCATGCACTTATTACTTTTTTAAAATCTTTCAATTCTTCTTGTATTATTTTTAAAGTATTTTTTGCTCTTAATTGAAAAGATGAATAATATAGATTAAGTTCAATATTTTCTTTTTTTATTAGTTGGCCAGCTTTTTTTGCTTCTGATTGTCCATTTTCTGTTAAATCTACATCTACCCATCCAGTAAATTTTTTTTCAAGATTCCAAACACTTTGACCATGTCTTACTAAAATTAAGTAACTCATTTGTTTATCTTTTAGATTAATTTGATAAATAAAACTATATTATTTATGATTAATTTTTTCTCGAAATATAAATTTATTTTTTATTTATTCAATTTCTTTTTGATACTTTTATATTTATATCCTAGTAGTTTGCTTGGTTGTTTTCTATACGATGATTGCAAATTACAACCACAAATAACAGCAGATTTTATAATCTCGACTAATCACTTGTATGCGTTTGTTCTGTTTTCTATTATTGGCTATTTAACATTTAATAAATCGCCTCAATTTATATTTCTTACTTTTTATTTAATATTTTTATCAATAGTGCTTGAGATACTGCACTACGTTATACCTGAAAGAAGTTTTGAAATTTCTGATTTATTTGGAAATTTTATAGGTGTTATTATAATAACAATTATTGTTTATTTTTTTAAAAAAAATGAAAAGATTAAAAATTAATTTTTTAATTGTTTTAATTATATTAATTTCAGGCTGTTCATCTATCCCCAAAAATACAGCAGATGGTTGTTCTATATTTAATGAAAGATACATGTGGTACAAACATGCAAAAAAAGCTGAGAAAAAATGGGGAACCCCAGTTTATTTACAGCTTGCAATTATTAAAATGGAATCCGGTTTTGATTGGCTAGCAAAACCACCTCGGCAAAAATTATTTAAAGTATTACCTTATAAGAGACTATCAAGTTCCTTTGGATATTCTCAGGCTGTAAAAGGAACATGGAAACAATATAAACAGGAAACTGGAAATAAATTTGCAACTAGAACAAGATTTAAAGACAGTGTTGATTTTATTGGTTGGTATACAAATAAAACTGAAAAAATTTTAAAAATTTCAAAAAATGATTCTTTCAAGCAGTATATTGCATACCATGAAGGTTGGGGTAATTATAAAAATTATAAAAATAATAAAAAAGTAATTAATTTAGCCAAAAGAGTAGAAAAGCAATCAAACATTTATAAGAAACAGTTAATTGAATGTAAAAATTCTTTATCAACTTCAAAATATATTATTTTTTAGTTTAACTGTTTTTTTAATTCAATATCTACTGCATCAATACGCTTTGTATTCTTCGCAAGAGCCAAATACATTGTTGGAGTTACATATAAAGTAAAGAAAGTTGAAATAATCATTCCTCCTAAAATTGTAGAACCCACAGCAAGTCTAGAGCCTTCTCCTGCACCAGGACCAATATTTCCAATAACTAGTGGTAGCATTGCTATCATTGTACTAAGTGAAGTCATTATTATTGGCCGAATTCTAAGTTGACATGCTTTAAGTATAGCATCCTGAATTTTAACACCTGTAGTTCTAATTTGGTTTGTATAGTCTACAATTAAAATACTATTCTTTGTGGATATACCTATAAGTATTATCAATGCAATTTGAGAAAAAATGTTTACTGAACTGTTTAAAAATAAAATGAATACCAACCCACCAAATACGGCTAGTGGAACAGTTAAAATTATAATAAATGGATGAACAAATGAGTTAAATGTGGCTGCCATTACCAAATAAGCTGTAACTAATGCTAGAGCAAATATTAAGTATATTTCATTTGTTGTTTCTTTTAATTCCTCAGATTTTCCTTTCCAGGTAATTTGGTTTTGAGGAGCAACTTTAATCATAACATCTTCCAAATATTTTATTGCTTCGGATAAAGTATAGTCTTCTGCAAGTGCAGCAGAAATTGTAACTGCTCTTTGACGATTGTATCTTGGAAGTGCTTCAGCAGTGCCTTTTTCTTTAAATTCAACTAGACTTGCTATAGATACAAGTTTACCTGTTGTTTCAGATCTAACAAAAATTTTTGATAACCCATCTTTGTCTCTTCTATCAGCTAAATATTGTTGTAAAATAATTGGGTATTCTCTTCCTTCTTTACTAAAAGTAGTAACTCTTTTTCCACCATAAAGAGTTTCTAAAGTTCTACCTATATTTTCAGTGGAAACACCCAAATCGTTAGCTCTATTTTTGTTAGTGATTAATTTAACCTCAGGTTTATTTTTTGTATAATCGCTTTCAATTCTAGACATATTTCTATTTTTTCTTAATTCTCTCAAAACACTATTTTGAATTTCTTCTAGTTCCTCATAGCTAGATCCATAAATAACCATTTGAACAGGCTTATTATAACTCGATACTCTTATTGATTGTGGAGATATTGGAAAAGCAAAAGTTTCTGGCACAGAAACCACCTGTCCAATAGCTTCTCTCAAAATTACTTGACTACTTTTTTCTCTGTTTTTCCATTCATCAAGTAAAGCGATGATTATAAAACTATTATAGGATGTTGCTGATTTTCCAAAACCAGGAACTCTCATTATAAGTCTTGCATATGGACTGTCTTCTGCTTGTAACAATCTTAATATTCTTCCTTCAATTATTTGTGCTTTTTCCTGTGTATATTCAAACGAACTTCCTTCATCAGTTGATCCAATAATTAAATAAGCACCTCTATCTTCAATTGGTATTAGTTCTTTTTTAGAAAAATTAAATAAATAAGTTGATGCAGCGATAATTAAAATAATAAATATCGATATAGTTTTTTGTTTATCAATCCAATATGCAAGAGAGCTAACATAAAATTCTGTAAATGATTTGAATCCATTATTAAATTTTTTTACTAAGAAATTAATTTTTTCTTTTTTATTTAAAAATTTACTTCCAAGCATAGGTGATAAAGTTAAAGCAACAAAAGAAGATACAACTATTGAAAAAGATAAAGCTATCGCAGTTTCTTTAAATAAAGTTCCTGATATTCCTTTAATAAAAATTAAAGGCAAAAATACTGCTATAAGAATTAATGTAGTTGCAATAATTGCGAATGTAATTTGTTTAGAACCTTTATATGCAGCGACCAATGGTGTTTCACCATTTTCTATTCTTGTATAGATTGCATCGGTCATGATCACCGAGTCATCAGTGATTATTCCAATTGCTAGAATAAAACTTAGTAATACAAAAATATTTATTGATAGATCAAAAATATACAGACCCAGAAATGATCCAATAAGACTAACTGGTAAAGCAACCGCAGGAACTATCACAGCTTTAAGGTTACCTAAAAAAAGATAAATAATTAAAACAACTAATACAAATGCAATTATTAAACTTTTATAAACTTCTTCAATTGCAGCACCAATGTAGGTTGCTCTGTTAAATGCTATTTCTAATTTTAATCCATCAGGTAAAGATTTATTGAGTTCTTTTATTTTAGTTTTAATTTGCTTAGAAAGTTCTACTGTAGATGCACCACTTTTAGCATAAATTCCAATTCCAACAGTTTTTAGATTTACTGCATTTTTTCGTTGTGCTTTAAATAAAGTTTTTTCTGAAACAGGTCCAAATTCTATATTGGCTACATCAGATAAAATGATAACTTTTTCTTTATTTTTTTTAAGTGGTAATTCTTTAATTGTATCAATATTGGAATAAGATTTGTCAATGTTTAAAGTTAAATCTTTGTTATTTGCTTCCAGAGTTCCAGCTGGAAGATTTATATTTTCATTTCTAAGTGCTCTTTCAACTTCCTGAATTGTAAGATCATTTGCTGCTAATTTAATTGGATCTATCCAAACTCTAACACTAAGTTCTCTTAATCCACCAACTAAAATTCGACCTACGTTTGGTACACTTGAAAATGCATCTATTAAATATCTTTCAGCATAATCACCAAGATCTAAATCATTCCAAGTTGGAGATGATAAGCCTACCCACATAGTAGTTGTAAAACCTGCTGCTTGTTTTAAAATTTGTGGGGGACTTGACTCGCTTGGTAGATTATCAACAACTCTTGCAACCCTTTCTCTAATATCATTAGCAGCATCATCTAAATCAATGTCTGTATTGAATTGAATATTAATCCTACTTCTTCCATTTAAAGAACTTGAGTCAATATTTTTGATTCCCTCGGCTCCACCAATTACATCCTCGAGTTTTTGCGTTATTTCTTCATCTACTATTTCTGCAGAAGCAGATTTATAATCTGTCTGAACTTGAACGACTGGAGGTTGTATACCATCTGGAAGTTCTCTTACCGGTAATTCTAAAAAAACAAAAATACCAAAAATAATTAATATTAAAGACATAACCCAAGCTACAACAGGTCGTTTAATGCTTACTTCGGTTATATACATTTAATTACTTTTTCTCTTTTTCAGATTTTTTAAAAATATTTTTTAACCAATCAAATTTACCTTTTTTTGCATCAGCTTTTTTTGATTTATCTTTTTTACTCCAATCAGACTTTTCTTGTTTTTTTTTAGCACCTCTTTCAATAGGTTTGATTGTTAAATTTGGTCTTACTTTTTTTGTGCCTTCTGCAACAATTTTATCTCCATTATTTAATCCATCTAAAATTTCTACAAAACCTAAATATCTATCACCAATGATTACTTTTGTTTTTTTGACTTTATTTTTTTCATCTACTTTATAAATAAAAACATTTTCACCCTCGACAACTGTACTTGTATCAGGAGCACTTAAGCCATTTCTTACATCATATTTAATTGATATTTCTAAAAATGAGCCAGGTAGTATTTCACCAGATGAGTTATCCATTTTAATTCTTGTTGCTAAAGCCCTTGTATCCTCACTTATTCTGCTAGCAAAAGAATCAACTTTGCCTTTATAAATTTTATTTTTATAACCTGAAAATTTAATATCAACTGGTAGACCAACCTTAATAAATGGTACAAAAATTTCAGGTATATCAACATCACAATATATTGAGCTGGTATCCTCAAGATTAACTAATATAGAAGATTTTGAAACCTCTATATCTTCTGAAAATTCCCTTTTTCCAATAACTCCGTCAAATTGTGCAATAACTTTTCGATTTTTAAGTTCAGCAATTACATCACCTTTTTTAACTTTTTGATTAAATTTAATGGGTTTTAATATTTCATATTTTTCAATTTTAAATGATTGTGTTTGAATTGGAGCTGCAGTTCCATATGTGCTGATAACATTTTCAAAAATTCTTTCTTGTGTAGTGGTTATAATTATTCCAGGAGGCGGTCTTTTACTAAATTTTTTTTTGAAATGATTTCCAATCATTGTTCTTCCAATGATAACCGTTGCAATGATTAAGAAAAATATAATGACAATACTTGTAATTTTTGTAGATGTTTTCATAAGTTAATTTTTACCATACTCAGCCCAAGAGCCGTCATATATAGTTGGCATATACTTAGCATTTATTAAAGAATAAGCTAGTGCCAATACACTTGCAGTTACTCCAGAACCGCATGAAAATACTATATTTTTATCATTGTCAAATTCTAATGACTTAAATTTTTCCATTATTTTATCTTTACTAACGAAGGTGTGGTCTTCATTAATTAATTCAGAGAACGGTAGGCAAAAAGAATTTTTTATTGAACCACTTCTAAGACCTTTTCTGGGCTCAGCAAGTTTTCCCTCAAATCTTTCTCTACTTCTTGCATCAACTACATTAAATTTATGTAAATCTATATTTTCATCGATTTGTTTTTTATTTTTAACAAGTTCTGTATTTTCTTTACATGTATATTTAGAAGTTTGAGTAGTTACTATTTTGTTATCTGTAGATTTATTTTCTTTTTTCCATTTTTTTAATCCACCATCAAGAACATGAACAAGTTTAGGATCATGCCCATAGTAAATTAAATTATACCAACATCTACAAGAGCTAATAACATCAGAGTTATCGTAAACTACTATTCGATCATTGTTTTCTATGCCCATGTTACCCATTATTTTTTCCCAAGATTTAGTATCAGTCAGCATATGAGGTAAATCCGTATCTAATTTAGAATTTTTATCTAAATCAAAAAAAATAGTATTTGGAATATGTTCTTCATTATACTCGTCAAAACCATTTCTTTTAGTCTGAGGCATATGCCATGAGCAATCAATAATTTTTACTTCATTAATATTATTTTCTAACCAACTTGTACTAACCAAGGACATTTTTATCTTTTTTCCAAATATCTTTGATGATATTCTTCGGCCGGACAGTAATTTTTAACTAAAGAAGTTTTTGTTACAACTTTTCCCGATAATTTTATGTTCTCTTTTTCAATCATTTTTTCTGCAGTAATTTTTTGTTGATCATTTAAATAAAATATCTCACTTCTATATTGGGTTCCAAAATCTGGTCCTTGAGAATTTAAGGTTGTTGGGTCATGAATTTCAAAAAAATATTCAAGAATTTCCTTATAAGATATTATCTTAGGGTCAAAATCTAATTTTACTACTTCTGCATGATTTGTTGTGCCTGAGCATACTTCTTTGTAATTTGTTTCAGCATTGTGACCTCCGCAATAACCTACCTCTGTTTTTATAACTCCATCAAGTTTACTAAACTTAATTTCTGGTCCCCAAAAACATCCTAATCCTAAAATTGCTATTTCCATTGATAATTAACTTAATTAATCTAAAGTTAATCATATGCTATCAAAAAATCAATTAGGCTTTTTTTACATGTTCATATCGGTTTGTGCGTTTTCACTTATGGATGTAATTGTTAAATGGTCTGATGATTATCCTGTCGGACAAGTTTTATTTTTTAGAGGATTTTGTGGAATAATCCCTATTTTATTTCTTATTCCTAAAGATAGATATTTAGATTTTTATAAAACAACTAGACCATTTCTTCATTTTAAAAGATGTTTAGCGGGATTAATTGCTTTGGTTTCTATATTTGTAGCATTAAGGAATTTACCTTTAGCAACAGTTGTAAGTATTTCTTTTGCAGCACCAATATTTATAACAATATTTTCAATTTTTTTACTGGGAGAAAAAGTTGGTATTTATCGATGGTTAGCGGTCTTAGTTGGATTTGTTGGTATAATTTTCATAACTGAACCAGGTTTTAGTTCTTTAAATTTATACTATATTTATCCAATAATTTTTTGTTTGGGTTTATCTTATGTTGCTATTGCTATCAGAAAATTATCTTCAACAGAGCCTGCTTGGTTAATTAGTTTTTTCTTTTCATTTTCGATAACGCTTTTAAGTTTTTTTTCTTTATATCAGGGATGGATTTTGCCAAGTTTAATTGATTTATTCTTGCTATCCATGGTTGGTATATTAGGTGGTCTCGCAAATTTATGGTTATCACAATCTTACAAATATTCAGAAGTAAGTTTAGTTTCTCCTTTAAAATATCTTGGATTAGTCTTTGCTATAATATTTGGATACTTTATTTGGAACGAAATACCAACTTCCAAAACATTATTAGGTGCCTTATTAGTTATTGCCTCATCTATCATCATATTTAGAAGAGAAATGTATTTGAAAAAAAAGTTATCTGTTTCACGACATGAGTAAAACACCATCATATTGGAATAAAGCAAAAAAATATTTATCTAAAAAAGATAAAATCATGTCATCTTTAATTAAAAAATACAAATCCCCTTCAGAGACAGTGCTAACTTCAAGAAAAGATGTTTTTTTCTCCCTTTGTAAAAGTATAATTGGACAACAAATTAGTGTTGCAGCTGCTAATTCAGTTTTTTTAAAATTTAAAAAAAAATGTAAAAATAAAATTAATGCTAAAACCGTAAGCAAGTTATCTACTATTCAATTGAAAAGTTGTGGTCTGAGTAGACAGAAAGTAAAAGGTATTAAAAGTTTAGCTCAACAAGTATTAAGAAAAGAGTTCAATCCAAAACTTATTTCAAAAATGAACGACGAAGATGCCATAATTTATCTTTCTCAGTTAAGACAAATTGGAAGATGGTCGGCGGAAATGATTTTATTATTTACTTATAATCGTCCTAATATTTGGCCAATTCAGGATATTGGTTTATTAAGAGCTATTTCAAATAACTATAATAAAAAATATCTTCCACCAGAAAGTTATGTAAAATATCTTAGCAAAAAATTTTCTCCATACTGTTCTGTTGCGACTTGGTATTTATGGAGAAGTATAGATCCCGAACCTATTCAATATTAAGCCTTTATCAACTTACATTCCTTCAAAAATTATGTGTTCTCTAACTGCATTATTTACTAAATGTTTTCTAGCTTCAACATACTCTTCTGAATTGTAACAATTTTTTGCTGTTTGAATATCTGGAAATTCTGCAAGGGCAACTCTAACCATTTCTCTACCTTCCAAAGTTACATTATTTGCACTTCTCGCTATTATTTTTCCAGAATATTTTTCAACTGCTTCTTTAGCTTTAATGGCATATTTTTTAAGTCTTTCGTCATCTTTTATCTCAGTATAATTTGCAATCCAATAAGCTTTCATAATTCTCCTTTTTAAATTTTTTTAATTATGATACCAAATTTAAGTGAAAAAATTATTTTTAAATCTCTGTAGTGTCTTGTTTTTTTTAATATTTACATCAATTATACAAGCTAATGCTGATGAATTATTTAATAAGGGAAAAGAAGTTTTTCTTGGAGCTGGTAATTGTGCAGCATGCCATATGCTCTCAGATGCTGGATCGAACGCAATGGTTGGTCCAAATTTAAATGAAATTAGACCTGATATCCAAAGAATTATAATGGCAGTTAGAAACGGTATAGGAGTAATGCCTGCAATGGAGGGTATACTAACTGATGAGGAAATAGAAGCAGTTGCTCATTATACGTCTAAAGCAGCGGAACAATAATAGAAATATTAACTATAATATTTTATCCAATGTTTAGCTATATCTGCTCTTTTACAGATCCAAATATCTTTAAATTTTGTGATGTAATTTAAAAATTTTTTAAGGGACTGTATTCTACCAGGTCTTCCAATTAATCTACAATGCAAGCCAACTGACATCATTTTTGGTGAATTTTTTCCTTCTTCATAAAGGGCATCGAAACTATCTTTTAAATAATTATAAAATTGTTCACCTGAATTAAATCCTTGATTGGTTGCAAACCTCATATCATTGTTATCAAGCGTGTAAGGAACCATTAGCTGTTTTTTATTACCTTTTTTTATCCAATAAGGAAGATCATCGCTGTATGTATCGCTACAGTATAAAAAACTACCATTATCAATTACTAAATCTAAAGTATTTTCACTACATCTACCGGTGTACCAACCAACAGGTTGATTGCCAAAAATCTTTTTTATAGATTTTACTGCAAGTTTCATATCATTCTTTTCTTTTTTCTTTGATACATTTTGATAGTCAATCCATCTCCACCCATGACTAGCAACTTCATAATTTGCTTTTTTTATAGCCGAACAAACTTCTTTATTTCTTTCTAATGCCATACCAACTCCAAAAATAGTAAGTGGAATTTTTTTTTTATTAAATAGATCATAAATCCTCCAAAACCCTCTTCTTGATCCATATTCATAAATTGACTCCATATTTAAGTGCCGACCTTTAATTGGTTTTGCTCCTATAATTTCTGATAAAAATACTTCTGAAGTTTTATCACCATGAAGAGTACAATTCTCTGCTCCCTCCTCATAATTAAGCACAAATTGCAAAGCTAATTTAGCATTACCAGGCCACTTTATCTTACCTTTTTTGGAACCATATCCCACCAAATCTCTTGGGTATTTTTTTTTCATTTTTTCAAAATAATTTTATTTTTTTTAAATTTATAAATAACAAGATTGTTTCCTTTTCCTTTTCTATCAACAATAAGAAAATTCATATTTTTCATAGAAATCAAAGGAAAGTGCCAAATACCAGCCTTGTAATTAACCCCAGTTTGTTTTGGTACTAAAAAGGATTGGATTTTATTTACATCTGGTTTAACTCCTCTTGGTGCTACAAATACTAAAAATTTTGTATCTTCCATTGGTATAAAGGCTTGGCTTCCTAAAGGATGTTTTTCCATCATATCAATTTTCATAGGAAACTTTCTTTTTTTCGCTTTAAAAATACTAACAATTGCTTTCCCTTTTTTTTTATATGTATCTACGTTTATCAAATTATCAAATCTTTTTGCATACCCATCATTAATATTTATAGGATTTTTTTTCGATGTATCTATTAATTGACCAAATTTAGAAAAATTTTTTTTAGTAATTTTTTTTGCTTTTATTACTTTCATTTCACAAAATTTCCGAATGCCCTTATTCTTGAAATTCCACCGTCTGGATAGATATTTATTTTAAGATAATTTACCTTACTTCTTTTAATTAAAAATTTTTTAAAAATATGTTTCTTGTGAGCTGACAGTTTTGACTTATTTAAAATAAATTTCCAATTTTTTGAATTATTGACAATTGATTTATTAGATAGATCTTTTGTTATATTTGCAATTTGAATTGAACAACTATCGGGGTAGTTTCCTTTAAAATGATGTGTATCTATTTCTAATTTTTTTATTAATCCTGGTTTTCCAAATTTTATTATAAGCCAATCAAAGTTTTTTCCTCGACTTCTTCTTGTTTCCCAACCATCTCCCATATTTTTCCCTTTACCAGGTGATATGATATTTTCAGCTCTGCCAAAATGTTCATTATTACAACCAATAATTGAAGCACCATTTAAAACAGATGTAAGGTTGATAGTTTTATTATTCAAATGGTTTTTCTCGATTTCAATTTTTCCATAAAGTCTCAGTCTTGCAACTCCACCATCTGGAAAAATGTTAAGTCTTATATAATTAAAAACAGATTTGTTTTTTGATTTGAAGCTATGGTTTCTACTTGGCCCAAGTTTTTTTTTGCTCAGTAAAGAAATCCATTTAGTTTTCTTATTAGGTTTTTTTTTACTTAAGCAACCTTCTAATGAAGCATGTGTAGGTTGGTTTCCATTGAAGTGTGTTGTGTCAATGTCTATATCAAATATCTTTCCAGGTTTACCAAGTTTTAAAATTAAATAATCAAAACCTTTTGATCTTCTTCTCCTTGTTTCCCATCCATCCATCCACTTACCATGTTTGTCAAACAGTTTATCTTTAAAAACTGGAGTTTCGATTTTTAAAATTCTGTGAGCAGCTGCAAAAAAATCGTCAGTCTTAAATGTAATTTTAGTTCCAATTCTTGGATCTGCTAGGTTAATCATTTTTGCACTTATAAATTTTTTCATTCTTTATTTATTTCATTTAAACGAAAGGTTGCGATTTTTTTAACTTGTTTTTTTGCTTCAAGGAATTCACTTTCTATATCACTTTGTATTCTTTGTCTAAAATTATTCAAAATTTCATTTTTATCTTTACCTTTTACAGCAATTATAAACGGAAAATTAAATTTTTTTTTATATTCTATATTTAATTTTTTAAATTCTTCATATTCATCATTAGAACATTGGTTTAATTTTGCAGAAGCTTGTTCTGATACAGATTCTGAGGTCATTTTTTTTGCTACAGCAAGTTCTGGATGTGCATTTAAAATCTCTAAAATTTTATTTTTTTCGTAATTTTCGTAAATATTAAGCATTTTAAACACAATATCTTCGAAGTTTTTAAATGGTTTTGACTCAAAAGCTTCCAGAGCAACTGACTCAGTTTTTTCAAAAACATTACCAAATACATACAAAAAATCAGACTTGTTAAGATCGTTAATGTTATCTATTGTTCTCATATAACTTTAAAATAATTTAAGTTTGAAATTAAATGATACTATAATTTTATGACAAAGCTCACAACTCATGTTTTAGATGTATATTCTGGTAAACCTGGTAAAGGTATATTAGTTGAGTTGTTTTATATACGTAATTCAGAACGAAAAAAATTAACGTCAACAAAACTCAATGACGATGGCAGAGCCAACTCTCCATTAGCAGAGGGAAATATTTTTGTTAAGGGCAAATATGAATTAGTTTTTCATATTGGTGATTATTTTAAAAATACATCTACAGCTAGCGATGTACCATTCTTGGATGATGTTGTCATCAGATTTGGTATTTCAGATCCTTCACAGCATTATCATGTTCCTTTACTTGTTTCACCTTGGAGTTATTCTACTTATAGAGGTAGTTAAGTGATATCAAGTTCTGTTAAATTTTTATTAAATGATAAGCTTATAGTAATCAATAATCCTGATCCAAATCAAACATTACTTAGTTATATTAGAACTAAATTAAAAAAGACTGGAACTAAAGAAGGATGTTCAGAGGGTGGTTGTGGTGCGTGTACAATTGTTTTAGGCGAATTAGTCGATAATAAGATTATATATAAAGCAATTAATTCCTGTATTTCATTTGTTCCATTATTAAATGGTAAACAACTTTTAATTGTAGAAGATTTAGTTTCCAAAGAAGGCAAACTTCATCCAGTGCAAGATGCGATGGTAAAATTCCATGGCTCACAATGTGGTTTCTGTACTCCAGGATTTGTCATGTCTTTATTTTCAATGTTTAAAAATAACAAAAATCTTAATAATGAATTAATAACAGATTCTATATCAGGTAATTTATGTCGTTGCACTGGTTATAGACCCATAATAGATGCTGCAAAAAGTTTAAATAAGAAAAACAAAAATGATCAATTTAGTAAAAATAATAATAAAGTTATTAAATTATTAAAAAAAATTAAACCAAAAAATATTTATATTAAAAAAGATGATAAAATTTATTTTTCACCTAGAAATGTTAAGGATTTAAAAAATATAATTAAAAAATATTCCAATTTTAGTTTTCTTGCAGGTGGAACAGACTTATCTTTAAAAGTTACAAAAGAAAGAAAAGAAATTCCATTTATAATTGATTTAAAAGAAATAAAAGAATTAGACTTTATAAAAGTAAATAAAAATTACTTGGAGGTTGGAGCCTCTACACCTCTAATAAAATTCGAAAAAGAAATTAAAAAACATTATCCAGATTTTTATTTAGTTCTTAAAAGATATGGTTCTGTTCAAATTCGAAATGTAGGAACATTAGGTGGTAACATTGCAACAGCATCCCCGATAGGTGATACATTACCAATTTTGCTATCTTTAAATGCAGAAATTTTAATTGAAAGCTTCGATGAAAGAAAAGTTATTCCTATAAATAATTTTTTCCTTGATTACAGAAAAACTAAATTAAAAAAGAATGAATTTATTCACTCAATAAAAATACCATTATTTAAGAAAAATATTTTTAAAGCATTTAAAATATCAAAAAGATTTGATGATGATATTTCATCTGTTTGTGGATCTTTTAATTTCGAAATTGATAAAAATAAAATTAAAGAGGTTTTTATTGCCTTTGGAGGTATGGCAGCTATACCAAAAAGAGCTAAGGCCTGTGAGAAAATCCTTAAGAATAAAACTCTTAATTTAAGTACTTTTAATCAAGCCAAAAATTATCTTGATAAAGACCTAAGTCCTATAGGGGATATGAGAGCAAGTAAAGAATATAGACTAGAGATCGCAAAAAATTTATTGATGAAATGTTTCGTAGAAATAGATTCTAACAAGCTAACAAGAGTTAATTAAATGAGTAAAGAGAACTATATTAATGACGTAAGACCACATGATAGTGCTTACAAGCATGTAAGTGGATATGCTGAATACACCGATGACATTAATGAACCAAAAAATACAATCTATGGTGCTATTGGTTTAAGTAAAAAAGCGCACGCGATAATCAAAAAAATAGACCTAAGTGATGTAAAAAAAAGTGAAGGGGTGATATCAGTAGTTACTCAAAGTGATATTCCGGGAAGGAACGATGTAGGTCCAGTTTTTGATGGTGATCCAATATTTCCAGATAAAAAAGTTGAGTTTTTTGGACAACCATTATTTGCTGTAGCTGCTACAACTACTGAACTTGCAAGAAAAGCAGTATTAAAGGCCAAAATCACTTATAAAGATTTAAAACCAGTGATCACAATAAAAGATGCTCTAAATAAAAAACAGTTTTTGTTTAAGCCTAGAAAAATTAAAAAAGGGAACCCTTCTAAGAAAATAGAAAATTCAAAAAATAATTTGAAAGGAAATTTTACAACTGGAAGTCAAGAACATTTTTATTTAGAGGGCCAGGCAGCGTTTGTTATACCTAAAGAAGATGATAATTTTTTAGTTTACAGCTCAACACAACATCCTTCTGAGACACAACAATTAATTGCAAAAATGTTTAATCAAAAAAGTAATTCAATTAATGTCGAAGTAAGAAGAATTGGAGGTGGATTCGGAGGTAAAGAGACAAATTTCATGACTGCATGTGTTTGTGCTTTGTTGGCAAAAAAAACGGGTCAGCCTGTAAAATTAAGACTAGATAGAGATGATGATATAATTTTGACTGGCAAAAGGCATGAATTTTTATCTGAATACGAAGTTGGTTTTAATGATGAAGGAATTATTGAAGGATTAAAAATTAACTTATCATCAAATTGTGGAATGTCGCCCGATTTATCAGCTGCAATAAATGAAAGAGCTTTGCTCCATATAGACAATGCATATTACATATCAGATATCGAGGTAACAAATAATTTATGTAGGACAAATATTCCAACCTCAACCGCATTTAGAGGCTTTGGTGGAAATCAAGGAATGATGGCTATAGAAAATGTTATAGATAATATTTCAAGGTATTTAAAAATAGATCCTATTGAAGTTCGAAAGAAAAATTTTTATCAAAAAGATAAAAAAAATGTAACTCACTACGGAATGACTATTGAAGATAATGTGATTAATGAAATATTTAAAAGTTTAGAAAATAAATCGAATTATAAGAAAAGATATTCAGATATAAAAAAATTCAATGAAAAAAATAAATTTAAAAAGAAGGGTATAGCTATTACACCATTAAAATTTGGGATTTCGTTTACAACAATTCATTTAAATCAAGCTGGTGCTTTAGTGCATATTTATACAGATGGAAGTGTGTATTTGAACCATGGTGGTATAGAAATGGGTCAAGGAACTCATACAAAAATAGCTCAACTAGTGGCTAATTCTCTAGGATTACCATATAATTTAGTACATATTTCATCAACAAATACAGCAAAAGTTCCAAATACTTCGGCTAGTGCTGCATCTTCAACCACAGACCTTAATGGTGCTGCAGCATTAAATGCAGTAGCAAAAATTAAATTAAATTTAGAAAAATTTATTAAAAAAAAATATAAGATCTACAATCAAGAAGCAATTTATAAAGATAAATATATAATATTCGGAAATAGACAGTTTGAATTTAAAAGCATTATTCAAGAAGCATATTTAAATAGAGTTTCTCTTTCATCCTCAGGTTTTTATTCAACACCAAAAATAAACTTTGATAAAAAAAAATTCAGAGGAAGACCATTTTATTACTTTTGTTATGGTGCCGCTGTTTCAGAAGTAACTATAGATACATTGACTGGTGAAAATATCCTAGAAAGAGTTGATATTTTGCATGATGCAGGAAAACCAATAAACCCAGCACTTGAATTAGGTCAGATCGAAGGTGGTTTTGTTCAAGGACAAGGTTGGTTGACAATTGAAGAACTTAATTGGAAATCAAATGGTCAGATTACAACTTTCTCGCCATCAACTTATAAAATACCTGCTGTAAGTGATATTCCAAAAAAATTTAACGTAGAAATTTTTAAAGAGGGATTAAACAAAGAAAAAGTTGTTAATAAAGCGAAGACAACCGGTGAACCTCCTCTAATGTTAGCCATGAGCGTTTTTTATGCAATTAAAGATGCAGTTGCTTCAGTTGGAAATTATCAGTTTGCACCAGAACTTAATGCGCCAGCAACACCTGAAAGAATTTTAATGAGTATTAACAAAATTAAAAATAAAATAAAAAATTAAAAATGGAAGATAAAAAAAAATTTATGGCAAAAGCTATTGAACTTTCAATAAAAAGTGCGAATACTATAGGTGGTCCCTTCGGAAGTGTTATAGTTAAGGATCAAAAGATTATTGCAGAGGGCTCTAACAAAGTTACTTCTACAAATGATCCAACTGCTCATGGAGAAATAGTAGCAATTCGAGAAGCCTGTAAAAATTTAAATACTTTTGATCTTTCTGGATGTGAGATTTATACATCTTGTGAACCTTGCCCGATGTGTCTTTCAGCAATTTATTGGTCAAGATTAGATAAAATATATTATGCAAACACTAGAGAAGACGCAAAAAATATAGATTTTGATGACTCATTTATTTATACAGAAATTCCAAAAAAAATTGATGATAGGAAAATTAAAATGGTGCAAATGCTTAGAGAAGAAGCTTTAAAAGCATTTGAAATTTGGGATAAAAAAGTAGATAAAATAAAATACTGATGGAATTCTTACCTTATACAATTAAATGGTTAGAGGTTATTCTAAGATGGGGCCATGTAGTATTTGCAATATTATGGGTAGGTAACAGTTTTTTATTTAATTACTTAGACAATAATTTAAATAAAAATATAACAAGCGATGATGTCGATGGAGAAGGTTATCTGATGCATTCTGGCTTTTTTTATAAACTTTCAAGGTTAAAAACCTCACCACCACAAGATTATTTAAATAGATTAGTAATTTTTAAATGGCAAAGTTACCTAACTTTTGTAACAGGAATGTTGCTCTTAGTTGTAATTTATTATTATAACGCAGGTGTATTAATGGTTGATAAACGAGTTATGTTGATGCCTCCTAGTTACGCCATTATTATCTCGCTTTTATCATTAATTATTTTTTGGTTTATATATGATCTATTGTGTAAATCTAAATTGATTGAAAATAATATTTTGTTTATATCCACAGCAATTATTTTATTAGCAGCTGTTTCCTTTGGTTTAACAAAATTATTTGGACCAAAATTTGCAATTTTAAGTGTTGGACTAATTATAGGAACCAATATGTTTGGTAATGTTTTTACAGTAATTATACCCAATCAAATGAACATCATCAGCAGTAGTGAAAGAGGTGAAAAATTCGATATGAGTCTATCTCTAGCAGCTAAACAGAGATCAATACATAATAATTATTCCACTTTTTTAGTATTGTTTATAATGCTATCTGGACACTCTAGTTTCCTAGTTTATCATCAATATAATTGGTTAATATTATGTGCGTTGGCAGTTATTACTGGATTAGCAAGACATTATTTTAATTTAAGAGGAAGAAACATTCATAGGTTGTATATTTTAATATCTTCAATAATTGCACTTATCGTTCTTGCAGTTTTAGTTTTATTATTTAAATAAATAGATATTAAAAAATTATGTCAGAAAAAATGATTGTAAGTTGGGATGAGTACAACAAGACTGTTGAGAAATTAGCAATCCAAATTGATGAAAGTGGATATAAACCAACAATACTCATTGGTATCATGCGTGGAGCGGCACCAATGATAGATGTATTAAGCAGAATATTTAAATTAAAATGTGCATATCTTGCAGTTGAGTCTTATAGTGGTAAAGGAGTGGAAGATGAGCAAGGTGATATTGTTTTTTCAAGGGAAATGAGTTCTATAGCACCTAATATGGGTGGTAAAATACTTTTATGTGATGATTTATCTGATACAGGAATAACTTTCAATAAAAGTATAGACTGGTTAAAAAAATATCAACCGATAAAAGATAAAATAGAGGATATTAAAACTGCTACGTTGTTTAAAAAAAAGAAATCAACATTTGAGCCAGATTTTTGTGCAAAAAAACTTAATGGTAATCCTTGGATTGTGCAGCCCTTCGAAATTTATGAAGAATTAAGAATTGAAGAAATTAAAAAAAAACATCAAATATAAAAAAGGCCAGTTAAAAAACCGGCCTTTTTAATTTTTATAAGTTTAAAAGCTTACTTAGGTATATCTCCTTCAACACCTTTAACATAAGTCATCATACCTGCCAGCATACCATCATCTGCAGTTTTCCCTTCTGCTACCATTAAATTCCCTTTTTGGTCATAAATTGGTCCAGTGAAAGAATGAACTTTACCAGATGCTAAATCTGCTTGAAGCTTTTTAACTTTTGCTTGCAGGTCACTTGGCATTTGAGAATCTAAACCTGAGATTACCACCATACCGTCACCTATACCATGCCATGTATCTTTTTGACTCCACGTACCATTTGCAACAGCTTTAACTCTATCGACATAATATGGTCCCCAGTTATTCTCAACTGAAGTCAACACAGCCTTTGGTGCAAACTTATCCATATCACTCGCTTGTCCAAAAGCATACACTCCTGCTTTTTCAGCAATTTGAACAATAGCTGTACTATCTGTATGTTGCGCAATTACATCAGCACCTTGATCAATTAAAGCTTTTGCTGCTTCTGCTTCTTTACCTGGATCGTACCAAGTGAAAGCCCAAACAATTTTGGTTTTGATATTTGGGTTAACTTTTTGAGCAGCTAAAGTAAATGAATTAATACCTCTAATTACTTCAGGTATTGGAAAAGACGCAACATAACCAATCACATTAGATTTTGTCATAGTTCCAGCAATTGTTCCCAAAATAGTTCTACCTTCATAGAATCTAGCTGCGTAAGTTGAAACATTTGGATGTTCTCTTTTGTATCCAGTAGCATGTTCAAATTTTACATTTGGAAACTCTTTTGCAACTTTGTTAGTAGGATTCATATATCCAAAGCTAGTTGTAAAGATAATGTCATGACCAGAATTAGCTAACTGTCTAAGAACCCTCTCAGCATCAGCACTTTCTGGAACACCTTCCACATATGTTGTTTTAAATCCGGCAGCTTCAACAGCTTTTCTACCTACATCATGCTGATAAGTCCATCCATGGTCACCAGTTGGACCAATATAAACAAATGCTGCTTTCACATCTTTTGCAATTGCAGCCACAGTTAATGTAAATAATAAAACTAAAGAAGAGACGAAAGAACGAATAAAAAATTTATGCATAAATTTATTTCCCCTTTTGATTTTTTAATACAATTAAATTTAGATTAAATTATGTAAAAAAAAATAATTATTTTGTAATTAATTGTCTTTATGAAAAGATTTCCCCAGAGAACTGGGAGTACTTAGCCTTATTTTTCTACTATCACGAGAAATTACAACTAAAACTATTATTGTGACGATGTAAGGCAGAGCTGTTAAAAATTGCACAGGGATTCTTACTCCAATTGCCTGCATATGAAATTGAATAATTGTTAACCCGCCAAAAATCATAGCACCAATTAAAATTTTAATTGGGTTCCATGTAGAGAAAACCACCAGAGCTAATGCGATCCAGCCTCTTCCACCCGTCATATTTTCAATCCATTGAGGAGTATAAATCATTGATAAATATGCACCAGCAAGTCCACTCATTGAACCTCCGTAAAGAATACATAAGTAACGAACCATCCTAACATTTATTCCTTGGTTAGAAGCAGACTCAGGTGAGTCTCCTACAGCTCTCACAATTAATCCAATTTTTGTTTTTTTTAAAAAGTAGCTAGTTATGAAGGGTAGGGTAAAAGCGAAATAAAAAACAATTGAATGTCCAAATAATATTGGACTTAAAAGTGGTATTGTATCTTTTAAACTTGCAAACAAAACAGGAAACTCTTTTCCTGGAATACCTACAAAATTTTTTCCTATCATCGCAGAAATACCAATTCCAAATATGGTAAGCGCCAAACCAGTAGCGACATGATTTGTAATTAATGTTTGAGTAAGAAACGCAAAATTGTTGAAATTAAAACTCCAGCTAACATTGCACCAAAAACTGCTATCATCAGACTTCCAGTAATTGTCATTAGTGCAAAGCCTGAAATA
>CACFCI010000015.1 GCA_902564785.1 uncultured Pelagibacteraceae bacterium | reverse complement strand
ATATCATTTATAGCAAATGTCTTTGCATAACTTTTTTCTGTGGAAAAGAAAATATTTATTAAAGCAAGAAATAAAAAAAAATTATATAAAAGCTTTAAATTAGTAAGTAGAGAAATTAATTTCATAAAACATATTAATGAATAAAAAAAAATTTACCTATAAAAAAAGTGGAGTTAATATCAAAGCTGCAGATAAATTTGTTGATTTCATTTCTACAGTTTCATCAAAAAAAAGAGGCAAAAAAAAGTTTTCTAATATAGGGGGGTTTGGCTCAATCACAAATATACCAAGAAGTATTAAACAACCTAGAATCGTAGCTTGTACGGATGGTGTGGGTACTAAAATAGAAATTGCAAATTCCTTAAATAAATTTGACACTATTGGTATTGACTTGGTTGCTATGAGTGTAAATGATTTAATCGTTCAAGGTGCTAAGCCTTTACTTTTTTTAGATTACATATCTATAAATAAAATTGATCTAAAAAAGCTTAAAGCAATAATAAAAGGAATAAAAAAAGGTTGTGATCAATCAAAATGTGAGCTCGTTGGTGGAGAGACCGCTGAAATGCCTGGTACTTACGAAAAAGGGAAATTTGATATTGCAGGTTTTGCTGTAGGAGTTGTTGGAAAGAATAAAATTTTAAGTAAAAATAAAATAAAAAAAAATAATCTAATATTAGCAATTCCTTCTAGTGGTTTACATTCTAATGGGTATTCTCTTGTAAGATATTTATTAAAACAAAAAAAAATAAATATTAAAAAAAATAAATTTTTAAGGTCTGAGCTTTTAAAACCAACTAAAATATATGTAGAAGAAATAATGAATTTAATAAATAATAAATTAATTAATGGTTGTGCAAATATAACTGGTGGAGGATTGTCAGATAATATTAAAAGAATTATACCAGATAAACTTTCTGCAAATATTAATTTAGATAAAATTAGAACTTCTAAAATATTTAATTGGCTTAAAAATAATGGAATTTCTAATAAAGAAATGCTCAAAACATTTAATTGTGGAGTTGGTTTTTGCCTAATTATAGAAAGTAAAAATTTTAAAAAAATAAGTAAATTTTTTTCAAAAAAATACAAACCATATGTAATTGGAAAGATTTCTAAAGATAAAAATAAAGTTAAACTAAATGGATCTATCAACTGGTTGTAGCAAAATAAGAACGGCTGTATTTATATCTGGTACAGGAAGTAATTTAAAATCTCTAATTAAATTTTCAAAAACTATTAAATCTCCTATATCTATTGAGTTTATTGTTTCAAATAATTCTAAAGCAAAAGGTTTAAATTATTCTAAAATTTATAAAATAAAAAAAAAGATATTAAATTTTGAAAATAAAAATTTAAGTGAAAAGAAGTTACTTTCTGTTTTAAAAGCAAATAATATTGAAATGATTTGTCTAGCTGGATTTATGAAAATTTTGTCAAAGAATTTTATTAAAAAATTTAAAGGAAAAATTTTGAATATACACCCATCTTTACTTCCTAAATATAAAGGATTAAATACGCACCAAAGAGCGATAAATAATAAAGAAAAATACTCTGGATGTACTGTTCATTTTGTAAATGCTAGATTAGACTCTGGTAAGATTATTCTCCAAAAGAAAGTCAAAATTTCAAAAAACGAAACTAAGGCTTCACTTGCTAAAAAAATTTTAGTACAAGAACATAAGCTCTATCCTAAAGCTATATTAAAAGCTTTTAATCTTTAAAGAAAAAATCTATTTCAATTTTAGCATTTTCAACACTATCTGATCCATGGACAGAGTTTTTATCTATTGAAATTCCATATTTTTTTCGGATAGTACCTTCTTCAGAATCTTTTGGATTTGTAGCACCCATTAATTCTCTGTTTCCTAAAACTGCGTTCTCTTTTTCAAGAACCATAACTACAATTGGACCTGATGATAAATAATCACATAAATCATTATAAAATGGTTTTGTTTCATGAACTTTATAAAACTTTTCTGCTTCTGATTTTTCAATTTGAATTTTTTTTTCTTTTAATATTAAAAACCCTTTACTTTTAAACATTTCTTTAATCTCATTCTCAAGATTTCTTTCGACAGCATCTGGTTTGATAATCGATAAAGTTTGTTCTAAATTACTCATAATTGTCCTCTATTAGTTTATTTAACAATCTAACTCCATAACCTGTGGCACCACCTGAATTTAATGCTCCACCATATTTTGAAAAAGCCATTCCAGCTATATCTAAATGCGCCCAAGGTGTTTTGTTTAAAATAAATCTTTGTAAAAATTGAGCAGCCGTTGTAGATCCTGCCCCGCCAACATAATTGATATTTTGCATGTCTGCATTTTTTGAGTCAATTAATTTATCAAAATTTTTATTTAAAGGCATTCTCCAAACTTTTTCCTCAACTTGTTCACCTGCATCAATCAGTTGTTTAGATAACTTATCATCATTTGAAAACAAACCTGCATACTCTGATCCTAATGAAACAATTATTGCTCCAGTAAGAGTAGCTAAATCTACAATAAATTTTGGTTTAAATTTTTCTTCAGTATAAGTTAATGCATCTGCAAGTACCAATCTTCCCTCTGCATCGGTATTTAGAATTTCTACTGTCTTCCCGCTGTAGGATTTAACTATATCACCCGGTCTTTGTGCATTTCCACCAGGCATATTCTCTACAAGACCTACAACTCCAACAGCATTAATTTTTGCTTTTCGCAAAGCTAAACTTTTCATTAATCCAACAACTACAGCAGATCCTGCCATATCATAAGTCATATCTTCCATAAATTTTGCAGGCTTCAATGATATACCTCCTGTATCAAAGCAAACTCCTTTACCAACAAATGCTAATGGTTTAGATTTTTTATTTATTCCATTCCATTCTATTGTCACCAAATAAGAACCTCTAATGCTTCCTTGACCAACACCTAATAAAGTATTCATTCCAAGCTTTTTTAATTTTTTTTCATCAAGAACATTTATTTTTAAACCATATTTTTTTAGATTAATTAATCTTCTAGCATATTCATCTGGATGCAATACATTTCCAGGTTCAGATACTAAATCTCTAGTATAATATGTACCCTCCTCAACTGCTTTAAATTTTATTTGTTCTATTATTTTTGGTTTATTTTTACCAATTACACTTATAGATAAATTTTTTTTATCTTTTTTAGTTTTATATTTATCAAATACATAAGACTTTAATTTTAATCCGTGTAAAAAATATCCAATGAAATTTTTTAATTGAAAAGACACTGAGTCAGAATTCAAATAATATTCGCTTTGTTTACTATCTTTAAAAAGATCATAAAATTTAGCACCTAAATTTTCAGCATCAGATTTTTTTGTATTTTTTTTAAAAGATATTAAAATAATTTTTTTTTTTGAATTTATATCAAATGAAAGTATGTTTTTCTTTGTATCCTTAGACTTGATCAAATCTGTGATAAAAGAATATTCGCTTGCTATAACATGTTTTTTCAAACTTGAAATATTGAATTTTTCATCACAAAATAGTATTGGACTGGATAAATTTTTTTTAAGTGGTCTTTTATTATAATTAATTGTAACTGACATAAATTTTAAATACACTCTAAAAGAGATGGATGCTATATATGAATAAAAATAGCATATTTCAATGAAAAAAATCTTATTTAAAAAAATATTATCAGATTGCCTAATATTTTTCACAATAGCTCTTTTCTTTGCAGCTTTAGTAATTTGGATATTTCAAGCTGTAAATCATTTGGATATAATGATTGAAGATGGAAGAGATCATTTAACTTATATCAAATTTACGCTACTAATATTTCCTAAAGTAATAACAAAACTACTTCCATTTATATTTTTTTTAAGTTTTATTTATATAATTAGTAAATATGAGATTGATAATGAATTAATTATTTTCTGGAATTTTGGTGTAAGTAAAATTTCTGTAATAAATTTCTTTTTCAAATTCTCATTATTACTTGTAATATTTCAAATTATTTTAACATCCTATGTAGTTCCAAAATCACAAGATACCGCAAGATCATATCTTAGAGATTCAGAAGTTAATATTATTGAAAACCTTATCAAACCAAGAAAATTTAATGATACAATTAAAGATATAACCATTTACAGTGA
The DNA here is from genome assembly GCA_902564785.1 of uncultured Pelagibacteraceae bacterium. Classification (GTDB taxonomy): domain Bacteria; phylum Pseudomonadota; class Alphaproteobacteria; order Pelagibacterales; family Pelagibacteraceae; genus Pelagibacter. The sequence goes on along the minus strand of CACFCI010000015.1, from coordinate 23,036 downwards.
TTATAAAGATCAGAATGACTATATAACTGAAATATATATAAAAAATGGAAGCGACTTCAATAATTTTCAAATTACTTATGCTAAAAAAGGAAAATTTTTAAATAATGGAGAAGATCAATTATTTGATTTATACAACGGTGAAACTATAAGTGTTGTTAATAACAAAATTACAAACTTAAAATTTAAAAGATCATACTTAAACCTAAGCGATATAGAAACTAATACTACCACCTATAAAAAAACTCAGGAAGTATCTACATTAGATTTAATTAAATGTTATAAAAATATTTACAACAAAGTATCATTAGATTTGAGCAAAATACTTAAAATTGAAAATTGTAAATCAGAAAATTTAAACAATATTTTAAAAGAATTTCATAAAAGAATTACTATCCCGTTATACATACCAGTTTTAATGTTAGTTTGTCTTTTAGTTATAACTAAATCAAAAGAGAATAGTAATTATTTATTTTATAGGTTAAAAATATTTTTAATTGGATTAACAATAATTATTTTGTCTGAATTGTCCTTAAGATTTGTAGAAAAAAATTTTTTAAATAATATTTTAATTTTTTTTATACCAATAATTCTAATTATTTATATGTATTTAACTTTTTATTATAAATTAAAGTTCATTAAATCAGAAAAATGAAAACATATATTAAATTTCTAACTAAAATTTTTTTAAATTCTTTTTTTAATATTTTTTTAATAACTTTCTGTCTCATTTTTATTTTGAACCTACTAACAGAATTGGACTTTTTTAAAGATATTAACGTTTCAGATTACTTCCCAATTTACTTATCATTACTTAATACTCCGTCCCTAATCTTTGAAATGTTTCCTTTTATTTTTTTAATATCAACTCAACTTTTTTTTCATGAGTTAATAAATAATAATCAAATAAATACATTGAAATATTCGGGTCTCAAAAATTCAAAAATATTAATAATAATTAATTTTTTAACTTTTTTTTTAGGAATTTTGTTAATTACTTTTTTTTACAATTTTTCCTCAAATTTAAAAAATTTTTATTTGGAATTAAAGTCTTCATATACTACAGACAATAAATATTTAGCTGTAATTACGAATAATGGTCTATGGATAAAAGATGTTATAGATGACAAAATTTTAATGATAAATGCATCAAAAATTGAAGAAAATTACATAGTAAATGTTTATCTATCAGAATTTGATAAAAATTTTGAAATTATTAGAAACATCAAAAGTAAAAAAATAGATATAAAAGACAAAAAATGGTTAATTTATGATGCTGAAATTTTTAAACAAAACCACAAAACAGAGGAAAAATTAATTCAACTTAAAACTAACTTTGATTACGAAATTATACAAAATTTATTTTCAAATTTATCTTCACTATCTTTAATGGAATTGATTGAAATGAGAAAAAATTATTTAAAACTTAATTATTCTGTAACAGATTTAAATTTACATTTGTTAAATTTATTTTCATACCCATTTTACCTAGTTTTGATGACATTAATATCAAGCGTTATTATGCTTAATTCAAAAAATCTTGTTAATAAATATATAAAAATTGTATTTGGCTTATTAGTTTCAGTAACAATATATTATATTTATAATTATTTTTATGTGCTTGGAGTTACAGAAAAAATAAACTCAACTATTTCAATAGTTTTGCCATTAATAATTTTATTGATAATAAATTCATACTTTTTAAGAAACATAAATGCAAAGTAAAATATTATTTTTTTTATTTTTTATAATCGTTTGTTCCAAATCATTCGCTGATGAACAATTTATTTTTAATATTTCTAAAATTGAGATACTTGAAAATGGAAATAAAATAATAGGAACAGACCGTGGTATAATTTCATCAGATAATGGGATAAATATTGAAGCTAATAATTTTGAATATACTAAAAAAGATAATATTCTAAATGTTTATGGTGATGTTGTAATTAAATATCCAGATAAAAATTATGTGATTTATGCTGAAAATATTTCATACTTAAAAAATAAAAATATTCTTCGTGCCAAAAATAATATAAAATTATTTGATAATAATAAAATAATCTCTTCAAATAATTTATTATTTGACATTAATAAAAATATTTTTAAAGCAACTGGTAATGTTGAAATTATTGATAATATTAAAGATTATAACGTTAAATCTGAAGATATAACTTACATTAAAAATGAAGAAAAAATTATAAGTAAAGGCTTTACAAATTCTTATTTAAATAAAAATTACAATTTTAAATCAAATGAAGAGCTGATAATTAATTTATTAGACTCAACACTTAAAGCATCTGGAGATGTTGAGTTTATCGACTCATTAAAAAATAATAAAATTGTTACAAATGAAATTAATTATTTTGAAAAGGATGAAAAAATAATTACTAAAGGAAAAACTAATGCTGAGATACATAATAGATTTATTTTAAAATCAGAAAGTATTTATTTTTCAAATAAAATTGGAATAATTAAGTCAAAAAATAAAGCTTCTTTAAATGATTTGAAAAATGATTCTTATTATGAAATTAAAAATTTTGAACTTTCTTTAGATACAGAAATATTAAAAGGTGAAAATATATCTATAAACACTGACTATTCAAAACCTATAAATGATAAATACTTTATTAAAAGTGGGATATTTGATTTAAAAAATAAAAGTTTTGTTACTCGCGATATTGATATTTATCTTAAAAAAAATTTATTTAATAATGAAAAAAATGACCCAAGATTAAAAGGTGTCTCTTCATCAAGCAACGATGGAATTACTATAATAAACAAAGGTATTTTTACATCCTGTAATAAAGACGAAAATGATTGCCCACCCTGGTCTTTGCAGGCTGAAAAAATTGAGTACGATGAAAATAAAAAACTAATTACTTATGATAATGCTTTGTTAAAAGTTTATGACAAACCTATTTTTTATTTCCCTAAGTTTTTTCATCCAGGTCCTACTGTAAAAAGACAGTCAGGTTTTTTAGCACCAAGATTTGGTAATTCAAAAATTTTAGGGTCTTCTATTCAAATACCTTATTTTATTGCAAATGCAGAAAATTATGACTTTACTTTTAGTCCATCAATATATGATAAAAATATTTTTAGAATTCAAAATGAATTTAGATTACAAAATAAAAATTCTTCATTTATAGCAGATTTAAGTATTACAGAAGGATATAAATCAAAAACAAATAAGGATAAAAATTCAATAACACATTTATTTTCCAAATATAACTCAGACTTTAATTTAGAAAACTTTTCAGAAAGTTCTTTAGAAATATCTTTGCAAAAAGTTAATAATGATACCTATTTAAAAATATTTGACCAAGAGTCTACTAGCGAAAAAATAAAACCACAAAATAACGATTTACTTACATCCGAAGTTAAAATTAATCTAAAGAATGAAAGATATAATCTTATAACTGGTATTACATCGTATGAAAATCTTCAAAAAAGTAACAATGATAGATATGAATTTATACTTCCATATTATAATCTTTCTGGCGAATTAAATAATGGTAAAGAATATGGATATTTAGGTTTCTCATCTATAGGTAGTAATGTTTTAAAGAATACAAATAATTTAAGATCTAAAATTATTAATGATTTTGATTTTAGAAGTTTTGATATAATTACAGAATCTGGGATTCAAAATAACATAAATATATATTTAAAAAACTTAATAGCTACTGGAAAAAATGATGAAGATTATAATTCGAGTATACAAAATGATTTAATGAGCATTATTGAATTTAGTTCAGCTTTACCTTTGGTAAAAACAAATGATAATTCATTAGATTATTTGGAGCCGAAAATTTCATTCAGGTATAATCCCTCAAGTATGATTAACCACTCAAATACAAGTAGAAAAATAAACATTAATAATCTTTTTGATATTAATCGTTTGGGACTTGAAGATACTCTGGAGTCGGGAACTAATTTAACTCTAGGTATAAATTATAAAAAAGAAAATTTGGATGATATTAACAAATACTTTGAATTTAAAGTTGGGACTATTTTGAGAAATGAAGAAAATAATAATATACCTTCATCAAGTGGTATCGTTAGAAAAAAAACAAATATATTTGGAAGTATTAATAAAAATATAAATGAAAATTTTTCAATAAATTATGATTTTTCAGTTAATCACGACTTAGATAAAGTTGAATATAATTCTTTTGGTCTAATGTTTGCAAAAAATAATTTCAAAACAGAATTTAACTTTATTGAAGAAAATGGAGTTATTGGGGACAACAATATTATTGAAAATATTTCTTCATTTAATTTTGATGATAAAAACAAATTATCTTTCAAAACCAGACAAAATAGAAAATTGGGTATGGCAGAATATTATAATTTAATTTACGAATATAAGAATGATTGTTTGGTTGCAGGCATAAACTACAACAAAACATATTACGAAGATCGAGACCTTATGCCCTCAGAAGATATTTTATTTAAAATCACACTAATTCCAATTACTACCTTGAGTCAAAGTATTTCAAATTAAATGAAAAAAATTAGTATTTATAAAAGTCTAATAATAATTTTATTATTTTTAAATAATCTTAATATTGGTTTCGCAGTAGAAAATAAAATTTTAGTCAAGGTAAATAATGAAATAATTACTACTCTGGATATTTATAACCAAATTAAGTATATGAACATTTTAAATCCAGAAATAAAAAATCTAGATAATCAAAGATTGTTTGAAATATCAAAAAATTCTCTTATTAAAGAAAAAATTAAAAAAATAAATTTACTAAAGATTGTAGATAAAATTTACATAGATGAAAAAAATTTCAACGTTATTATTGAGAATATTTATAAGCAAATGAAATTAAATTCTATTGAAGAATATAAAAAGATGTTAAAAAATAATGATTTAGATTACGAGTATGTAAGATATAAAATTTCAATCGAAAGATTGTGGAATGAGATGATATTTCAAAAATTCAGCTCAAAAATTAAAATTAATAAAGAAAATATTAAAACAGAAATCTTAAACAACCCAGATGAAAAATTACTATTGTCAGAAATTTTAATTCCTAAAACTAAAGAAAAAGAATTACAAACAAAGTTAAATAAAATTAAAAATGATATTAAAAATGAAGGATTTAGCAATGCAGCTTCAATACATAGTATTTCTGATACAGCCGCTAAAGGAGGTAAGATTGGATGGATAGAAAAAAGTTCATTAAATAACGTTCTTAAAGAAGAACTATCTGTTTTAAAAGTAGGTGAATATACAAAACCAATCATTACCCCAAGTGGTTTTTTAATTATCAAACTTGAAGATAAAAAAATAAATGAAACATCAAAAGAAGATTTAAATAAAAAAATTGAAAGATTGGTTATAATTAAAACAAATCAACAACTTAATCAGTTCTCAAATATGTATCTTAATAAATTAAAAAATAATGTAACTATAAATGAGATATAAACCTATTCTTGTAGTTGCAGGTGAGCCTAACAGTGTATTTTTGGAAATTTATTTTAAATGTTTAAAAAAAAAAATTAAAAGTCCTCTTATCTTAATTGCTTCGTTAAATTTAATTAAAATGCAAATGAAAAAATTAAAAGTAAAAAAAAAAATTAAAATACTAGATCATAAAGATTTTTATAATGAAAAATTAAATAATAAAAAAATTAATTTAATTAATGTTGACTATAATCCTAAAAAGGCTTTTGAAAAAATAACGAAAAAATCAAATAGTTATATTAAAAAATCATTTGATATTTCGTTTAAATTAATAAAACAAAATAAAATTAATAAATTAATTAATGGCCCAATACAGAAAAAAACTTTTTTGAATAAAAATTACTTAGGTATAACAGAATATATTTCAAAAAAATTTAAAGTTAAAAAAAATGCTATGCTTATTTATAATAAAAAGTTGTCCGTTTGCCCAGTTACGACTCATTTGCCATTAAAATCTGTTACAAAAAAAATCAATAAAGAAAACATAGTAGAAAAGGTAAAACTTATTGACAAATTTTACATAAAAAAAATCAACAAAAAACCCAGAATTGCAATTTTAGGTTTGAATCCTCATTGTGAAAGTATTGATAAATTTAATGAGGATGAAAAAATTATTAAACCTGTAATAGAATATCTAAAAAAAAATAATTATAAAGTATCAGGCCCATATTCTTCAGATACAATTTTTTTAAAAAAAAATAGAAAAAATTTTGATGTTATATTAGGTATGTATCATGACCAGGTACTAACACCAATAAAAACATTGTTTGAATATGATGCTATCAATATTACCCTTGGTTTACCTTTTTTAAGAATCTCTCCTGATCATGGACCCAATGAAAATATGTTAGGCAAGAATAAATCTAGCTCATTGAGCCTATCTAAAGCAATATCATTTTTGGATAAAAATTGATTAAAGCCAAAAAAAGTTTAGGGCAAAATTTTTTAGTAGATAAAAATATTTTAGATAAAATAAGTAATATCATCGATATTAAAGATAAATTAATCCTCGAAATTGGACCAGGAACTGGAAATCTAACATCATATATTCTTGATAAAAAACCTAAACAAATTTTTGTTGTTGAAAAGGATAATGAATTAGCAATTCAACTTAAAAATAAGTTTAATAATCAACTTATAATTATTAATGATGATATTTTAAAAATAGATGAAACAGCACTTTTTAATGAAAAAGTAATTGTGTTTGGAAATTTGCCTTATAATATTTCTACTGAAATTCTTAGCAAATGGATAATTAATTTAAAAAATAATTTTTGGTTTGATTGTTTGATTTTAATGTTTCAAAAAGAAGTTGCAGATAGAATAATTGCTGAATTTAATAGTTCAAATTATGGAAGATTATCAATTATGTCTAATTGGAAACTTAATATAAAAAAAATATTTGATATTAAACCTGAAGCATTTTCTCCAAAACCAAAAGTATATAGTTCTTTGTTATATTTTTATCCAAAAAAAAATTTTATTAAAATTAATAATCCAAAAAATTTAGAAAAAGTTACACGAATTTTTTTTAATCAAAGAAGAAAAATGATTAAGAAACCTTATAATCAACTTTTTAATGGGGATCAAAGAATCGTCAATAAGCTAAAAATTAATCTTAATTTGAGGCCTCAGAATTTAAATTTAGATACTTATTATAAATTAGCTTGCGAATATGAAAATTTAAGATGTTAGTCTCTCAACATGACTTCTGATATAATTTAAATCATAATCTTTTGAGCCATTATTTGTAACAGCATCAATTAAATTTGATATTTTTAAATAACATTGATTTAAGTCATTATTTATTACTACATAGTCATAATTTATCCAATGTAATACATCCCTTTCAAATTGTTTCATTCTTTCTTCGGCCATTAATTTATCATTTGCATGACGTTTAGATAATCTTTCAAATAAAACTTCTTTACTTGGAGGTAATATAAAAAAAGTGATTAACTTGTAATCTAATTTTTTATTTTTTATTTGATCAGCTCCCTGCCAATCAATATCAAAAAGGACATTTTTCCCTTTATTTAGTTTATCTATTACTGGAGTCCTGGTTGTCCCATAAAAATTATTAAAAACTTTTGCGTATTCTAGAAACTCTTCGTTATTAATTAATCTTTTAAACTCCGATTCATTAACAAAATAATAATCCTTATTTTGGCTTTCATTAGTTCTAGGTAATCTTGTAGTGTGTGATATTGAGATTTCAAAATTTTTTTTTTCGGATAATTTTTTTACAAGAGTAGTTTTACCAGCTCCTGAAGGAGAGGATAAGATTATCATTACCCCATCTTTTTCTGATGGCATTAAAATTTCTAGTTAGCTTTTCCTTCGATAAATTTAACCGCATCACCTACAGTTAAAATTTTCTCAGCTTCACTGTCTGAAATTTCAGATCCAAATTCTTCTTCGAAAGCCATCACTAATTCAACTGTATCTAAACTATCAGCTCCTAAATCATCTATAAAACTTGATTCCTCAGTAACTTTTGCTTCATCGATACCTAAGTGATCTGCTACAATTTTTTTTACTTTGCTTGAAACGTCTTCTGACATATTGATCCTTTTCGTTATAAATTCTTAATAGTTTAAAAACTTGTTTTGTCAAGCCATATACATACCTCCATTAACATGAAGAGTTTCACCATTGATATAGCTTGATTGATTTGAGCATAAAAAAAGCACTGCATTAGCAATATCATCTGGTTCTCCTAATCTAGAAGAAGGAATTTTTGATATTATAGTTTCTTTGAATTTATCATCTAATTTGTCGGTCATTGCTGTCCTAATAAATCCTGGTGAAATACAATTTATATTGATATTTTTTTTAGCATATTCTATAGCTAGGCTCTTTGACATTGCAATAATACCTGCTTTAGATGCTGTATAATTGGCTTGCCCAAGATTTCCTGTGTGACCAACTACTGATGTAATATTAACAATATTGCCAGATTTGTTTTTAAGCATTTTTTTTATTGCAAATTTACTAATTAAAAATGTAGAAGTTAAATTAATATCAATTACTTTTTGCCATTCTTCTAAATTCATCCTTATTGCTAAATTGTCTTGAGTAATTCCAGCATTATTGACTAAACAATCTAAAGTGCCACCAAGTTCTTTAGTTGCATTTTCAACAAATTCTTCAATTTTATCTGTTTGAGAAAAATCAAATTTTAATGTTTTAATTTTTTCATATTTTCCCTTTAGTTCTTCAAGTTTTTCTATTCTTCTACCTGATGCTAAAATATTTGCTCCAGCTTGATTTAGTTTTTCAATAATTGAATTACCAATTCCACCTGAAGCACCTGTAATAATAATATTTTTTCCTTTTAAATCTGTCATATTTTTAGACTTTCCATGTCACTTTGACTATTAATCGTATCAATTTTAACATTTTTATTAATTCTTTTTACCAAACCTGATAAAACTTTCCCAGGCCCTATTTCTATAAAGTGGTTTATATCATTTTCAATCATATTAATAACGCTTTCTCTCCATCTGACTCTATTCTGTATTTGTTTAATTAGGAGATTTTTAAGCTCATCCAGGTCTTTAATTTCATTAGCGGTTACGTTTGAAATTAATTTGTTTTTTCCATTTTTGAAATTAAGTTTATTTAACTCTTCTGTCATGGTTTTGATAGCATTACTCATCAAATCACAATGGAATGGAGCACTTACCGGTAGTTTGATGTTTTTTATTAAATTTTCTCTTAAAATTTGCATTAATTTTTCTAAATCCTCTGTTTTTCCACTTAACACAATTTGACCTTCAGAATTATCATTTGCAATTTGAACTTTTAAATTCTCATTATTTTCATTCAAAATTTTTTCAATTACATCAATTGTTGATCCTAATACTGCAACCATTCCTCCCTGTCCTTTAGGCACAGAGTTTTGCATTGCATCTCCTCTAACTCTTAATATTTTCAAAGTTTCTGAAAAATCTAGATATCCTGCGCACGACAATGCTGAATACTCACCCAATGAATGTCCAGCAAAATATTTTGCTTCATTTAAGTCTATGTTAAATTCTTTCTTAGCTACATTAAATATTGAATAACTGATCAAAAATATTGCTGGCTGTGTATTAACTGTTAAATCTAATTCCTCTTTTGGTCCCTCTAATACAAGCTTTGAAATGGAAAGATTAAGAATGTCATCTGCCTGCTTGAACAAATTTTTAACTAAATCAAATTTATCATAAAACTCTTTTCCCATTCCTACTATTTGAGATCCTTGACCTGGAAAAATTACTGAAAACATATAAAAAAAACTATTATTTTTGCCTTTTTAACTATTGTAATTGAACTTTTATAATAGTATATCCTCATTTTTTATTAAAGAACTTAAATGAATTTATACGAACATACAATTATAGCTAGGCAAGATACTTCACCAAGTGAATTAAAGCAACTCACAGAGAAATATTCTAAAATTGTCGAAAAAAATGATGGTGAAGTTGTAAAAACTGAAAACTGGGGTTTACTAAATTTATCTTATCTTATCAAAAAGAATAAGAAAGGAAGTTATATACACTTTAAAATAAAGGGCAAAGGTAATGTGATTGATGAATTAGAAAAAAATGAAGCCATTGATAAAAAATTATTAAGATACCTAACAGTAAGAGTAAAAAAATTTGATTTAGAAACAAACTATTTTGGAAAAAGAGAAGACAGTGAAAAAAAAGAAAGTGTAAAGAACTAATGCCAAAAAGACAAAGTGGTAACAAAAAAAGTAAACAAAGCAATTTTGCAAAATTAAGTATTTTTCAACCAAATAAATATAAATTTAAAAAAACCTGTCCATTATCTGTGAAAGGTGCTCCAGAAGTTAATTACAAAAATATTAAACTATTAAAAAAATACGTATCTGAGAATGGTAAAATTTTACCATCAAGAATTACAAATGTATGTCAAAAAAAACAGCGAGAACTATCTCTCTCTATCAAAAGAGCAAGAAACTTGGCACTAATATAGAATGAAAGTAATTTTATTAGAAAATGTTAAAAGAATTGGATCTATTGGTGAAGTTATAGATGTAAAAAGAGGTTTTGCGAGGAATTTTTTAATAGCTAATAAAAAAGCTCTTTATGCATCAAAGGAAAACATAAAAGAAGTTGAAAAGATCAAAGCTGAGCTATCTAAAAAAGATAGTGAAAAGAAAAAAGAAGCTGCCAAAATAGCTGAGCAAATTAATGGTAAAGAATATCCTGTTAAAAAACTAAGCACAGAAAATAATGAATTATATGGTTCTGTTAAACCGACTGAAATTTCAAAACTTATTCAAGAAGAAAACAAAATTGATATTAAGCCCTCAATGATACAACCAATTGAAGAAATAAAAGCTTTAGGAAAATTTAAAGTTAAAATTTCTTTACACTCTGAAGTTGACGCTGAAATTACTATAAATGTTTCTTCAGCTGATACAATTCAATAATTATACATTCTTTTCCCCAACACTAATTTAAAATTTAATTTAATCATTTTTCATGTAAATTTATTCTCATGGAAAACAATTTAAGTATAGTTAAAGATCAATTTAAAGAATTACCAAATAATATTGAAGCAGAACAAGCTGCCATAGGATCTATTCTTGTTAGTAATGATATTTATGACGAAATAAGTACGATCATTGAAAGTTCAAATTTTTATGATCCAATGCATCAAAAGATATATGCTGCAATAGAAAATTTAATAGCAAGAGGAATGTTGGCAAACCCAATTACTTTAAAGAATTATTTTGAGAATGAAAAAGATGATTTAAATGTACCTGAATATTTAGTAAAGATTACAAAATTTTCTACATCTTTGCGGCAAGCTCTTGCATATGCAAAGATTATTAAAGATATGTTTACAAGAAGAGAATTAATCAAAATATCTGAAGAAACTTCAGACAGTGCTAAACAGACAGAGTTAGATCAAAGCGGGGAAGATATTATTGAAGCCTCAGAAAAAAAATTATTTAGTTTAGCTGAAAAAGGTTCTTCTAGAGCTTTAATTGCATTTGATGATGCTATGAGACAGACAATTGAAATGGCTACAAATGCTTATAGAAATGAGGGGGGAATAGTTGGTGTACCTACGGGTCTAAGAGATTTAGATGATAAACTTGGTGGCCTTCATCAATCAGATTTAATAATTATAGCTGGAAGACCATCAATGGGTAAAACATCTTTAGCAACAAATATTGCATACAATGCTGCAAAACATATTCAAGATAATGGAAAGAAATCTTCAATAGCTTTTTTTTCATTGGAGATGTCTTCAGAACAATTATCAACAAGAATAATATCTGAGCAATCTAGAATAAGTTCAAATTACATAAGAAAAGGTCAAATATCGGAAGATCAATTTGACAGATTTTTAGAAACCTCAAAAAATCTTACTGAACTTCCTCTATTTATTGATGAAACACCTGCAATAAGTATTGCTGCAATGGGTACTAGAGCTCGAAGAATAAAAAGACTTAATGGATTAGACATGATCGTTGTTGATTATATTCAACTTATGAGGGGAATAACGAATAATAAAGATGGGAGGGTACAAGAAATATCTCAAATTACTCAAGGCTTAAAAGCAATTGCAAAAGAACTTGCTATACCAGTTGTAGCTTTATCCCAATTATCTCGACAGGTAGAGCAAAGAGATGACCATAAACCTCTTTTATCTGATTTGAGAGAGTCAGGTTCAATTGAGCAAGACGCAGATGTAGTAATGTTTGTTTATAGAGAAGGCTATTATCTTGGAAGAAAAGAACCACAACAAGCAACTGTTGAACATGCAGAGTGGCAAGCTAAAATGAATGAGGTTGGTCATCTGGCTCAGATTCTAATTCAAAAGCAAAGACATGGACCAATTGGTACTGTTACACTTGAATTTGAAGAACAATTCACAAAATTTAAGGATACTCAATCATCTTAAATTCCAATATAAAGAGCCTAAATGAAGGCTCATTTTTATCAAAACGTTATACTTAAAAATCCCAAATCAATATTTATATTATTGATTATTGCTATTTTAAGTTTTGGTTACTATTCAAAAAATTTTAGACTAGATGCTTCATCTGAAACACTACTAATAGAGGGTGACCCAGATTTAGTATATTTGAAAGAAGTCTCTGAAAGATATGGATCTAAAGAGTTTTTAATTCTTACTTACACACCAAATGAGGGCATGGAAACTGATACCTCATTTAACAATTTATTAAGTTTAAAATATAAAATTCAAAGCCTAAACTGGGTCCATAGTGTAATTACATTATTAGACATACCTCTTTTAAATAATTCAGACGCTCCTCTTCATGAAAGACTGGAAAGCTTCAAAACATTAAAAGATGAAGATGTAGATAGAAGTCGAGGTTTCAAAGAAATTTTAGATAGCCCAGTTTTTAGAAATTTTGTTATTAGCGAAGATGGAAAAACTAGTGGAATTATTGTAAATATTAAAAAGTCTCAGAAATTAGAAAATATAGAAAATAAGTCTAAAAGAGAAGTTGAACAGATTAAAGATCAAATCAAAAAACAAAACCATCAAAATATTTTAGAAATAAGACAAGTGATTCAAAGTTATGACGATGTCGGAAAGATTTATCTTGGAGGAATACCAATGATTGCCGATGATATGATGACTTTTATCAAAAATGATATAATTGTTTTTGGTTTGGGAGTTCTGTTATTTATTACTGCTACTTTATGGTTTGTTTTTAGAAACCTTCTGTGGATTATAGTTCCTATAAGTAGTTGCCTTTTTTCTGTAATAATTATGATGGGATTACTAGGGCTGCTAGGATGGAAAGTCACAGTCATCTCATCAAATTTTATTGCACTTATGTTGATCTTAACAATGGCAATGAATATTCATATGAGCACTAGGTTTCTTCAACTTAAAAAAGATTTTCCATTAAAAAATAATTTTGAAATTATTTCCTTAACTACTTCAAAAATGTTTTGGCCAATTCTTTATACTGTTTTAACAACAATTTTCGCATTCTTATCTTTAATTTTTAGTGAAATTAAACCTATTATTGATTTTGGTTGGATGATGACTTTTGGATTGATTACATCGTTTATTATTACGTTTACTTTGTTACCTACTCTTTTAAACTTTGCACCCACAAACAATATTTCAGTAAAAAAAGAACAGAAATCAAAAATTACTAATTTACTTGGTTTTATTTCTTTAAATAATAAAAACTCTATTTTATTGGTAACTGGTTTAGTTGTAATTTTAAGTTTTGTTGGAATAAGTAAGCTAGAGGTTGAAAATAGTTTTATAAATTACTTTAGTAAAAATACTGAAATTTACAAAGGTATGAAACTTATAGATGAAGAGCTAGGTGGGACTACGCCTTTAGAAGTTATTATAAAATTTCCAAAGAAAGAAAATATAAAAAAATCTAAAGAGGATGATGAATTTGAAGATTGGGATGAAGAAGAAGATATTAATGATGAAAAATATTGGTTTACTAAAGATAAAATTGATCTAATTACATCAATTCATAATTATCTAGATAGCTTACCTGAAATTGGCAAAGTTCTATCTTTTTCATCTATTATTGAAGTAGCTACTCAATTAAATAATAACAAACCTTTAGGTACTTTGGAAATGGGGGTGCTATACTCTAAAATTCCCGAGAGCATTAAAACTGAAATCATCGATCCCTATCTTTCAATAAAAGATAATGAGGCACGAATTAGTTTAAGAATTATAGACTCTCAAGAAGATTTAAGAAGAAATGATTTAATAAATAAAATCAATTTCGATCTGAAAGATAAATTTGATTTAAAAGAAAACGATTATAAATTAGCTGGAGTTTTAATATTATTTAATAATTTATTACAAAGCTTGTTTAAATCTCAAATTTTAACATTGGGATTAGTTATGATTGGAATATTTTCTATGTTCCTAATTTTATTTAGAAATGTTAAGCTTTCATTGATTGGGGTTGTTCCAAATTTTATTGCTGCTTTTTTTATACTAGGAATAATTGGATTATCAGGAATACCTTTAGACATGATGACGATAACCATTGCGGCAATTACAATAGGAATTGCTGTAGATAACAGTATTCACTATATTTACAGATTTAAAGAGGAGTTTAATAAAATTAGGGATTATAATAAAACATTAAAAGTTTGTCATTCGACAGTTGGGGTTGCTATACTAAATACTTCTATTACGATTGTTTTTGGATTTTCAATTTTAGTTTTATCAAAGTTTATACCAACAATTTATTTTGGGATGTTTACTGGGCTTGCTATGTTGTTAGCTATGATATCTGTTTTAACTCTACTGCCTACATTAATATTAATTATTAAACCTTTTGGCAAAACATCTTAATGGTGGAAATCATAAAAGATTTGTATAAGGAAATATCAATAATTGATTTATTTTATTTAGCTTTAACAATTCTTTCTTTGATTAATTGTTATAAAAAAGGTTTCATATTAAGTATTCTTTCAATGACTAAATGGTTGCTAGCTTACATAATTACCTTAATTTTATTTCCAAAAATAAAACCATATGTAAAAGATGTAATTGATAATGAATATGTGCTTGATGTAAGTTTAGGAATAGTAATATTTGTAATTGTTATCTTCTTAGTTTTATTAGTTAATAAAGGCATTAGCAAAGCAGTCAGATATACAGGAATCGGCGGCT
The DNA here is from genome assembly GCA_902564785.1 of uncultured Pelagibacteraceae bacterium. Taxonomy (GTDB): domain Bacteria; phylum Pseudomonadota; class Alphaproteobacteria; order Pelagibacterales; family Pelagibacteraceae; genus Pelagibacter. The sequence goes on along the minus strand of CACFCI010000015.1, from coordinate 7,891 downwards.
TAGATACTACATTCGGATTCTTTTTTGGTTTTATAAGAGCTTACATTATTTCTGTTTGTGTCTTTTCAGGTATTCATATCGTATATAATTATGATAAATGGCCAATTAATTTCGACAAATCATACGTCTTTCCATATTTAGAAAAAGGTAGTAGTTATCTGATAAAAGAATTTCCTAATGAAAAAACATATCAAGATTCTAAAGAAAAAATTAAGGATTTATAATCCCAGATTAAATGAAGAATGTGGGGTATTTGGTATTAGCAATAATAAAGATGCTTCAGCTCTAACAGCACTTGGGCTACATGCTCTGCAACACAGAGGTCAAGAAGGCTGTGGAATAGTTACTTTTGACGGAGAAAAATATTATTCTGAAAAAAGATTCGGTTTAGTTGGTGATAATTTTAACAAAGAAAAAGTGCTTAATAACCTTAAGGGAAATTATGCCATTGGTCATAACAGGTATAGCACAACAGGAAATAATATATTAAGGAATATACAACCTTTTTTTGCTGACACAAATGCGGGTGGAATTGGAGTAGCCCATAATGGCAATCTAACCAATTCAATTTCTCTAAGAAATAAATTGGTAGAGGATGGAGCTATTTTTTATACTACATCAGATACCGAAACTATTGTTCAGCTTATAGCTAAATCGAAAAGATCAAAAACAATTGACAAGGTAATTGATGCAATATTTCAAATTCAAGGTGGCTATGCATTAGTGATGCTAACTCAAAATACATTAATTGGCGTTAGAGACCCTTATGGAATTAGACCACTAGTAATCGGTAAGCTCGGTAGTAGTTATGTCTTAGCGTCTGAAACTTGTGCATTTGATATTATTGGTGCAAAATTTATAAGAGAAGTAGAAAATGGTGAAATAGTTTTAATTGAAAATAATGAACTGAAAAGTATTAAACCTTTCCCTGCCAAAAAAGTTAAACCTTGCGTATTTGAATATATTTATTTTTCAAGACCAGACAGTCTAATAGGTGGGAAGACAGCATATGAGCATAGAAAAAATATTGGTAGAGAACTTGCAAAAGAAAATGATACTGATGCCGATATAGTGGTTCCAGTCCCAGACTCTGGAAATGCCGCTGCTATGGGTTTTGCTCAAGAATTAAAAATAAATTTTGAACATGGATTAATTAGAAATCATTATGTTGGAAGAACTTTCATAGAACCTAGCCAAAAAATTAGAAGCTTAGGTGTAAAATTAAAACTAAATGCAAATCAATCAACAATTAAAAATAAAAAAATAATTCTAATTGATGACTCGCTAGTTAGAGGCACAACATCTTACAAAATTGTCAAAATGCTTTACGATGCTGGAGCAAAGGAGGTTCATGTTAAAATTGCATGCCCAGAAATAAGATATCCAGACTTCTATGGTGTAGACACCCCAACTAAAAAAGAATTGTTAGCAGCAAATAAAACTAATGATGAAATTTGTGAGTATATTGGAGCTAAATCTTTAAGATTTTTATCAATAGAAGGTTTGTATAAAGCTATTGGTTTTGAAAAAAGAAATGAAGCTTATCCTCAATTAACTGACCACTATTTTACCGGTGAATATCCCGTTAAATTAGTAGATGAATTAGGAGATAATAAAATAACTCAGTTATCTTTGCTAAGCGCTGGATCAAACAATTAAATTATGAAAATAGTAAATTTTACTAAAATGAAAAATGGGACCAAGGAAGATTATGAGCTTCTTCAAAAATTTGAAAAAAAATTTGAGAGACAAACAGCTGATAGAGTTTTAAATTATTTATCTAAACAAAATGAAACTTTAGAAGGTTATAAAATTACCAGACTAGAGCATTCTTTACAAGCAGCAACAAGGGCTTTTAAAAATAAAGAAAGTGATGAAATGGTAGTTGCAACTTTACTACATGATATTGGGGATGATCTGGCGCCAATGAATCATTCTCAATATGCCGCATCTATATTAAGACCTTATGTTTCGGAACGAACTTATTGGATTATTCTACATCATGGTCTTTTTCAAACTTACTACAGCGCTCATCATTTAGGTGGCGACAGAAATGCAAGAGATAAATTTAAAGATCACAAATACTATCAAGATACTATAGATTTTTGCGAAAAATATGACCAATGCTCTTTTGATCCTAATTATAAAAGTATGACTTTAGATGATTTTAAGCCATTAGTTAAAAAAATATTTGCAAAAGAGCCTTATTATTATCTTTAAATTTAGTTATAAATCACTATTTACAGCGCATGATTGATTCAAAAGAAAAAATTATTAATTATTTTAAATCAGGTATTAAAGAGCCCAAAAATTTTAAAATTGGGATAGAGCATGAAAAATTTTTATTTAATAATTCAGATAATAAAAGGATTGATTATTCAAAAATAAAAGAAATGTTTACAGCCCTACTTGAATTTGGCTGGAATCCAGTTTTTGAAAAAGAAAATATAATTGCACTTAATAAAGGTGGTAAAAATATAACTCTTGAACCAGGCAATCAAATAGAGTTATCAGGAGATAAACTAAATCATATGCACGAGGCTTGCGCAGAGTCGCAAGATTATTTGTTTGAATTAAAACAAGTTACTAAAAAATTAAATATAAAAATTGTTAGTGCAGGATTTGATCCTATATCTAAATTAAATGAAGTCCCAAATAATCCTAAACAACGATATGAAGTGATGACTAAGGATATGCCTCTAGGAGGTGAGCTAAGTTTAGATATGATGTATCGAACATGTGGCACTCAGTTAAATATAGATTATAGTTCTGAAGAAGATTTTATTAAAAAGTTTAGATTAGCAAACTCAATTGTACCTATAACAATTGCTTTGTTTGCAAATTCCTCAATTGTAGAGAAAAAAAATAGTAACTATTTATCGTATAGATCCAAAGTATGGCAAAGTACTTCTAGAGGTGGGTTGCCTAAATTATTTCTCGAAAATATAAATTTTGAAAAATATGCTGATTTTGTAATCAATTTTCCTATTTTATTTATACAAAATAAAGATCAGTATATTTCAGGCAAGAAGTATATTTTCAAAGATTTTATGAAAGGAAATATTCAAGAGATTGAAAAAAGACTACCAAATGAATCAGATTTGACAACTCATTTAAGTACAATATTTACCGAAAACAGACTTAAAAAATATATTGAACTTAGATCAATGGATACTTGTGGTTGGGATTGTTTATGTGCAGGACCAGCTTTCAATATAGGTATGCTTTATGGAAATTTAAATGAAGTTCATGAGTTAATTTCAAAATGGGATAAAGATAAAATAATTAATGCCTATTTAGAGGCACCAAAAAAAGGATTTAATACTCAATTAATGGGTAAAGATCTTCTTTATTGGTCATCTATACTTTTAGACATTTCAAGAAAAGGTTTGGAGAATAGAGATGTTTTAAGTAAAAAAGGTAATAACGAAACTATATTCCTAAACCATCTACAAAAAGTAATTGATAATAAGACAACAAACGCAGATCATATGATTAGTAAATTTTCAAATAATGAAAATTTAGACGAATTGTATGATAAATAAAATTGTTGCTATTCAAGGAAATCATCCTTCAAAACTAAATCCTTTAACGGATACAAGTGTTTTTTTAGCAAACGAAATTCAGAACAAAAAATATAAAATTTTCTATTACGATCCAAAGGACTTATCAGTAATTAATTCAAAAGTTACAGCCAAGGGTTTTTTTATTAAATTTAATTATAGCAATAAAAAATTCTATAAAATCACAAAAAAACAAAATCTAGACTTAACAAAATGTAAATTTATTCTTATACGCCAAGATCCACCGTTTAATCTTGAGTATATCTCAACAACATACATCTTAGATACAATTAAGACTAAAGTAAAAATAATTAATCACCCTACCGCTGTTAGGAATATTTCTGAAAAATTGTATTCATCCAAATATCAGAAATATATGCCAGCTACTATTTTTACTCAGAATATGGATGAAATAAAAAAATTTTTTAAAAAAAATAAAGAAGTTATTTTAAAACCTATCCATAGTTTCAGTGGAAATGATATTCATTTACTAACTAAATTTAATTCAAAATTAGTTAATAAATTTATAAAAAAACATGATCATATCATGTGCCAAAAATTTCTTCACAGAATTAGTAAGGGAGATAAAAGGGTTTTTATCATTAATGGGAAAGTAAGTGGTGCAATTTCAAGGGTTCCAAAAAAAGGTTCAATTTTAAGTAATATGAGTAAAGGAGCAAAACCAACTAATATTAAATTAACAAGTAAAGAAATTAAAATTTCAAAACTAATTGCAAAAGATTTAAAAAAAGAAAATATTTTTTTTGCAGGAATTGATTTTATAGATCAAAAACTCAATGGAGATATAAATGTTACATCTCCAACTGGACTTAAAACACTTTATGATCTCTCAGGAAAAAATTTAGCTAAAACTTTTTGGAAAGAACTTAAAGCGTGAACAATTTAACAAATCAGCAAAAAGGTTCGTTAATGGCTTTTATAGGAGTTATGTTTATAACTCCAGACTCTCTTCTAATAAGATTATCAAGCATTGATACTTGGGGAATGCTTTTTTATAGAGGGGCAATACCATTTGTGGTAGTTCTAATTGGACTTCTTTTATTTTATAAAAATAATTTCTTAAAAGCTTTATTTAAAATTGGTTACCCAGGCATTTTTTATGTAATTAGTTTTTCTATTTGTAATATTACTTTTATTATCTCAATACAAAACACCAATGTAGCAAATACTTTATTAATGGTAGCGCTTGCGCCAATGCTATCAGCAATCTTAGGAGCTATTTTCTTAAAAGAAAAACCTGATAATAAGACCTGGATTGCTATAATAATTACCTTTATTGCTTGTGTTTATATTTTTTACGACTCTTTAAGTCTTGGCAATTTTTATGGGGATTTATTCGGTTTAATTACTTCTTTTGGATTAGCCTGTAACGCAAACATTGCGAGATATGCAAAATCTACTGATTTAGTGCCTGCTGCTGTAATTGGAAAATCATGTGTTGCAATATTTGCCTTTTTCTTCGTTAAAGACTTTGCATTAGTAGGAAATGATCTTTTTTATATACCTTTAATGTGTGTGATGTGTGTAGCTATACCATTTGTTTTGGTCACTATAGCACCAAGATTTATTACAGCAGCTGAAGTTAATCTATTTTTTCTACTAGAAACTATCCTTGGACCAATATGGGTCTGGATGGTTATCAAAGAACAGCCTTCTAACGAGACCATCTATGGGGGTATAGTTATCATTATCACGATAGCGGTTCATTCTTTACTAGCCATAAAAAAAACACAAACCAAAACTACCTAGCCAGCATTATCAAAACTTAAAAAAATTATAAATGCAAAAAGAAGTAAAAAAGTCATGGGCTCTATTTACAGGGATTGGGGTAATGATGATTGCTCATGGATTGCAAATGCAAGTTATGGGTATTAGATCAGTGCTTGAAGATTTTAGTGTTTTTACAACTGGTATTTTCATGTCAGGATACTTTGTTGGTTACTTTGTAGGCTCAAGAACTACACCAAATTTTGTTTCAAAGGTTGGTCACATAAGAGTATTTGCTGCATTTGCTTCGCTTGCATCTTTAAGTGCTTTAGTTGCAGTTGTTTATGTAAATCCATTTATGTGGACAATCAGTAGGTTTATAACAGGTATAAGTTTAGTTAGTTGTTATGTAGTTACGGAAAGTTGGTTAAATGATAGAGCTACAAATAAAAACAGAGGACAACTACTATCTGCTTATATGATGGTAATTTACTTTGGCCTAGCAATAGGAATGTTGCTCCTTAACGTTAGTAAGCCAGATGATTATGAGCCCTTTATTTTAGTTTCCATTTTACTTTCTGTTGCACTTGTTCCTATTTTGTTAACAAAAAGACCTGCCCCTAAATTTAAAAAAATTGAAACAATAAGTATTAAAGAATTGTATAAAATTTCACCACTAGGTTCACTGAGTTCATTCTTTACTGGTATTATTCATGCAGCATTCTTTTCTTTAATATCTGTTTATGCAACACTTGCAAAATTTACTTTAGTTGAAACATCGATACTTTTATTTATCGCAACAATTGCAGGAGTGATTGGTCAGGGACCAATAGGTTATTTATCAGATACATTTGATAGAAGAAAAGTAATTGTAATAACAACTTTTGGAAGTTCTTTTTTAGCTTTTGTTTCAATTCTAACTTCAAATGATCCTATTCAAAATATTTATTACATGGACGAGTTTGCTTTTAGAAAAATAATATTTTTTATTGCTGTAGGATTATATTCAAGTTTATGTCTTCCTTTGTTTTCACTAAACCTCGCTCATACAAATGACTTTGTTCCTAAATCAAAATTCGTAGCAGCAGGAGGTGGTTTACAGTTTATCTTTGGTGTAGGTGCAATTAGTGGTCCTATTTTGTGTTCTATATTTATGGAATGGTTTGGTTTAAATGGTTTATTTATTTTTTTAATTATTGCACATGCGATAATCGGTGGATTTGGTTTGTATAGAATGAAAGTTAGAGAAACTGTTGAAAATCCAGACTCAACATTCACACCAATTCCAGCAACTATTACACCTGCTGGATTGGAACTAGATCCTGATGCGCCTGCAACACTCGACGAAACTCAAGTTAATGAAACTGCAAAGCCTTAATTATTAATTACTTCTATTTTATCACCTATATTAATTTTAGATGAAGAAAGAATTTGGCATCTAAGACCACCTTTTCTCATAAATTCTTTAAGAATATTTTTTTGATCAAGCATTTCAGTCAAATGTCTGCACGGACGACATAATTCAATCCCCTCTAATTCAACATTTCCTACTTTTAATTTTTTTCCAATTAATTCATTTAGCTGAATCCCTTTTGTAACGACATTCCTTCTAAAATCGATGTAAGGTATGTCTAGCCCAAATTTAATATTATATTCGTCAATATTCTCAGACTCTATTAAAGACAATTGATTGTATGGATCATTAAAATCATGAAAATGTCTATCACCTACTATTCCTTTATTTGCTAAAACCTCAATTGAATTTACTTCCTTGATGGGTTGATTGTTATTAGCAGTAATTCCTAATTTAAATACTTTGGCCATAAATTATTGAAGAAATAGTTGAGCTCATATAATCTTTTTAAAATAATATGACTTATCTATCTTCAAATCAACTTAAACAGTATGAAGATCAAGGTTACATGTCCCCTATTGAAGTTTTGTCTAGTCATGAAGCATTGGAGGCAAGAAAGGAAATTGAATTAATTGAAAAAAAATTACCAAATGAAATAGATAAGTCAGGAAGATATAATGTTCATTTAATTTCACCAAAACTTGATTCGATTGTTCATAATTCAAAAATTTTAGATGCAGTAGAAAGTATCATTGGAAAAAATATCTTAGTTTGCAGTACTACTTTATTTATTAAAAACCCTAACGAACAAGGTTTTGTAAGCTATCATCAAGATGCAAAGTACATAGGATTAGAACCACACAATTGGGTCACAGCATGGGTGGCATTAACAGACTCGAACGAAAACAACGGATGTATGAAAATGTGGCCTAAATCTCACTTAAATATTAAAGATCACAATGAAAAATTTAATGAAGGAAATTTACTTACCAGAGGACAAACAGTAGAGAATGTGCCTGAAGATGAGGTTAAATCTATAGAACTAAAAGCTGGTCAAATGTCATTGCATCATCCAAGAGTAGTACATGGATCAGGAATAAATAAAAGTAATGATAGAAGAATAGGATTTGTTATTCAAAGTTATATAGGGACAAACGTAAAACAAACCTTAGGTAAAAATAGTGTTCAAGTCGCAAGAGGAGTAGATAAATACAATCATCATGAAATTATAAACAGAACTAATGCT
>CACFCI010000014.1 GCA_902564785.1 uncultured Pelagibacteraceae bacterium | reverse complement strand
TGTGAAAAGCATGAATAGTTCTTTTATTAATTGCTTTGATAGTATTTTCTACAAACCCACTTTCATTAAGTGTATCTGTATGGATCATTACTTGTACATCATTTTTATCAGCAATATTTAAACAATTATCAATTGCTCCAGGAGTAGTGCCCCAATCCTCATGTAATTTTAAAGCTGAAGCTCCGGCTAGAATTTGTTCTTCAAGACCTTCTGGTAATGAAGAATTTCCTTTTCCAGCAAAAGCTAAATTCATAGAAAAACCATCAGCAGATTGAATCATTCTTTGTATGTGCCATGGTCCAGGTGTACAAGTTGTTGCAAGTGTACCGTGAGCTGGTCCAGTACCTCCACCAAGCATGGTTGTAATACCTGAGTGCAAAGCATCATCAATTTGTTGTGGGCATATGTAATGAATGTGACTGTCAAAACCCCCTGCTGTTAAAATTTTTCCTTCTCCAGCAATTATCTCTGTTCCCGGACCAATAATAATATTTACTTTTGATTGGGTGTCTGGATTTCCAGCTTTACCAATTTCAAATATTTTTCCGTCCTTTAAACCTACATCGGCTTTATAAATTCCATTTACATCAACTATTAAAGCATTGGTAATAACAGTATCAGCAGCTCCTTTTTCTCTGCTTATTTGAGATTGGCCCATCCCATCTCTTATTACTTTTCCACCACCAAACTTTACTTCTTCACCATAGGTGGTTAGATCGTTTTCAACTTCAATAACTAAGTCAGTATCTGCGAGCCTTACTTTGTCTCCTGTTGTAGGCCCATACATATCTGCATAAGCTGCTCTAGAAATCTTAGCCATTATAAATTACCCATCACTTTCTTATTGAAGCCATATATTTTTTTTAATCCTTTTATTTCTATAAGCTCAACATCTTTAGATTGACCTGGTTCAAATCTCACAGCAGTTCCTGAGGGGATATTTAATCTTTTTCCATATGCTAATTTTCGATCAAACACTAAATGCTCGTTAGATTCAAAAAAATGATAATGGCTTCCAACTTGTACAGGTCTATCTCCAGAATTAGAAATTTTTATACTAGTAACTTTGGAGTCTTTATTTAAGTCTATTTCCTCGTTTTTTGTAATTACTTCACCCGGCTTCATAATATTATCATCTAATTGGTTTGTGCACTGTTACTAATTTAGTTCCATCAGGAAAAGTAGCTTCTACTTGAACTTCCTTAATCATATCTGGAATACCTTCCATACAATCCTTTTTTTTAATTACATGAGCTCCTGCCTCCATAAGTTCTGCAACACTTTTTCCTTCTCTAGCTCCCTCTACTACAAAATCTGTTATTAAAGCTATAGCTTCTGGATAATTTAATTTTATACCCCTTGACAATCTATTTTTAGCAACAATTGCTGCAAGACTAATTAAAAGTTTATCTTTTTCTCTAGGAGTAAGTTTCATTTATATATTCCATACTTTTGGTATCTTTGAGCCTTCAAAAAAATAAGACAAAATTTTATCAATTGCAAATTTAAGATTATAGCTATCTTTAGATAAAAGTCTTACGATCAATTTATTATCCCAATTAGAATAATTTGAAGTTGTATTTTCATTGTTTGTTAAAGTTTCAGATAGATTATTAACATTATTCAAAAACTTATTTCCTACAATAATAATTGTCGCAACTGCAGAATTATTATTTAATGTCGAAAAACTATTCAAATATTTTTTTTCAAATAAACCTGTATTTATTGCTTCAGTATGAATTAATTTATTATCAACATTAATATTCCAAAAATCTAAAAAATATCCCTTTTCAAACTCCTCCTTCATAGAAGTTCGTCCAAAAATAATATTTTCACAAAGAAGTAAATTTGAATCTTTTGATAAATTAAAATTTATTTTTCTTTTTAAATTACAATTATTAAATAAAATTAATTCTTTAGGTAACCAAAATAGACTAGAATTATTTAATAAATTTAAGTTTATTTCTAAATTAGCTGGATTACCAAAACCACTATAAATTTTTTCTGCTGCTTGAGTTGAGATACAGAGATTCGAACTATCAATCTCAAATTCGTAATCATATTCATCTCCACTAGTAATTCCACCAGCAGTATTGATAAGCATTAATTGTTTTAAATTCTCATGAAAATCAGGCATCAAAGCTTTTAAAGATCCTTGTTGATATAGTTTTTGTAAGTTTTGATCTTTTATTTTTATTTCTAATCTGCCCTTAGATTTTTCTAGTTTTTTTTTGACTAATATTCATTATCTTATCCTAGCACAAAAAAACCTGTTTATAATTTGCCAATTTTTACAGCTTGAATTATTTGCCTTTTTTAATAAAAAGGAAGCATGCAAAACCAAGAAATAGTCAAAATAATAGAAAACCTTAAAGGGCGAAGAGATTATGAGGAAAAAAGAGCCTCTAAATTAGGTTTTGCTTCTCTTTATGATTACTTTGAAGATAAAATTTCAAAGAAACAAAAAGCTCTTGAGGACGAACAAAAAGAATTAGAATCTGCAAAAGCTGACCATCAACCAAAAGCTGCTAAAAAAAGCTGCGGTTGCTGCTAAAAATATTTTCATTTTCCTTTTTTAAATGGATCATGCAGTAGTTTTTTGTGATTATATTTATACTTAGTGTTATTATAATGGAGTGAATTAACAACCAATATTCTTGAATTTTCTACATCAATTAAAATCATATTCCCGCCATAGCCACCCATTCCAAATATTATTTTGTCTTTTAATCCTGGAAAATCCATATGAAATTGACCCCCATATGATTTTGTACGATTAAATGCAGGTTCATTTCTTTTTTCAGTTAATTTTTTGGGTATTCTTCTTTCGTAAATTTCTTTTAAATATTTTCCAACACAAGTATCATTTTGATAATCATCCATTATAGCTTTTGCTATTCTAAGATAGTCAAATCTCGTTGCCATTATGTTAGGATGTCCATTTCCAAAATGTTCTTTAAGACTTGTATAGCCATAACGAATGCTATTTTTGATCTTTATTTTATCGTTGAAAACTCTGCTATAAAATTTGTCATAATCTTCACCAATTTTAAATTTCATATAGTTTAAAATTAACTGAGTGACAAATCCATTGTAATTGTATCTTTCCTTAGATTTTTTTGTATTTTGGTTGTTAAAGTGAAAGCGCATGGTTGTTGCAATATCCCTATCTTCATATGGGCCTAATTTACTGGTACCATCTTCAAACTCGTCGATATATTTTTGATCACCAGTATTCATATTTAAAAAATTAATTAATTTTTGATCATGATAGAGAGAATCTTTTATTATAGGCCAGTCATTTACTCTAGCATCAACTCCATCAATATAACCCTCACATATTGCGTGACCTACTAAATAAGAAGTTACTGACTTACCCATTGACATTGAATAAAATTTTGTTTCATTATTCAAAAACTCTCCCAGTCTTTCTTTAGGAGAAAGTTCGTCAATTAATACTTCACCATCTTGATAATATAAATAACTAAGGATACCTTTAGTTTTCATTTGCTTTTTTACAAATTTATCTTCAATTAAGTTGAATTTAAAATCGTAGGAACTATTTGTCGGTTTAAACTCTTTTAAATGTTGACTTCTATCTCTATATGAATATTTCCATAAATAATAAATCAGCGAATCTCTGTTTGGGTTTGAATGATAGGCAATATTAGTAGCTGATAATGCTTTGTTATCTATCTTGATATTTAAATTGTTAGATCCTGAAAATTTATCACATTCGTTATAATACCAAGCTTGACTATATTTTGGCTCTTCTTTACATATTGGTTTTTGTTCTGAACTCACATATTGAGAGTAACCATTTTTCAAAAGCCATTGATTAAATTTAGTAAAATTTTCAGCTAAAAGATTATTTTGAAATGAAAAGATTAATACAATGATTAGAAATATTTTTTTCATATGTCATGCTCCTTTAAATTTGTTGTCCCTTTTTTTAAAAGTCAGCACAACCAGACTTTAAACTTTGAATAGCTTATCAGATAAATTTAATAAATTCTCTCCCCAAAACACTTCTTTAGTAATTTTTTTAAAATCCACATCAAAGACTGTAGACATCGCGGAAGCATAAATTGCTCGAGAGTCTATTGTAGAATTTAAATCTCTGCCTTCAAATAATTCTTTTTTCTTTAGTCCTGGCCAATCTGTGTGAACTTGCGCTTTTTTAACTAATCCACCTGCCATTAATATTGCAGAACCATAACCATGTTCGGTTCCATTACTGCTATTCTGCTTAATTGTTCTTCCAAATTCAGTTAATGTTAATATTAAAGTATTATCAAAAGCTTCTTTGGTCATTGAAGATTTAAGAGATCTAAAAATATTATCACAATCTCTAAGACAATCAGCATGAGCTCCATCAGTTGCACCTTGCGCTGCATGTGTATCAAATCCATCAACTTCAAAAACAGCCACACTTGGACCATCAGATTTTGACAATTCATTTGCAGCATTCGATGCAAGAACCCAACTATGATCACTTGCTGTATTGCTAAATTCTCTTGTTTGTATTATCTCTAGGTTCTCACTCAATAATTTTTCATCATACTCTTTATATACATCTTGAATCATTTTAAGAGTTGATGGATATGGCAATTTATATCCAACAGGAAAATAATTGTTGTTCATTGGAACACCCCTAATCAATAAAGGCATTGGTAAAGCTAATGCTAATCCATTTCCTGTTAATCCAGCAATTTTCATTCCTCTTCCAAGCCAGCCTGTTTTTTCTTGATAAGGTATTTTACCACCAGACTCCATTAAGTTTTGCCCGTCAAAATGAGACCTACCTATATAAGGAATATTTGTAGCATGAACTGCTGCACTTTGATTTTGATCCCATAGATTTTTAAATGTTTTTAATGCCGGATGTAAATCAAAATCTGATGTTAGTTTTAAGGTTCTATCAAGATTAATTTTACTTCTTAACTTTTCAAAATTTTTATCACCTTTAATAGGAATAGCACATAGACCATCCATTCCTCCACGAAGCATTATAATTACTAAATTTTTCTTTTTACTTGAGCTTGCATAAGTTTGTCCACCAAACCCTGCAAAATATAATGATGTAAGAGCTGTAGTCTTTAAAAAATCTCTTCTTGTTATTTTCATGATCTTAAAAACTCTGGGTGATTAAAAAGCAAAGTTTGTTTTTCAACAATTCTACTTTTTTGGTTTAAATATTTCATTATTTTATCAGGATTATCAAAATTTTTTTCAACTATATTTTGAAAATACATTTCATTATTATTCTGCATCTTTGAAAACGAATGACTTAATTTTGCATAAACAAGTCTTCTTATTAGTAGCTCTGGAGAAATCCAATCATCTGAATGATCTGACCAACCATTGGGCTGTTTTGCTCTATAGGGATGCTGACCTATATTTCTTAATAATCTCTCAGGAGATCTTTGTTTTTTTGTTGGTTTAATTCCTAATTCATAAGAGTCCATTATTTCAGGTGAAGGAGGCCAGTCTAAGTCTCCTAATTTTGCAACTTGAATAAACCAATTTTCTGGTGTTTGAAATTTTTTAAATTTCTCATTGTTTTCAAATGCTACTTTAATTGCAGCTTTATGAATTTCTGGAAGAAACCCATCAGACTTTTCGAAAGCATCTATAATTGGTTGTTTCATTTCTTTTGTTGGTTCATCAGTAATTAAATATCTACAAAGCCTCTCAGCTACAAAATCTCTACAATTAGGATGATTTACTAAATCCTTTATTATTGTTGCTAAAGATTTTTTGCCCCTTTTATAATCTTTTCCAAGGACTTTTTTGTTACCTGGCTGGTGATATTCAGGATTGAACCAAATATTACCTGTCTCCAATCTTGTCTTGCTCCATTTTCTCTGCCAACCTGTCATGATATATGCCAACTGAATTACGTCATCCTGCGTATATCCTGCTTTAGGAGACACTGTGTGTAGTTCGAGTAATTCTCTTGCGTGATTTTCATTAATTGATGCAGGTTTCTTTTTTGTTCTTCTCCACTCTGCTCGTGCTGTTTTGCTTTTTGGTCCAGCACTTTCACTATTATCTAAATGGTGGATCATCGCCCAAGAAATAGTTACGTCATAAACCATCTTTTCAAAACTTTGATTTAAATTAGGTCTAATTATTTCTCTATGATATGGACCAGTCGAATAATTTGCTAAAAAGTCTTTTTCACTTATGGCAAAAAAATTTCCCCAAAACATCCATAATTTTGCAAGAACAGGAGTTTGACTATTTATTCCTTCATTATGTCTAATTGCAATTTCTAGAGACTCCCAAAATTTTTGTCCTGTTTTGTGTCTTAAAATATCTTTATGAGTCTTATATAGTGTTTTATTATCTTTATATTTTTTCCTTAAAACCTCTCTATCACCGTACACCCAATCTCTGTAATGTTTTCTAAGTTCTTTTTCAGAGTATATTTTTCCTTTCCATGATAATTCCGGGATTTCATCTACTTGGTTAAGTGCCCAATTTAATGGATCAGATGGAACCTGATCATTGATTCCAATTCCAAAAGCAACTTTTCTAAAAAAGTTTATCATTTAAATTATATTACAAAAAAACCCTTATATTTTAAGTTAAATTATTTTATTTTTTCAATCTCATGAATATTTGATAATGAATTGTTGAATTCTTCCATATTTTCTCTTAACGCTAAACTAGAGATAGAATAAATCATTATCAATAATAAGACTAAAGGCAGAGATGTGACTATTGAGGCGTTACTTTTGATAAGTAAAATATAAAAAACTATAAATAAAGCTGATCGAATTAGAACAGTTTTTCTAAAGACACTTATAATCGATAGTGAATGCTTTAATAATTTAAAGAAACTCATTTGAGATGGACCAAAATACCTTTTGCCTCGAATTGAAGGTGATATGATTAAATCTTTCTCTATTTTCTTTAAAGATCCAGAGAAACTATTCCAAGTTGCTTTTTCATCTAATAACTTTTTTACAGTCGATTTAGACAAGCAGGTAAAATTTCCAAATTTAATTGATTGTCCTGTAAATGCTAAAGTTAAAAATTTGTGAAATTGATAGCAAAATTGAAAAAACAAACCTTCAGATCTCTTTATTCTTTCACCAACAATAGATTTCTCACCAGATTGTTTAGCAATTTGAATAAAATTTTTAATTTCTTCTGGTCTATCTTCACCATCACCATCCATCGGAATAACATAATCAAACTCTTTTTTTTCAAATATATATTTTAATCCTGAGGCAATACATCTTGCATGACCTTTATTTTCTTTCATGTTTATTATTTCTAAAGATTGAATGTTTTCAGTATTTGAATATGTGTCAATTATTTGTTGAGACGAAGCATCATTAATAATAACCACTGATATTTCGGAATCCAAATCTTGAATTTCGGTATTAATATTATTTATTAATACTTTAAGAGACTCTCGATCATTGTAAATTGGAATTAAAATTACATATTTCATTTATCTTGATCCTACACAAACATTATCAAGACACATGTAGTCTTTCAATTCAACAAGTTTTTCTTTTTCAACAAATCCTTCCCAAACTGGTCTAGATTTTAAATGATAAGATAAATTTCCTGCATTCCATTCATCACCCATAACAACATTGATAGTTGAATTGAATTGTTGGTCCCAAGCATATTGGGTTTTGATTGCAATTTCTTTACCTGGATAGTCAGTTTTCTTATCATCTTTAGAAATTGAAACATAAGTATAAAGTGCTGGAGATAAAAAGAAAAAGAAGATAAATCCAATCATGAATGGCTTTAATTTGTTAAGATTAATTTGAGCTTGATACAAATAGACAAACAAAGTACCAAAAAACAAATAGAATGGTGTCATCCACATTGTTCTAATTTTTGATCCAGTAATTAATGAAGTTAAAAACATTAAAACAATTGGCAAAATATTAATTGCTAATAAAAATAGTAATTTTTTATCCTTAAATTTTAAATTCAATTTAATTTTTTTAATTAATAACAAGGATAATATTAAAAAAGGAATTAAGATCCCTGCTTGTTTCAAAAAAAATATTACTGGAAATTTAATATGATCTATAATGCTAGATTGTTCTAGACTAGTTCTAGCTAGTCCATATGTAATAGTAATAAAATCGTTGTTATATAACCATATAAAATGTGGAACTAAAACTACTAAAAAAACCTCAACAGTGATTAGATATTTAAAATCGAATTTTCTCTCTTTTTTGAAAAAAATTAAATAAATAAATAAAAAATCGATGGATGCTAACAAATAAATAAACAAATATTTTGATAGAAAGCCAAAAGCAGCAAATAGACCTACTAAAAAACAATCTAAAAACTTTATTTCTTTACTGCTATAAATTTTCCATGAATAATAAATTGTTAAAGACCAGAAAGGTAACTGGCAAACATTTACATTAAATTCTGGAGTGGTGAAATTATAAAAATAAATAGCTTCGATTAATAAAACAGAAACTAAACCTAATAATTTATTATTAAATATTTCATTTGAAAATTTAAAAACATAATAAAAAGAAATAATTACAAAAATTTGACTTAACAAATAATAAACCCAATCTTGAGATCCAAAAATTTGAAAAAATATTTCTAGAAAGAAAGCACTCATGGGTGGATGCTTATTAAAACCCCAATCTAAATTACTCCCCCAAGCTAAAGCCTCAATAGTATCTAATGGTAAATTATGATTTGTAAGTGATGGAATCAAAGTCCAAAAAATTAGATGAGCTGTAACAAAAATATAAAAAATATTATTGATATTTTTGTTATTAATGGTCATTTATAAATATTTATATCAATTAAGCTTGCTTGACACCCCTAATTTGCTGAATATACTGCGAGCGATTAAATTTAAGCTATGCCAAAGACTGCTAAAGCAAAGAAAAAAGTATCAAAACCAAAAACAAAAGTTTCGAGTAAGCCAAAACCAACTTTGGCCAAGGTTGTATCTAAAGGACCTGTAAGAATTTCAAAAACTTATGTTCCTAAAGATACTGAAAAATATATGTGTGAAAAACATAAAGTATATTTCAGAATGAGACTAACTGAATGGAAAAAGGAATTAATTAAAGCTAATAACGAAGCTCTGTACAATGGTAGCATGGATGATAACAATATTTCTGCAGACATTGTGGATCAAGCAAACTCCTATATTGATAGCAATGTAGAAATGAAAGCAATTAATCGTCAAATTAAATTAATATCAGAAATTGATAAAGCATTGAGAAGAATTAGAGAAGATACTTATGGTTATTGTTTGGATACAGCAGAACCAATAGGATTAAAAAGGTTGATGGCAAGACCTGTTGCTAAATACACCATAGCCGCACAAGAAAAGCATGAAAAAGATGAAAAAGTTCATGCAGATGACTAAAAATGAAAAAAAAATCATCTAAACAAAATTCAATCTCATTCCTATTTGCTAAAAAATATATTTATTTTTACTATCCTTTCTTTTGGATTGTGCTGTTGCTATATTTATTTTTAAAATGAATAAAAAATTACTTTTAATTATTATTATCATTGTCGCTATTGAGTTCTCTGGTTATGGAATTCTTAGTACTTTGTACAGATTGTTTGGATAAATTTTATAGTTTTGGAATTTTGGCTTCCTTATCCATAAAAGCATAACCTTTTACAACAGCTTCTCTGTCAGCTATTTCTAGATACCATCGTGATAAATTTTTATAATTTTTTAAGCCAATATCATGCCATTCATGTCTTGCCATCCACGGCCAGGTTGCAATATCAGCAATTGTATAATCAGTGCCAGCAAGAAATTTGGATTCCTTTAATCTTGCATCCAATTCTCCATAGAGTCTTTTTGTAATTTTAAAATATCTTTCCTCACCAAAATCACTTTTACCTGGATTGTAGTGATGAAACTGATGATGTTGGCCAATCATGGGTCCTACAGTTCCCATTTGAGCCATTAACCATTGATTAATAACCAGTCTATCTTTTTGATTATAAAGCTTTCCACTTTTATCAGCTAAGTACATTAATATTGCTCCAGACTCGAAAATACTTTTGCTGTTATCATGATCAATGATCACAGGAATTTTTCCAAATGGACTTAGCTTTGTAAATTCTGGTTTAAATTGCTCATCTTTACCTAAATCAACAGGAGTAACTTTATATTCATAACCAATTTCTTCAAGCATGATGCTAATTTTCCAACCATTTGGAGTATTAGCAGAAAAAAGTTCTATCATTTTTTAATTCCAAGTCTTTCATGTGCGGCTTTAGATGTTGTTGTGAATTCAAATCTTAATTTTTCATCTGGTTTTGCATATTTAAAACAACCTCTTGCAGCTAACGCACCCTCATGAAATCCTGAAAGAATTAATTTTAATTTTCCTGGATACGAACAAATATCGCCAACAGCAAATATTCCACTAATATTAGTTTCAAAATTTTCTGTATTAACCTCAATAGTTTTTTTATTTATATTTAAGCCCCAATCTAAAATAGGTCCTAATTGCATAATTAAACCAAAAAAACCTAATACATAATCAGTTTTAATTTCTTTAATTTCTCCTTCTTCATGTTTAATTTTTACACTTTTGATATTTTTATCTCCGCTAACAGAGTCAATTTGGTATTTTGTATATAAATTTAACTTTCCTTGATCATTAAGCTTTTTTACTTTTTGTACACTAGACTCTGCTCCACTAAATCCATCTCTTCTATGAATTAAATTTACTTTAGAGGAGTTTGATAATTCAATTGCCCAATCTAAAGCGGAATCTCCTCCACCAAATATTGAAATAGTTTTGTCTTTAAATATTGATTTATCTTTAATTGAGTAAAATAAAGAATTTCCCTCAAAATTTTCACATTCCTTTACTGGAAACTTTCTAGGCTCAAAAGAACCAACACCACCAGCTATTACAATTGCTGCAACATCAAACTCTGCCCCACCAGAAGTTTTTACATGCCATCGATTTTCAACTTTGTTAAGTTGCTCTACTCTCTCATTTAAATGAAATTTTACATTGAAGGGTTTAATTTGTTGTAAAAGATTATTAGTTAACTCTTCACCAGTGCACTCAGGTAAGGCTGGGATGTCGTAAATAGGTTTATCAGGATATAGCTCAATACATTGGCCTCCAGCTTTATCAAGGTTATCCACTATCTCGCAACTTAATCCTATAATTCCAAGTTGATGAGCACAAAACAATCCTGTTGGTCCTGCTCCAATAATTAATACATCTGTTTTATTCATTTAAC
Source organism: uncultured Pelagibacteraceae bacterium (assembly GCA_902564785.1). Lineage (GTDB taxonomy): Bacteria > Pseudomonadota > Alphaproteobacteria > Pelagibacterales > Pelagibacteraceae > Pelagibacter. The sequence continues at coordinate 19,460 of CACFCI010000014.1, read as the reverse complement.
CTTGCTTTGATGGAATGTTTACTTCTAGTCCATCCAACTCATCTGAAACTATTAACTGACAACTTAGTCTACTATTATTTTTTGGTTCAAAAGCCATATCAAGCATATCTTCTTCACCATCTTCTTTAGTTGGGAGTTTATCTAACCATTGTTCTTTAACATAAACATGGCAAGTAGCGCACGCCATTCCTCCTCCACAATCAGCATCAATTCCTGGAATATCGTTCTGTATTGCTCCTTCCATTACAGTCAATCCATTTTGAATATCGATTGTGTGCGTTTTGTTATCGTGAGTGTGATATGTAATTTTTGCCATGCGTTATATATAGTTTCTTATCTAAATAGGACAAGTAAGTAAAATCATACTTAGTATTTTTTTTAAATATTTAGAGGTTCAGGTAGCTCTTTTTTTATAAAATAGCTTGCATCTTCTTTTTGTTTCATTAACGCTGGAATTATTTCTTTATAAGCATCAATTAAACCGTCATTTGGCTTTGGTAATTGGTCTTTTATATGTTGGTGTAGCTTATCAAGATTATATGATGGAACACTTGGAAACATATGATGAGTTAAATGATATTCCATTTTCCAATATAAAAAACTTAGTATTGGATTTAAATACATTTCACGGGATGTAACCCTATGATCTTTGATGTTTCTTGCCAAACCCGCATGTTGAGTAAATGCAACAAGTTTGTGTAAAGTTTTTCCGTAAAATTGTGGTAACACAAAATACAATAAAGGCATCCAAGAAGAAACTATTATAGACCATAAAATAATTGAAAGCCAAATAGCAACATAAATTCTTGAAATTAAAATTGCTTTTGCTTGTGCATTCTCTGGAATGCTATCTTGCATAACTTTTGTTTTAATTCCTAGAGCATGTTGAATAATTTCAAAGGAAATATGTTTTTTAAAGAAAACTAAATCTAAAAATGGAATTATATTTATAATTAATCTTTTTGGTGTTTCTTTTAAATCATTTCCATATTCAATTTCATGGTCAAATGGATTCTCTGTTGAATAAGTATTTCCATGATGAACAAAGTGTGTGTATCTCCATCTAGTTGGTTCAAAGTTAGCCATGTAAGAAGAGATATAATAAAAAAATTCGTTTAAAAATTTAGTCTGAAAAGCAGTTTTGTGACCTGTCTCATGCCATAATGGATTAGAGAAAGAATAAATATTTCCATAAACTAAAAACCAAAATACTGACCACCATGTGCCCCAAGTTTGATATGCAAGAATTCCGGTTACTAACAGTAGTCCAAAAAAAACTGAGATATGTTGAAGTCCTTTTATATCAGATTTCTTGGAAAGCTCTTTAAGAACTTCTTTATCAATTTGGCACTTGTGCCATTTTTCTAATTTAACATCCATAGATAAAAATTATGTATAGTTATTATACATAATTTTAATAAAGGTAAAAAAAAAGGGCAAGTACAAAAATTGTACCTGCCCTTAATTTAAATTTTAGCTAATTACTTAGCTCTTCTTCCGCTTGAACTAGTTGCAGCAGCCCAGATTACTAGACCAAATGCAATTTTGTTAATGAAGTCAGCTAAGTTGTAAACGACGTTTAGTGAGTCAGCATCTACACCACCTGTTAGGTAACCAAATACATAACCTAATGGGTAAATTGCCCAACCTACTGTAACGATCATTCTCATTGCTCCGAATGCAGTTACAAGAGCTTTGTTACCACTCTTCGATGCAGCTTTACCAGCTTCACCTGAGAATACTTCATAAAGAATGTATACCCAACCTGCCATTCCGATGATGAAACCTAGTGTAGAATTAATATATCCTGCTTCACCTAAGTATCCACCGATTAGCATTACTAATGAACCAATTAACAATCTCCAGAACATTCCAGAGTTTGCTTTACCAATAGCTGCTAGAATTAAATAGAATTCTACCATCTGTAATGGCACAGTGATTAACCAGTCAATGTATCTGTAAACAGTTGGCGAGTCTCCAGTAACAACCCATACTTCTCTCATGTACATGTAGTGTATGAATGCAATACCAGTTACTAGACCAGCAACAATAACTGATGTTCTCCAGCCTGATGCGACATTGCCTGCTTCCATGAAAAAGAAAGCAGTAGCTGCTAACATTCCCATAGAGATAACCCAGAATGAAATTCCTACGAAGTCATCTTGCATCAACATCGTTGCGTCTGCTGCAATAGCTATACCTGAAAAACCGATCAAGGTCATAGCTGCTAAAGCAAACAGTTTAAGTTTTTTCATAAAAAACTCCCTCTTCGTTAGTTTTTATTTATTTAGTTTATATAAACTAGACTTAGGTTTCCCTAAGCCAATGACGCGGTTAATAGCAAATTAAATTAGATAAATGAAGACTTAATTGCGACTAATTCTCATTGATTTTACTTAATTTTTAAAATTAAATACAATTTATAAGTTAAAAATCAAAAAAAATAAGGAATTCGAATCAAATTTTTATGTCTTCTACATTTAATCAAATTTACGAAAATTCTATAAAAAATCCTGAAAAATTTTGGCAACAAGCTTCTGAGGAAATCTTTTGGTTCAAAAAACCAAATAAAATTTTAAATAATTCCAACCCACCATTCTATAAGTGGTTTGAAGATGGGGTCACAAACACTAGTTATAACGCATTAGACATTCATATTGACCAAGGTAGAGGTAAAAAAACAGCTTTAATCTACGATAGTCCAATTACGGGCAATAAAAGTCAGTTCAGTTATGAGGAATTAAGGTCAAAAGTTTCTAAATTTGCTGGAGCATTAAAGGCTCAAGGTGCTAACAAAGGGGACCGAGTGATTATTTACATGCCAATGATCCCAGAAGCAGTAGTTGCTATGCTTGCTTGTGCTAGAATTGGTGCAATTCATTCTGTGGTCTTCGGTGGGTTTGCCTCAAATGAGCTTGCAAGCAGAATAGATGACAGTAAAGCAAAATTATTAGTGACGGCTTCATGTGGTTTTGAACCAGGGAGAACGGTTGAATACAAACCTCTTGTTGATGAAGCTATAAAAATAGCCAAGCACAAAATTGAAAAGATGATTTTATTCCAAAGACCTGGTCATGAGGTTAAATTAAATGCTCCAAATGAGCTCAGTTGGGAAGAAGTAGTCTCGAATGCTAAAAATGCTGATTGTGTTGAGATGAACTCCAATGAGTTTGCTTATATTTTATATACTTCAGGAACAACAGGAACTCCCAAAGGCATTGTTAGAGATATTGGGGGTCATATTGTTGCTCTCAAATGGACTATGAAAAATATTTACAACATTGATACTGATGATATTTGGTGGTCTGCAAGTGACATTGGTTGGATTGTAGGCCACTCCTATATTGTTTATGCTCCTTTATTTAAAGGATGCACTACAGTTTTGTTTGAAGGTAAGCCAGTAGGAACTCCAGATGCTGGGGCTTTCTGGAAAATCATTTCAGATTATAAAGTAAAATCTCTTTTTACAGCTCCAACAGCTTTCAGAGCTATAAAGAAAGAAGATCCTGAAGGTAAATTTTTCTCAAAATATGATTTGAGTAGTTTTGAAAGCTTATTCCTTGCTGGAGAACGAGCTGATCCAGATACGATTAAATGGGCTGAGAATTTACTAAAAGTTCCAGTTATTGATCATTGGTGGCAAACAGAAACCAGCTGGGCAATTAGCTCAAATTGTACTGGTATTGAAATGATGGAAACAAAATATGGTTCAGCCTGTAAAGCTGTCCCTGGGTATGATGTAAAAATCATTAAGCCAGATCAATCTTTGGCAAAACCAAATGAAATGGGGGATATTGTTGTGAAACTCCCTTTGCCTCCTGGCACTTTTCCAACATTATGGAATGCAGATCAAAGATACAAAGAAAACTACATGTCTAATTATGATGGATATTATCAAACATACGATGCAGGCCACATTGATGATGATGGTTATATTTGGATCATGTCTAGAACTGATGACATTATAAATGTAGCAGGTCATAGATTATCAACTGGTGCTATTGAAGAAGTATTATCCGAACATCAATCTGTTGCTGAGTGTGCGGTTCTTGGAATTGCAGATAAATTAAAAGGTCAATTACCCATTGGATTAGTAGTTTTAAAATCTGGTGTTGATAAAGATAATGAAACTATCTCCAAAGAGTGTGTGCAAATGGTCAGAGATAAAATAGGCCCAGTTGCTGCATTTAAAGTAGTGATTGTTATAAAAAGATTACCAAAAACAAGATCAGGGAAAATTTTAAGAGGAACTATAAGAAAAATTGCAGATGGTGTAGAATATAAAATTCCTCCTACAATTGATGATCCGGCAATTTTAACAGAAATTAAAGAAGATTTAATACAACACAAAATTTTAAATAATGGTTAAAACATATTTTTTTCTCGCAGGTGCAGTATTTTTTGAAGTTGCTGGTACAATGTTATTACCTTTAACTCAAAATTTTACAAAACTAATCCCAACAACTGCTCTTGCATTTTTTTATCTTTGTGCTTTCTATCTTTTAACTTTTGTAGCAAATAAGATTCCTATCGCTATTATGTATGCAACATGGAGTGGTCTTGGAATTTTTACAATTGCAATTCTTGGGTACATATTCTTCAAACAAACTTTAGCTTGGCAAGCAATATTAGGATTATTTTTTATTGTAATTGGTGTGATACTTGTCAATAGTTTTACCGGAAAGCTTAGCTAAACTTCAAAGGAGTGCCATCCGGATCACCTAAAATTTTTCCATTTTGCATTTTTATTTTTCCTGCAACAATTGTATGAGTAGGTGTTCCTTTAAATTTAAATCCATTAAACGGGGACCATTTACATTTACTTTCAATATTCTCATTTTTAATCTCAATTGTTTTATTCATATCAACTATTGTAAAGTCAGCATCATAGCCTTCTTTAATAAATCCTTTATTTTTAATACCAAAAATCTTAACTGGATTTTCACAAACAAAATTCATCAATTGATTAAGTGATAATTTTCCATCATTGATATGATTTAGCATTACTGGCATTAAAGTTTGGACGCCTGGCATTCCTGAAGGAGTGTTTGGATATATCTTGTCTTTATTTTCTTTTAAATGAGGAGCGTGATCAGATCCAATTGTATCATTGAAGTTATTTCTCACTCCATACCATAATTTGTCATAATGAGATTTATCTCTTAATGGTGGGTTCATCTGAGCATAAGTTCCAAGCTTGTCATAACAATCTGGAGCATAAAGAGTTAGATGTTGAGGAGTAATCTCAAAAGTAATGTTTCCTTTGTGTTGAGATAGAAAATCAATTTCTTCTTTTGTTGTAATATGAAGTACATGAGCTTTTTTGTTGTGCTTTTCTGCAATTCGAACAATCCGTCTTGTTGATGCTATCGCACATTCTACGCTCCTCCATACTGGATGAGTATGAACATCACCCTCTTTAATTAATTTCTTATTTACATTTAAAATTGCCTCGTCCTCAGAATGAACTGCTACTACTTTTGAAGCATTTTGAAAAACTTTATCTATATCATCCTCTTCAGCAACTAATAAATTACCAGTCGAAGAACCTGCAAAAAGCTTAATTCCACAGCACCCTTCCAAACCCTCTAGACTTGATAAATCATCCGCATTGTCAGCTGTTGCTCCAAAATAAAAAGCATAGTTGCAATACATTCTATTTTTAGCGAGATCTAATTTTCTTTGAAACTCTTTCATATTGGAAGTTGGGGGATTGGTGTTTGGCATTTCAAATACACTTGTAATACCTCCTGCTATCGCTGCTCTACTTCCTGAATGAAGATCCTCAGTATCTGTTGATCCTGGTTCTCTAAAATGTGTTTGGGTATCTATGCAACCAGGTAACACTGTATGGCCTTCTGCATTAATTGTATCTTTTGCTTCTTCTGAAATTTGTCCAATCTGTTGAATTTTTCCATCTTTTATAGCAACATCTACATCTTTTAATTCACTATCGATGTAACATTGTCCGTTTTTAATTATAAGATCTAACATTTTGAGAGATTGTTATTATATTACAATCTATAATTAATCAATTATGAATATAAAAAACGTTTATATTTTAGATGACAGATCAATTCTTTATATTAATGGAGAAGATGCAAAAGAGTTTCTTCAAAATCTCATTAGTAACGACATAAACAAAGTAAGCGATGTAAATAGTTGTTTTAGTTCATTACTTACACCTCAAGGTAAATTCTTATACGAATTTATAATCGTAAAACATAAATCTGGATATCTTTTGGATTGTGAAAAACCTCAGGCAGAGGAGTTATTCAAACAATTATCGCTATATAAATTAAGATCAAAAGTTGAAATTCTAAATTTAAGTAATGAATTTGTTGTAGCAGCATTTTCTCATGAAAAATTCTTAACTTTCGATGAAGCAAAAGATCAACCTGGATACACAATTAAATACAGAGAAGATCCAATATTTTTAGATCCAAGAAATAAGGATTTGGGTGCTAGATTAATTATTAATTTAGAAAAACTTTATTTATCTTTAAAAAAACTAGATCTTCATGATGCCAACTTGAAAGAATATTATTCATTAAGTCATAGCCTTGGAATAGTTCCAAAAGACTTAAATAAATTGAAAGATAAATTGTTTGGTATTGAATGTAATTTTGAAGAATTAAATGCAATCGATTTTAAAAAAGGCTGTTATGTTGGCCAAGAAAATACGGCGCGAATTAAATTAAAGAACAAACTTTCAAAAAGATTATTTCCAATAAATTTAATTAATGGAAAACTGCACGCAGGCGAAAGTATTTATAATAATGAAATTGAAATAGGTAAGGTTTTAATTGATAGCGACTATCCTTTTGCTTTGATAAAATACTTAAACGAAAACTTTAATGAAAAAACAAATTTTAAAACTAAAGAAGCTTCAATAAATATCAATAAACCTGATTGGATAAAAAAATAATTTTCTTATTTTAACAAATAAACAATCATTGAAATTATAAAAACTAAAATAATCCAAATACTGAGATTTTTGAGAAATTGCTTTAGTTGAGAATTTGATTGTAAAAAACTTGGTAGAACTAAAAGCAAAACCCCAATCATAAATATTACTGAAAGTAATTTATCCATCAAAAACTCCTGTATAAAATTCAATTTGGTGCGGTCGGAGAGACTCGAACTCTCATGGACTAGGTCCACACGGCCCTCAACCGTGCCTGTCTACCAATTTCAGCACGACCGCGATATGTCCCATAATAAATGAATGACAATCATGATTCAAATTGGTAAAAATCCTCATGGAATTTACACAAGAAGTGCGTAAAGCAACAGATCCTATTTATCAAAAAATTTCTAAGGTTATGCCTGAAATTGAATGGTCAGTACATGCTCCGTATATTCATAAAATAAATAAATTAAAAAAAGAAAAAAATGCTGTAATTCTTGCTCACAACTATCAAACTCCAGAAATTTATCATGGTGTTGCTGATTTTTCTGCTGACTCACTTGCCTTAGCAATTGAAGCCTCAAAAACTTCTGCTGATATTATTTTAATGGCTGGGGTACATTTCATGGCAGAAACTGCAAAATTAATGAGCCCTAATAAAAAAGTTATTCTTCCCGATATGGATGCTGGCTGTTCTTTATCATCATCTATAACAGGTAAAGATGTTAGGCTATTAAAAGAAAAATACCCAGGCGTTCCTGTTGTATCTTATGTCAATACGTCAGCTGAAGTTAAGGCAGAAACAGACGTTTGTTGTACTTCTGCTAATGCAGTTAAAATAGTTAAATCACTCGGGGTAAAGAGAGTAATATTTTTACCTGATGATTATTTAGCTAAGTATGTTGCTTCTCAAACTGATATTGAAATTATTTCTTGGAAAGGAATTTGCATTGTTCATGATCAATTTAATAAAAAAGAAATAGAGGATATAAGAAAAAATAATCCAGGAATTAAAATTATTGCACACCCAGAATGTCCTCCTGATGTAATAGAGGCAAGTGATTTTGCAGGATCAACTTCTGGGATGATCAAATATGTAAAAGATAATCAACCAAAAAAAGTAATGATGGTTACCGAGTGTTCAATGAGTGACAATATTCAAATAGAAAATCCAAATGTAGACTTTGTGAAACCTTGTAATATATGTCCACATATGAAAAAAATTACACTTCCAAAAATATTAGATTGTCTTGAGAATGAAACTGGTGAAATAATTATGGACAAAGAAACTATTGATAAAGCCAGAATATCTGTAGAAAGAATGGCAGCCATTGGCAGATAACTAAGTGTCACAAATTAAATTAAGCAAAGAATTTATTAAAAGTACAGTCAAGCTTGCACTAAACGAAGACCTTTATCCTTCAGGAGATATCACTTCAAGTCTAATTGATAATAACAAGGACGTAGCAATTAAATTAATTTCAAATCAAACTGCAATTGTTGGAGGTTTATTATTTGTTAAACAAACTTTTGCACTAATTGATAATAAAATAAAATTTATTATTAAGAAAAAAGATGGCTCTAGAGTTAAAAAAGGGAATTTAGTAGCTTTAATCAAAGGTAAAGCAAAAAATATTTTAATTGCTGAAAGAGTTGCTTTAAATTTTTTATCTCACATTTCTGGAATAGCAACTAAAACAAACGAGTTCGTTAAACTAGCTGGAAAAAAAACTAAAATATGCTGTACAAGAAAAACAATACCAAATTTAAGAGTGATACAAAAGTATGCTGTTACATTAGGAGGTGGTACAAATCATAGATTCAATTTGAGTGACGAGTACTTGATTAAAGATAACCATATAGCAAGTTCAAATTTAAAGAATTTAGTTTTAAAAGCTATTAAAAATAAAAAAGGAAAGAAAATTACTGTTGAGGTTGATACGGTTAATCAACTTAAATCAATATTAGGTCTGGAATTTAATACTATTCTTCTAGACAACATGAGTATTAAAAATTTAAAAGATTGCGTGAAGATTGCTAAAAAATATTATGAAACAGAGGCTTCAGGCAATGTTACTTTAAAAACTGTAAAAGCCATTGCATCTACTGGAGTAAATAGAATTTCTGTTGGCAGCATTACACACAGTGCTCCTGCAGTTGACTTTAAGTTAGAAATTTAATTCATAAACTTAGAGAAGTCTGGTTTAAAATAGTTTGGACCCTTCATGACTTTTCCAGATTCGTTATAAATTGGTTTGCCATTTTCATCTAACTTACTCATATTAGAATTTTGAACTTCTTCAAAACATTTATCCAAATCAATTCCAAATGCATGCCCTGCCCCATAAGTTACATATAATATATCTGTAAGCGCATCAGCTACTTCCAACAAATCCTTATTATTCATGGCTTCCGTAAGCTCCTCTAATTCCTCTTTAATTAGATCAATCCTTAATTTATTTATTTTACTAGTGCTAAATGATGGTTTAGTTTTTACTTCTTGTCCAAAAGTTTTCATGAAAGTGCCAACTTTACTAAAATTCGACATAATGCTCCTGTATGTTTTTAAAAAATTATTGTATGTTAATAATTATTTGTTACTTAAAAATTAATCAATGAAATTAAGAAAAGAATTTGACAGTATTGGAAGTATAAATGTCCCAAATGATAAATATTGGGGTGCATCTACTCAAAGATCTAATAAATTTTTTAATATAGGTAAAATTTTAGTTAATATTTCAATCATTAAATCAATTGCGATTATCAAGAGATCTGCTGCAATAGTCCATTCAAAAGACAAATTAATTGATAACAAAATTTCTAAAGCAATAATAAAAGCGTCAGACGAGGTAATTAAGGGTAAATTAGATGAAAACTTTCCTTTAAAAGTTTGGCAAACAGGGTCTGGTACACAAACAAATATGAATGTAAATGAGGTTATAGCTAACAGAGCAATAGAAATTTTAGGTGGAAAAAAAGGAACAAAAAAACCTGTTCATCCAAATGACCATGTTAATAAATCACAATCTACAAATGATGTTTTTCCAACTGCAATGCATATCTCTATAGCCAAAGAGACTTTTTCTAAAATGTTACCAAGTTTAAAAATTTTAGAGAAAGAACTTAGAAAAAAATCTTATGAATTTAAAAATATTATTAAAATTGGAAGAACTCACTTACAAGATGCGACTCCATTATCACTTGGACAAGAGTTCTCGGGATATCATTTTCAAGTTAAAAAAAGTATTGAAAGAATAGAATATGCTTTAAAAGAAATATTATATCTTGCTCAAGGCGGTACGGCTGTGGGCACAGGAATAAATTCAAGGAAAAATTTTGACAAAAAAATTGTTAAAGAAATCGCAAAATTTACTAAAATAAAATTTAAACCAGCTCCTAATAAATTTGCTGAACTTGCTGCACATGACGCAATTGTAAATTTTTCTGGTGCTTTAAATACATGTGCAGTTGCTTTAATGAAAGTATCTAATGATATTCGTTTCTTAGGTTCAGGACCAAGAGCTGGTTATGGTGAGTTAATTTTACCTGAAAACGAACCTGGCTCATCAATTATGCCCGGAAAAGTAAATCCTACTCAATGTGAGGCAGTTACAATGGTTTGCGTAAAAGTTATTGGAAACCACAACGGGATAACTATGGCAGGATCTCATGGACATTTTGAACTTAATGTTTTTAAACCTTTAATTGCTCATAATATTTTGCAATCAATTGACTTAATTGCTGATAGTACAAAAAATTTTGCTCTTTATTGTATTAAAGGAATAAAAGCTAATATAAAGAAAATACAAGAACATTTAGATAACTCTTTGATGCTTGTGACAGCTTTAGCTCCACACATTGGATACGACACTGCTGCAAAAATTGCTAAAACAGCTTTAAAAAATAATACAACTTTAAAATATGAAGCACTTAAAACTGGCTTGATTAATGAGAAAGATTACAACAAAATAGTCGATCCAACTAAAATGATTTATCCGGCATAATTTTTAATTGCATTATTTAGCAAGTTTTTTAAGTAAATTTTATTTTGTAGATTATCTTTTTTTAAAAAAACATTATTAAGAATTTTATTTACATTTAAATCAATTTTACTATCAATTTTTATATCGCTTAAATTAGCAATTTTTTGGTCAAAATTGTATGTAAAGTTTAAATCTATTTTTTTTAATTTATTTCTATAATTTCTCGGTGTAAGCAAATATTTATATATTTCATCATAATTTTTTATATTAATGCTTAATTTTCCATCTAAAACTAGCTCACCATTTTTCACGTAAATTAAACTTTCAGTCAAATTAAAGTCAACAAAATCTTTCCATTTGAAACTAGTGTTGTCTATGTCAATTAAACCATCCTGAATTTTGGAGTTTATAATAAATTCTTTAAAATAAAAATTATTAAATATATTTTTAGCATTAATTTTTAATTCAAAATCTATATTTTTATTATTAAGCATTTGGGTTTTTAATAATTGAACAAGAATTGAATTTGTATCAAAAAAATAATTTAAATTAAGTTTTTTTGTATTTCCTTTAAAAATTGAATAGAATGGAAAAAAATTAAATTTACCTTCATATAAAAAAGTAGGATCTTCTAATTTATCATATAAATTAAATTCAAAAAAATTTTTTGTTGTCGTGTATTTTAATGTACTTTTATTTTTATTTAATATAAATTGAGATTCTCCAATTTTAGGGTCGTCATTATAGTTCAATACATTTTCAATTTGAAATTTAGCAAAATTAAAATTTAACCTTGAAAAAAATATATTTTGTTCATCATCATTAATTAGTTCAATAGAGTAAGGAAGATTAAATAATTCATTTTTAGAATAAGAAATATTTTGAGATTTTTTATAATCATAATAATATTCCATGTCTAAAATCTTGTTAATAAATAAAACTTCGTTATCATTATTTCTATAAAAAACGTTACTATTTTTAATTGTCAGGTTTCTGTTTGTGAAATCATTTTTAAGAATATTTATAAAATAATTGTAATTTTGATTATTTAAATTAAAATTTGCATTTTCAACAATAACTTTTTTTATTTCTAAATTTTTCAAAGAAAATAAATTTTCAATTGATACATATATTTTAAGACTTTTTACTTTTGATATTTCTTTTTCATTATTTTTTATAATAGATTCAAATATAGTAAAATGAGGTCTGGGAAAAATATTATAATTTAAATTTCCTAATTTATTGAAATTTAATTTATAATTGTCTTTCAATTGAGCTTTTAATTCAGTTGAAAGTTCAGATTGTTTATAAAATGTAGGTATTAAGAGATATGATATGAAAACGACTATAACTGCGACAAATGTTAAAATTATTTTATTGTTTTTACTTAAATTTCTTAAAATACTAAAATTTAACTTGTTTAAATTCTTTTCTAAAAGACTATTAATGAATTTATTAAAAGAATTTAAATATTTGGCGAAGAAATTTGATTTGTTCATTTTGTCAACAAAACTTATAAAGTATTATTTTAAATGATAAACAAAGATTATTTAAAAAATTTGAATGATGCTCAAAAGGAAGCTGTTCTTCATTTAGATGGACCTCTTTTAATTGTAGCTGGAGCTGGATCTGGAAAAACAAAAGTTTTGACCTCTAGAATTGCCAATATTATCAGAGAAAAAAAGGCATTTCCAAATCAAATCTTGGCAGTCACATTTACAAACAAAGCTGCTAAGGAAATGCAAAATAGAGTAAGCAAAATACTTGGTTCTAAGGCAATTGGACTATCTTGGCTTGGTACATTTCACTCAATATGTGCAAAATTATTGAGAAAACATGCATCTGCCGTAAACCTTAATTCCAATTTTACTATTATAGATACAGATGATCAAATCAGACTTATAAAAAATATTTGTAAAGCTGAAAATATTGATATCAAACAGTTATCTCCAAGATTTATATTGGCAATAATCGATCGTTGGAAAAATAAAGGATTTTATCCAAATGAAGTAGTAATAAATAAAAAGGATCTTTATGAAAAAACAATTCTTCCACTATATAAAATTTATCAACAAAAATTAACTGACTTAAATTCTTGTGACTTTGGCGATCTTATCTTGCATACTGTAAAAATTTTAGAATTAAATTCAGATATAAGAGAATTATATTCAAAAAATTTTAAATATATTCTTGTTGATGAATATCAAGATACAAATTTTATACAAAGTAAATGGCTTAATCTCTTATCAGAAAAAAATAAAAATATTTGCTGCGTTGGTGATGATGACCAGTCGATTTATAGCTGGAGGGGTGCGGAAATAAAAAATTTTTTAGAATTTGATCAGGTTTATAAAGATACGAAAGTAATAAGATTGGAGCAAAATTATAGATCTTCTCAAAATATTTTGTCTGTAGCTTCAAATCTAATTTCTAATAACCAAAATAGAGTTGGTAAAACACTAATTACAACTATGGAAGAAGGCGATTTGGTTAAATTAAACTGCTTCAAAAATGGCAAAGATGAAGCTGTAGGAATTTCAGACGAAATAGAAAAAAATATAAAAAAAAAATTTTCTTACAATAACATTGCAATACTTGTAAGAGCTATTTTTCAAACACGTGAATTTGAAGAACGATTCCTTAAAATTGGTATGCCTTACAGAATTTTAGGTGGAACTAAATTTTATGAAAGAGCTGAGATAAAAGACTGTGTAGCCTATTTAAGATTAATTTATCAAGAAAAAGATGATCTTGCTTTTGAAAGAGTTGTTAACAACCCAAAAAGATCTATAGGTGATAATACTTTAAAAAATATTCATGAATACGCAAAACAAAATAGTTTAAATTTAGAAAGAGCATCAATTAAAATGCTAGAACAAAACTTAATCAAACCTAAAGCTAAAATTGGTTTAAATTTTTTTTTAAATTCTTTATCTAAGTGGAGAGCCGAGTTAAAAATAAAAAAAACGAATCATATAAAGCTATTACAAATTGTTCTAGATGAATCAGGATATTCAGGAATGTTGAAAAATAAAAAAGATGTTGATAATGAAAATAGACTAGAAAATATCAAAGAGTTATTAAGTGCTATGAAAGAATTTGATAATTTAGAAAGTTTTTTAGAACATGTTTCTTTAGCGACCTCGGTAGATCAAGAATGGGATGGTGAAAAAATAAATATGATGACAATGCACGCTGCTAAAGGTTTAGAATTCGAAGTAGTTTTTCTTCCAGGTTGGGAAGAGGGATTGTTCCCTCATCAAAAATCAATTGAGGAAAAAGGTCAAAACGGCTTAGAGGAAGAAAGACGCTTGGCTTATGTGGGGATTACCAGGGCAAAAAATAAAGCTATAATATCGTTTTCTATGAACCGATTTTACCAAGGCGACTGGATAGATAGCATGGCATCAAGATTTATTGAAGAATTACCAGAGAAATATATAGAAAAAAACTCATTCTTTGATGAAGCCGATATAGTTGACGATTTTGACTTCAACCAAGACTTTGAAATAGGAGAGGAAACTAGAAGCCCAGGTTGGATTAGATATCAAAAAAGAATAAAATGAGCAAAAATTTTCAAAAGTTAAGAAAAAAATTTAAAATTCATAATATTGACGGCTATGTTGTTCCAAAAAATGATGATTATTTTACTGAATATTCTAAAATAAATAGATTAAAAATAATATCAGATTTTAGTGGCTCAGCTGGCTTAGCTGTTATCTTAAAAGAAAAAAATTATTTATTTACAGATGGAAGATATACAATCCAGAGTCAATTAGAGTCAGGAAGGTATTTTAAAATTTTTAGTTTTGAATATCTCATAAATTGTAAATTATTTAAAAATCTCACTTTGGGTATTGATCCTAAACTTTTTACATATGAACAAATCAAAAAGTTTTTTTTAAAAAATAATAAAATTAAATTTATTAAAAATAATTTAGTTGATGAAATTGAAAAGCAAAAAATTAATGATACTCTCCCATTCTATTCTTTAAATAAAAGTATAGTTGGAGAAACTTCAATTTCTAAATTAAATAAAATTTCAAAATATCTTGTCAAAAATAAATCAGATTATTTATTTGTAAGTGCTCCTGAAAATGTAGCATGGATTTTAAATATCCGGGGCAATGATAGTCCTAATAGCCCTATACCAAATTCAAGACTTTTAATAAGTAAATCAAAGAAAATATTATTGGTTTGTAAAATTCAAAAATGTAAAAAACTAATTAAGAAAAAAATATTAAAACGAAATCAATTAGTTTCTATAAATGATTTTTCAACAAAGGTTTCAAATCTTAAAGGAAAAAATTTTATTATAGATAATAATTCGTGTTCAATTCATTATGAAGATATCATTAAATCTAAGTTTAAAATTATTAAAAGAAAAGATCCTACCTATTTGTTAAAAGCGATAAAAAATAAAGTGGAAATAAATAATATGAAAAGTACACATATTAAAGATGCTGTTGCTTTAACAAAGTTTATTTTTTGGATCAAAAATATTAATAAAAAAAAAATTACAGAAATTGATGCCGAAAAAAAACTAGAAAAATTTAGAAGAATGGACAAAAATTTTTTATATCCAAGTTTTAATACAATCGCTGGATCTGGTAAAAATGGTGCAATAATTCATTACAGAGCAAAAAAAGAAAATTGCAAAATTATAGGTAAAAAAGATATCTTTCTTTGTGACTCAGGGGGACAATACAAATATGGAACAACTGATGTTACTAGAACCCTGTGTTTTTCAAAGCCAACGCATAATATCAAAAATATTTTTACAAAAGTATTAAAAGGACACATTGCTGTAGCAATTACAAATATTAATAAACATAATGTTGGTAAAAAAATCGATAAAAGAGCTAGAAAATTTTTAAATAAAAGTAATCTGGATTATGCTCATGGAACAGGTCACGGAGTTGGATTTTTTCTCAATGTACATGAAGGACCACAATCAATTTCAAAAGTTAATAATATAAAAATTAGAGAAGGTATGGTTTTAAGTAATGAACCAGGATTTTATAAAAAAAATCATTTCGGTATAAGAATAGAAAATCTAGTTTATGTTAAAAAAATTAATAAAAAATTGGTGTTTGAGAATTTAACTATGGTTCCAATTGAAAAAGATTTAATAAATTTCGAATTATTAAACATACAAGAAAAAAATTATCTTTTTAAATATCACTTAGATATTTACTCAAAAATTTCCAAATATTTAAATATTAATGAAAAGAAATGGCTAGCTGACTTTATCCAGCATTTTTAAAAATTCTTTTTGTGTAATGACATTAATTTTAAGCTCTTTAGCATATTCTACTTTTCTTTTTGTTGGTTTAGAACCTACAATTAAATAATTTAGTTTTTTTGATACGGTACTTACAGAAGTGCCTGAATTTTCCTCTATCAAAGATTTTACTTCTGCTCTACTTATGCCCTCTAACTTACCAGTTACTAAAAAGGATTTATTTTTTAATAACCCTTCTTTTTGAACAGATGTTGCATTTTTAATATTCAAAACATTATCTAATTCATTCAAAATTTTTAGATTAATTTTATTTAAAAAAAAATTATTAATAGAATTTACTTGTGTCTCACCTATGCCATCTATATTTAATAAATTGTCATTCATATTGACATTTGAAAAAGTTTTAAACTTTTGAAATGAAATAAAATATTTTGATAATAATTTTGCATTTTCAAGACCTATGTGGCGTATTCCTAAACTGTATATAAATCTATCTAAAGATATATTTTTTTTTTGATTTATAGAATATTTCAAATTTTCAACCGATAAATTTCCCCAACCCTCAAGTTTTTTAATTTTTTCATAATCTAATTTAAAAATATCCTGAGGATATTTTATTAATTTTAATTTCCAAAAATTTTCAACAATTTTTTTTCCTAGGCCATCTATATTAAATGCTTCTTTAGAAACAAAATGCTTGAGCTTTTCAATTGAAATTTTTTCGCAAGAGTAATCCTCATTAGAACATCTTCTTACTGCATCCTTTTTTTTTGTTATAGTATTAAATTCCTTTATTGTTTTTGAACCACAAGACGGGCATTTTGAAGGAAAAGTAAATTGAATACTGCTTTTTTTTCTTTTTTTTAAATCAACGCTAAGTATATGTGGAATTACATCTCCTGCTCTTTCAACAGTTACTACATCTCCAATTCTAATATCCTTTCTATTTATCTCATCTTCATTATGTAATGTGGCATTTGAAACTACTACTCCACCAATATTAATAGGTTTAATTTTAGCGACCGGAGTTAAAGCTCCTGTTCTACCTATTTGTATATCAATATCTAAAATTTCAGAAATTCCTTTATTTGAAGAAAACTTGTGCGCAATAGCCCATCTTGGTGCATTAGCAACATTGCCTAATCTTTTTTGGATAGAAAAATCATTTATTTTATAAACAATGCCATCAATATCAAAATCTAAGTTTGATCTTTGTTTTTCAACTGTATCATAATTTATTAATAAGTTTTTAATCCCTTTTATTAACTTATTTAATGGATTAGTTTTAAATCCCCAGTCTCTTAATTTTAATAAATAATCTGATTGGGTTTTAATATTTAAACCCCTCTGATATCCGAATGCATATGCTATAAACTTAAGTGGAATTTTTTTTGTTTCCTCAGGGTTTTTCTGTCTTAGAGAACCTGAAGCTGCATTTCTTGGATTAGCAAATTTCTCTTTGAATTTTTTAAAATCTTTATTCCCTATAAAAACTTCACCTCGAATATCAATCTCCTCAGGAAAATCTTTTGATTTAATTTGTTTTGGTATATCAACTATAGTTATCAAATTTTGGGTAATATCCTCTCCTTCTTTACCATCCCCTCTAGATAATCCTGTTATAAATTTTCCTTTTTTATAAGTTAAAGATGCTGATATTCCGTCAATTTTAGGTTCTGCACTGTAAAAAATTTCAAAATTTTTGTTTTCAGATAAGTAATTTATAATTCTTTTTTCAAAATTTACTAAATCATCTTCAGAAAAAGCGTTTGATAATGAAAGCATCGGGATCTTGTGTTTTTTTTTTTTAAAATTTTTAGATGGTTTGTAGCCAACAATTTTTGATGGTGAGTCTTTTGATTTTAAAAAATTAAATTTATTTTCTAATAATAGAATTTCTTTTTTAAGTTTATCATATATTTCATCAGAAACTTTTGGTGAGCTTTTTTCATAATAAAATTTATTATAAAAATTTAATAATTTTATTTTTTCTCTATATTGAGTTTCAATTTTATTTTTACTCATCTATTTAAAAAGAGATCTAAATTTTTTTAAGATTTTACTACTTTTTTTATCTTTATTTTTGCTGACTTTTATTTTTTTATATTCTTTATTAAAAATAGAATACGAATTTTCATACCATTCTGAAGATTGATAATTGTAACCTAAAACTTTTGCATATTTCTCCGCTTCAGCAACTAAACCTAATGTATAATAAATTTCAACAAGTCTATGTAAAGCTTCTTCGGTATAGGCAGTAGTTTCATAATTATCCACGACGTTTCTAAATCTGTTTATTGCAGAAATCCATTTTTTTTTATCGAGATAGTATCTTCCTACATACATTTCTTTTGCTGCTAAAATATCTTCGATAAGATCTAATTTAAAATCTGAGTCTAAAGCATATTCTGTATTTGGATATTTAGATTTAACTAAATTAAAATATTTTTGAGCTTCAGTAATAGATTGTAAATCTTTTGTTTCATCAACTATCTGCTCATAATAACAAACAGCTAGCAAATAATATGCATAGTCTATATTTTTATCTTTTGAGTAAATTTTTATAAATCTTTCTAATTCAAGAATTGCATCTGAATAATAGTCTTGACTATAGTATGAATAAGAGGCCATTAATGATGACTTCGGAGCCCATTCTGATTGTGGAAATAAAATTTCGGCTTGATTAAATTTTTTTGCAGCAAAAAGAACGTCACCTTCTTCTAATGACTTCATTCCTTCCTCATAAGCTTCAAGAACTTGTAATTCTAAACTTTTTTCAATTATTTCAGATTTCTGAATTTCTTTTTTTGAACAAGAAGCATTAAAAACTAAAACTATAACAAAACAAAAAAAATAAAATTTTTTCATACTAAATTTATACTTATTAAAAGGACAATTTAAAAGTTATCTTTAAGCTATAGATCTTAATAGCTTCTTATTTATAAGTGTATGAGGTAGATTCTTTTCTTTTATTTCTAGTATTGAAAAATTATCATTATTATCAAAAACTTTTCTTAGTAATTTATTTGTTAGATAATGTCCGCCTCTAGAGCATAACACACTTCCTACAATTCTATATCCCGATGTATAAAGGTCACCAATACAATCAAGTATTTTGTGATTAACAAATTCTTTTTTATTTCTTAATCCTCCAGTATTAAGAATCTCTTTATTTTTGATCACTATAGCATTTTCTAAACTTCCACCTTTTGCCAGACCATTTTTTTTTATTAACTCAATATCCTCATATAAACAGAATGTTCGTGAGTTATAAATATCTCTCAAATCATCTTCATAAACATTTACTTTATTTTTTTGGTTT